>DBXQ01000031.1:0-4536 GCA_002309955.1 Bacteroidales bacterium UBA1208
TGGATTATATGGCGTATATGGAGAATGCGTATCTGCTTTTTTCAGTACCAAGGTTTTCTTTCTCCTATCGTTCGCAGTTGGTGAATCCGAAGAAAGTGTATTGCGTGGATTTGGGACTACAGTCGATTCTTTCCCCGTCCTTTTCTGAGGACAGAGGTCATCGGTTGGAGAATCTGGTTTTTGTTGAACTATACCGCCAAGGACGTGAGATTTATTACTACAACAATAATGGGCATGAATGCGATTTTGTAGTGTGTGATAATCAGAAGCCGGTACTATTGATTCAGGTTTGTGAGGAGGTGGTGACGGACAATCAAGACCGTGAGTATGGTGGACTTGTTGCCGCCATGAAAGAGTTGCAAGTGGACAAGGGCGTAATACTAACGATGAATCAGAGTGATATGGCTTGTGTTGACGGGTATTCAATAGAGACAATACCCGTATGGAAATGGATTACAGAATCATGATTGCCTGAATGCTTGAATGTGTTAATGTGTGAATCCTTGACCAATGAATTAACACATTAAAGAAATAACGAATTCATTAATTACTCAGACAATCATGCATTCAAATAGTGTTTATGGGTGCGGGTGTTATTGCAGCGGCAGGGGGACGGCGGGCCAGCCGGGGTCTTGGAACTGGGTGACGGGGAGTTTGTGTTCCACTACGTATTGTGCCAGCATGGCAAGGCGGACGGAGTCGCAGGCTTGCTGGTTGCTGTTGACAGTGTGGAAGTCGTTGTGTCAGTAGCTCCGTTTGGCTTTTTCAAGATTAACGATTGCGAGCGTAAGTGTGTATTCTTAGGACATACAAAAAACTTTTTTATCTCAACTATAACGGATATATAACCCAAGCGAAAAGTCATCGTCGTTGTGAGAATTTGAGAAATACGATGCAAAAAATAAGTCTATTGAAAAAAAATGCGTATTTTTGCAAAAATTTTCAGTAGGATATGTACGAGGTATTAATTGCATTCTCCGGTGCTTAGTAGAGTAGTCCAAACATCCATAGGGGAATGCGGTGGGCGTGCCCAATCTCGGTGTCATCCACTGCCAAGTAGCCATTGGATTCATCTTTGATTTGTTCGAATGTCTTTCTTTTTCCACCGACCTCAAAAAGAATGGTGTTGTCTACAAGAAAATCGCCTTGTGAGGGTATGCTTACCTCATGTCCGACCGACAACTGGCTATGGAAGAATGTTTCTCGCTCACTGCCTTTGTTGACGTTGGTGCATAGGGCATGCATGAGGTTGGTATCGTTCAAGAATATCTTGTCAGGTTTGGATAGGTGCTTGTAGTTTTTGATATTGTTTGTTACAAGTGACAGGATTCCTGCCCGGTCGAGGGCGTATAGCATTCGAATGCCCAAAGTGTTATTGGTGGAGAGCTCTTTCCACAGCGAGGACATATTTGGGACAAATGGTACCTGTTCGCTAATTATGACCAAGAGGCGTTTTATCTTTATTAAGGTCTCGAACGATACCTCTTCTATAGACGGTAGGTCGATGTCGATTGCAATGGATGCGGTTTGCCGTAATCGGTCGAGAAAGTCGGTTAAGGATTCTTTATAGAATGGATAATACCCATGCTCAAGATAAGACTCGAAATATGGAGCAACCTTAATCTGTTTAGTAATGTCCATCGCATAATGAAGATGATTGTCAAGCAAATTATCTAAAGAAAGTGGTGAGATTTCTGTAATGTCCTCAAAGGCAAGATACTCTCGGAAAGAAAGTCCATGTAGTGTGTATAATGTCTGGCGGCGAGACAGGTCTGCAACTGCATAGTCGATAGAGAGTAAGGAACTTCCAGTGTAAACAATGTTGACATCAGGATAATTGTCGTATATGTTCTTCAAGGCAAGTTGCCATTGTGCATATCGGTGAACTTCGTCAAGATAAATCCTATGCAAGCCATGCTGATATGCCCAGTCGATTAAGTCAAACAAAGAATGATTGGAAAACCAAAAGTCATCCAATGAGACATAAATAACTTGGTCAATATCTTTATAATTCTCTAATATATGTTGTAGCATCAATGTGGTTTTGCCGACACCCCGAGCCCCTTTTATACCTATTATTCTGACATCCCAGTTAATTTGATTGTATAAATACCTCTTGAATCGAAGCGATATTTTATTAATCTTACGATGATAGTTATCTATAAGTGAACGAATTTCAATATCTTCCATAATGATTGTTGTTTTTGATTTCAATTTGCAAATATACAAATTATATTTTATAATATAAAAAAATAGCAAAAATTTATATATATAAATACAAGAAATAGCACTATTTTTATATTCTTAAAGACAAAATGATGAAGGTAATTGCTCGGGGCATTATCCACTACAGGGCCAAGAAGATTTGCTTTGATATATAGAGTTCTTCTACTCATGTGTGGTTTAGTTGTTGAGGTATTTAATCTTTTGTTAAGTGTTATCATTATGTTTTAATTACTAATTAAAGGAAGTTTTAATTGGCAATTAAAACTATGATTTGTGTGCATAATCAATAAAGAAGTCCCGTTGTTGGTGGCGGGGCTTCTTTGGTATGGAATGACGGAGTGATTCAGAGTATGCTCCAGGGTTCGATGCCGAGGATGTCGGCGATGGTTTGGACGGAGTGCATCATGAAGTAGATGGCACCTGTTTCGTGGGCGGGGAGTACGTCGGAGCTGCCGTAATCGTCGATGTCGAGCGTGATGTTGGTGGCACCTTGTGATGTGAGGTAGTTATAGAGATTGGTGGTGTTGACGGCCGGGACCGTGATGTCCTGCGTGTTGTGGAAGAGGTAGATGGGTTCGTTGCTGCGAGGTGTCCACCCTTTGCAGAGGTTGTCGGTCTCCATTGCAGATATGAAGCGTTGGGAGAGGTCGGATTCAAGATTGAGCATGGCGGGGGTGAGATAGTCGGCCAAGGAATGGGAATTGATGAGTGCATCGATTTCTTGGCGTGTGTATTGTTTGCTCAGAATCCATTCATTGATGTGGCTCAGCAGAGGTTCGATGAAAATATTTGAGTGGGGGATGTTGATGTGGCAGAACTCGTTGTAGGCCAACAGAACGCTGATAACGGTGCTGGGCATGTCGAAGAGGGAGTTGGACTGGAATTGTCGATAAGTGGCGGGGAGGTCGTATGGTCCTGCACCGGCAAGGGTGTAGTCAAAATGGATGTCAGGGTAGTGTTCGGCAACGAGTCGAACGATGCCCATGGCAGTCTGTCCACCTTGCGAGTAGCCGATGTTGAAGATGGTCGTCCCATTTGTAGCCTAATGCGGTGAGCAGTTTGCGGGCGGTAATGAGTGCATCGACGCTGCTCTGGGCATTGGCGGCAGAGATGCAATAGGCCTGTGGCTTGGACTCGGTGATGCCGAAGCCATAGTAGTCGGGGGAGATGGTGATGAGGGGACTGCGAGCCATGACTTTCTGGATGCTGAGTTCGCCATGTGATGGACATTGGTCGGCGCGATAGATGGTGAAGTGGCTGTATAGGGAGAGACCTTTTGCGGGGCGTTGGCGTGTGATGCTGTCGCCGAGGGTGATGGTGCCGGAGAGCATGACTGGGTTGCCGTCAGGGTCGGTGGAGGGATAGACGAAGTTGTAGGCCATCATGTGGTCGGATGCGTAGTGCACCGAGTCGGTGATGTAAGCTTCATCGTCGTGGTTGTCGGGGGTGGGAATAGGTTCTTTGGTGCAGCCCGTAAGAAGGCAGAACAATGTGACGACAAGTAGGAATGGGAACGGGTGTATATGGCGTTTCATAATGATTGATTGTCTTTGATTGCTTGAAAATTGAGAACTTGGTGAATTGAGAATTGAGAACTTTGAATGCGTTATTTCGTTATTTCGTTAATTCGTTAATCGATTTACACGTTAACACCTTCTTTTCACTTTCATTTCATTTTCCAATTTTCAATTTATAAAGGTTGGTTCTATTAATTCGTTTTCACTGTCGCGTCCTTTCGGGACGCTTTACCATAGTTACTGATTGTCACGGCACAGCGCCTTCGGCTTGTACCGTGTTATTAAAGGTCTCACCTCTCCGAGGTGATTTATAGAAGTTCCCTTAAGCATTCAAGTATTAGCACGTTCACGAGTTAACACATTATTATTCATTCATGGGTATATATTTCTCATTTCCGCTGTCGAGGGGCTTCAAGTTGTTGCCGATGGAGAAGGGCTGTAGGTAGTGCTTGCCGTCGGGAGTGACGAAAGAGACATTGTCGTGTTCGGTGTCGTCTTTGTCAACGTATATCATCACGGTCTGATTGCAGAAGGGTTGGAGTTCACCGTTTAATTGTACCTCGCCGAAGGGGTACCAGCCGCGGACAAGGAAGCGACGTTGTACGCTCTCGTCGGAGTAGGTGAGGGAATTGACCCAGTAGCACATTCCGATGTAGTCCAGAGATGGGTTGAAGGTGAGGCGGAATTGGTTGTCGCCTTCAGGGGTGATGGAGGTGATTCCCTCGTTTTCGCTGATGTCGGAGAAGCTATCAATGGCTTTTTTCAGTTGCTCTTTATCCATGTCGTAGACGCG
>DBXQ01000031.1:4607-8552 GCA_002309955.1 Bacteroidales bacterium UBA1208
GACGACGGCAAGGAGTGCCAGCAGTAGGATTGTTGTCATGGGGCTATTGGTTTAGGGGCAGTTCGACGGCGGGCCAGCCGTAGTCTTGGAGCATGGTGACGGGGAGGTTGTGTTTCTGTACGTAATATGCCACCTGTGTGAGGCGTACGGAGTCGCGGTGATGCTGGTCGCTGTTTATCTTGTGGAATGTATCATAGTATTCGCCGAAGATGCGCTTGGCACTGGGAAGGTTGCGTGAGCCGTCTTCCACTTGGTCGAAGGAGGACACAAACCATTCATGTGTGTTGTTCTGCTTCAGGTACATCAGGCCGGGATGGTTGCCTCCGGAGACGCACTTGAGTGTGTCGCCCACGATGTTGTAGTTGAACACCCACCAGTCGCCCCATGCACGAGTGTAGTTGGTGTCGCTATCGTTGATGGCTACGACGGTGTAGCTCGGAATGCATACTTCGCCCGGAGCATACTGTCTGCCAATTGTCATTAGGTAGGCTTCGATAGCTGCCAGAAACTCGTCATGGTCCTGTTCCATCATGGGATTCGTGTCGGTGGTTGTTTCGGCCTGCGACTCTTCGAGGTTTTCCATTCCTTTTTGTTTGCAACTGATTACGCTCGCACCGAGAAGGATGATGACGGCGAGCATTGATAAGGTCCTTGTCTTTTTCATTTCCATTGTGTTTCTTTTGGATTGCAAAAATACACATTTTATCTTACATGACAACTTTTTTGAAAAAAAACTCGCCAACGTTATGCTGGCGAGTTTTTGAAGGGTTAAGTGTTCAGTCTGAGTGACAGGCTTAGTGTTTCACCACTTTCTTGGTGCTTATTCCGTTGTCGGTTGTCACACGGACAATATAAACGCCGTTGGCAAAGTTGCCGATGTCATATCTGCCACCAGTGGTGCTTTCCAACATCAAACGTCCTGAGGCATCGAACATCTGTATGTTGCGGATGCCGTTGCCCGTGATGTTCAGGATGCTGTTGGCGGGGGTGGGATAGATGTTGACTGTGTTGTTTTCGACATTGTCGATGCCAACGGTTTCGACAATCTGGATGCTGTCGATGATGATTGCATAGCCGTCGCCGGGGTTGTCGTAGTGGCGGAAGGCGATGCGGAAGTTGCCGGTGACGGAAGAGGGGATGGCAGCAGTGCGCTGCTCGAAGTCGGTGATGGCAGCTGTGAGCGTCTCCTCAAACAGCAGGGTGGACTCGTCATTTTGGTCGATGACATACACTCCATAGTGGTCGTTTGGATAGTCGGTTGCATAGGGCAGGACTTTCCAGCTAATCATGCCGTTTACGCCTGCAGGCATGGCAATGAGGGGGCTTTTGAGCCAGTTGTCGACGGTCTCGTCGAACATCATGCCCCAAAAAGAGAATGCCGACATGGAAAGGACTTGTCCGATGGGGTTGCTCTCGAAGGCTTCCTGGCAGGTGAACCATCCCAGCCCCTCTTCTTCCAGACTTGTGTTGGTCCAACAGTGCAGACCTTCGGTGAAGTCGGGGGCGTAGGGGAGGGTGATGCCATCGCAGCTAAAGACGTTGACTGTGATGGTGGCAGGTTCGCTGGTTCCGATGTGGTTGATAGCGGTTACGGAGACGGTGTGTTGGGTGGCGGTGGTGAAGGCGTGGGTGAGGATTGCGCCGGTTTCGGAGACAGGGGTGCCATCGACAGTCCAGGCATAGCTCTCGGCAAGGCTGCTGGTGGCAATAAAGGTGGCTTCGTTGCCGGTGCCTATTTCGGTGGGACCGTCGAGGGTTACGTTAGGTACGCTAAGAGGTTCAATACTCAGTTGGTCGATATAAAGGCTGTAATTATAATCTGTATAATAGTTGATGCAAATGTATTTGGTGTTATTTGGCAGAGCAACGGAGACCTCACAGGGCTCTGAGGCTGTGACTCCTTCGTAATCACACAGCACTTCGGTAAAGGAGTCGATGTTGTCGTCGGTTGTCGAAACCAGGACTTTGAAAGCCTCGTCCCGGTGTTCGGAATAGTAGTAGAATTTTATCATGAAATCGCTGTTCGCGGGTAATTGCAGTTCAGGGGTGATGAGGTATTGGTTGTAGTTGTCGGCCCTTTCCCAGCTGGAAAATTTGAACATGCTGTTTCCTTCAATAGCATCATCGGTTTCTACGATACCAAAGTCGTTGGGGTTGTCGGGGTCGGCACAAACCATTTTCCAACAGGGAATTCCGGTCTCGAAGTTCTCGACAAAGGGGAATGTGCTTATGGGCTCGCAATTGATAACTTCGACAGTGAAGGTGTCGCTGACTGAACCGCTGACATTGGTTGCTGTAGCTATCACGCTGTATGTTCCTGCGGTGTTCCATACTGCAGTCATGGTGTTGCCTGCTTCGAGGCTATAGTCGGCAGAGATAGCCCATGATAATGTGCATGGAGCATCGATAAGAGCGGTATATACGACGGTGTCGCCCACACGGACAGTACGCGGGCTCCGAAGGGTCAAATTGGGTATTTCGATATTGCTGAGGCTGATGTCGTCGATGAACAGGTAATACTCGCCAGTGACGTTGTGGTGACGGAAGGCGATGTTAACGGTTTTTCCCGCATAGCTGCTAAAGTCGACGGATTTCTTTACCCAACCGCCTGTTGTGGAGTCTGAAAAAACGGGGGTGGTGGCAAGAAAGTCTGCAACAGTACGTCCGGTGGTATCCACATAGACACTATAGTATTCGGTAAAAAAATTAGATGGTACCCCTTCATACCAAGAGAGGACCAGATTTGTGGAGTCGATGGGGATTACGAATGTGGGCAGTATCATCCAGTTGTCAGGGGTCAAGTCTCCTTCATCGGTATCGAATGATACAGAAACAGCCATTGTCTCGCCCGAATGGGCGTATTCCTCGTTTGCTCCTAACCACCAGTTGAATCCGTCGTTGTCGTAATCGATAAAAGTATATCCCGAAATAGAGTCTTCGAAGTCTTCGGTCCAAGGGAAGCTGGTGATGGTGTCGCCTATACTTTTTACGCCAAAAGGATTGGCAGTGTGTTAGGTGGTTAGGGGAATTGATTAGACGTGCTTGGCAGGGATTTTTTTCCCTTCAAAAGTGCGGAGGATGTGATTTTGTGAAAAACAGGTTCCCGCTATAAGCAGCACGGTTGCAATAAGGGTTATTGTTTTTTTCATAGGATTGTTGAATATTGTTGAATATTGAGAACAAATAATTATTGAAAATTGAGACCTGTCGGGAATCATTAAAACATTGATAAGTTGATAAATTTATACGACTTGTGCCATATTAACTTATCAACTTATCAACATCTTCTCAATTCAAAATTGACTAACAGAGTTCGTGAATCACGAGGCCAGAGCGGAGCTTGGGCTCGAACCATGTGGTCTTCGGGGGCATGATATTGCCAGTGTCGGCAATGTCAATAATCTGCTTCATGCTCACAGGATAGAGAGCGAAGGCGACCTTCATCTCACCATTGTCAACACGGCGTTTCAGCTCACCAAGACCACGGATGCCACCAACGAAGTCGATGCGCTTGTCGGTGCGGAGATCTTTAATGCCGAGAACCTTGTCGAGGACGAGATTGGAGAGGATGGTGACATCGAGCACGCCAATGGGGTCATTGTCATTGTAGGTGCCGGGCTTGGCAGTCATCTTGTACCAGTGACCGTCAAGGTACATGCTATGCTCGTGCAGTTTGGCGGGCTTGTAGATTTCGGTGCCCATGTCCTGCAGATCGTAGCTCTCGCCAACAGCGGCAATGAACTGCTCCTTGCTGAGACCATTGAGATCCTTGACAACACGGTTGTAGTCAATAACATTCAGCTGATTGTCGGGGAAGATGACAGTCATGAAGTAGTTGTACTCTTCCTTGCCAGTGTGTTTGGGGTTCTGCTCTTTCTTCTCCTGTCCAACGAGAGCGGCGGCAGCACTACGGTGGTGACCGTCGGCGATGTACATGGCGGGAAC
>DBXQ01000031.1:8584-8727 GCA_002309955.1 Bacteroidales bacterium UBA1208
TCGATGACCCAGAAGCGGTGGCCGAAACCATCCTCTTTGGCGATAAAATCATAGATGGGTTTCTTAGCAGTAACACCAGCCACAATCTCGTCAATACGGGCGATGGCGGGGTAGGCAAAGAAAACGGGTTCCACGTTGGCGTT
>DBXQ01000090.1 GCA_002309955.1 Bacteroidales bacterium UBA1208
TCCGTCTTCATCTACGACCGTCAGGGACGACTTGTCTACTCCTCCGACGACCTCCACTTCAAATGGAACGGCAACACTGAAAGCGGCATCAAATGCCCCCAAGGCTCCTACGTCTATATCATCCAGTACCGCCGTCCCGGCACCGAGGACATCGTCACACAGAAAGGCACCATCACCCTGTTGCGTTAACAACCCCTCGCTTTTGCCGAATCGCAAAAGCAAACCCGACACAAAAAAATATTTCTGGGAATACTATCCCCTTCAACCCCTGCAGAGAACAGCCACACACTGCTTCCTGCAGGGGTTGCTCATTCCCCCCTTGCCCAACAGCAGAAAATACAAAACCCTCTGACAGACCGCCTCCCTTCCGAAGCCACAACTACGAAACCCCGAAGCCCCGTCAAGCCAGGAATCTCCATAAACAAAAAAGACATAAGGAGACTTCTATAAATCACCCCGAAAGGGTGAGATATGAATAACACCGTACAAGCCGTAGGCACAATGCAGTGATTCTATAGCGTATCGGAATGCGTCCCGATAGGAACGCGACACAAAACCAAATAAATAGAACCCTCTATAAAGATCTCCCTTTACAGGGAAGAGCTATTTTGACAAATAAAGCGTTCTGTGGCCGATTCTTATGCCATGTCACCCACCAAATGTCTCAATTCACTGTACAACCTTGCCACAGGCAATCCCATCACGTTATAGAAACAGCCTTCTATGCGCTCAATCCCCACCATGCCTATCCATTCCTGTATGCCGTAGGCTC
This sequence comes from Bacteroidales bacterium UBA1208, assembly GCA_002309955.1. GTDB lineage: Bacteria > Bacteroidota > Bacteroidia > Bacteroidales > P3 > Colimorpha. The sequence goes on from DBXQ01000090.1 coordinate 773, forward strand.
CGGCCTTGTCGAAAGGCTTATAAACCTCTACATAATAGTTTATCTCCTCCTTCTTCAGCGTTCGGAACACCACATCGGTTCGTTCAGTAAAACTGACCATACTCTTGCTGCCGCGCAGGGTGACACCCGTATACACCTGATGGGTCTTTCCCGACAACGCACAGAGCATATCCACAGCCTCCTCCCGGCTGTGCGGTTTACCCAGCACCACCTCTTCATGCACCACCACCGTGTCGGCCGTCACCAAAACCTCGTCATCAGCCAATACCCCGGCATAGCCTTCCGCCTTCTTGCGCGACAGCTTCTCGGCCACCTTACTGGCAACCACTTGCCGGGGAAGAGTCTCCTCCACATCAATATCCACAATGCGGTACGGCAACCCTAACTGTCCCAACAACTCACGACGGCGGGGTGATTTCGAACCCAGCAGCAGCCTGCAGTCCATCCATGTCACCCTTGCCTCTGTCCCCTTCTCACCAAAAGTCATTGTCTTAGCGTTTCTGCTCTTTCTTGGCGGTATTGTCCTGCATTGAGACCATCTGGCCGCCTTTAAATTCGGCTACAACACCCTCTCTGCCATATTTGTCATACCACACCCATTTTCCTTCCTTCTTACCGTGCACAAAAGTGCCAATCTCCTCAGGGGTACCGGCGGTATTGAAACGCTCATACTTGCCATGACGCTCGCCATTGACATAATTCTCCGATATCTCCACCTTGCCGTTGGGATGATAACGAACAGTCCTGCCATGCTGCAAATCTTCGTGATAGTTCATCTCATAGCGCACACTGCCGTCATCATACACACCACGCCACAAGCCTTCCTTCAAACCATTGTGGAAACTGCCGGTGTAGTCCACTTTGCCGTCCTCATACCAAGCCGTCCAAGTGCCCTCTTCCTTATCGTTCACATACTGGCCTTCGTGCAGCTTCTGGCCACTCTCATACCAAGTGGTCCACAACCCTTGCTTAAAGCCTTTACTGTATTTTCCTTCGCGCCACTTCTCTCCGGTCTCGTAGTAGTATGTCCATACACCGGTTTCATCACCGGCCGAATAATGTCCGCGGATACCCACCTTGCCGTTGGTTCGCCAATAGAAAATCCATTCACCCTCCTGCTCGCCATGCACTAACTGTCCCTCTTGGTCTTTCATGCCTGTAGGCGTCCACCATGTGGCCATGCCCTCCAGCTCATCGTCCACATATGTTCCTTCGAACTTCAACTTGCCGTTCTCATGCCACTCGCGGGTCTTGCCTTCGCGTACCCCGTCAACATAAGGCACCTCGTCCTTCTGCTGGCCGTTTTCATACCACGACACAAACAGGCCTTCCTTCTTCCCGTCCACCACCTTCACTTCGCTCTGCTTCTTGCCGTTGGCATACCATGTGCGACTTGTCCCGCTTCCGCTCATCACCATCTCCTCATGCTTAGTACCGTCGTTATAAAACGTGCGCCACACACCGGTTTTATGACCCTGGTTGTCATACTTCCCTTGGCGGAACACCTGTCCGTTGGGATGCCACCAAGTCCAATTGCCGATATGTACGCTGTCGTCATTCAGCGTACCCGACACATACATCTGGTCAGGGTGTGTGCGATAAGCCTCTTCATAATGGATTTGAGCCGTGGCAGTCAAGGCGCAGAAGCTCATAATAGCAATGATGAATGTTCTTTTCATAGCGGTATGTTCTTTTTGTTGAGACAGGAGCGGAACGCTTCACAGTCTGTTATTGGTTAATCGATTTTTCTGAATACACAAACACTACACGCACCGGATTGTCGGTAGCAGTACCGTTCAACACCGTGCGGAACGCCGACGAACGGCGGGCGTCGATATAGAGGTCCATGCCATAGTCTCTGCCCGTGCGCAGCAACTCCTGCAAATGGCGTGTGACGCGCAAACGGTAATAACCTTTATCCTTATGGAAATACCCGTCAAATCCGGCATAAGTATAAGGATTACTGACGAAATTAACATCCGTCACCATAGTCAAGGTGCCGTCGGCAAGCCGCTTATTGGCCAGAATGCGCACAGGTCTCTGCGTGTCGGCCTGATTGTTGACGGGCAACAGCAGCTCGGCATAATGTACCACGGCCCATGGATGCTGTTCCCTGAAGTGGTTCAGGAACGGCTGCATATTCAAGCGTACGCGGGTGCCTCCCAACGGCTCCAAATAGAGCATGTTGCTCCCCTCCACCGAATCGGCAGTATGGTTGGCTATCGACTCTATCGCCGTGCCGGAATAGTCGTGGTTGAAATACATGCTGTGGCCAGTCTCCTTGTTGATGGTAAACACATACCTCATCGAGTCGGCATTGTCGGTATGATAGAACAGCGTCAGGCGGGTCTCGCTGGCTGCGAAATCCACTGTCACCATCTTGTTCGAACGGTCTGCCAACCGCAGACTGAAACCTTTTACTCTTTTAAGGAAATCCTCAGTCGAGCATTGCTGTTTCAGCACCGGATAGATATCCTCCCGCATGCGCAGATTCAAGCTATCGGCATAGAAAGTCACATCGTCATCAAAGAAACAGACATCGCTCTCGGGAAGGCTTTGCGTCGAGAGGTTTACATGGTAGGACGTATCCAACAACGGCTCTGCCAACTGGCGGATGGTGATATGCAGCGGCACCGGTGTCGAATCGGGAACAGCCGGATAGAGCGTATCAACAACCAGCGTCATCACCACCGAATCAATCGTCACCTCGTCGGTCAGACTGATACCGTTGGCTCCAGCCACGGCAATCTGAGAATAAACCACCGCCTGCGTCGAGCCGAACAGCGGATCCTGATAATCACCGAAAATGCCATATTCATAGCCAGCAGTCCACAATGAATCGTCATAGATAGTTCCGGCAGTGACAAAAACCGTGTCGCGTGTGCCATCAAAAAGCGTAAAGGGGTCTTGCAAATCCACCCCTATGTCGGTAGGATCTTCCGTGCATGCCATGGGAAGCCACAGCAACACAAGCATACACAACGGGAAAACAAGTTTTTTAAGAGACATATGATTCAATCAAAGTTTTAAAATACAGTATAACGCGAATCGTTGGCCAATCCAGTTTCAACCCATCTCAGCCAACAGCATGATTCAATTATTGATGGCGCTGCCACACAGCGTCTCGTACATCTTGTTGATTTTGGCGAAGAACTCAGTCCTGTCGGGCATATAATCCAGCACATGACGCTTGTTCTCCTTGGCAAACTGGACCAATTCCGGATTCACATTGGGCGAAGAGATAACAATGCCGTTGGCATAGGTGATGGCAGCCTTCATCAGCGTGATGTAATCCAGATCCTGATACAAACGCAAATCCTTGGCCGTGGCACCGTCAGCACGCATCTTCTTTTCCATCTCCTCGGCAAACTTACCTTTAAACGTCTCGGTATCAAGCGACAACACCGTACGTGTACCCGAAAAGAAAGCATTCTCCTTGTTGATACGACGCAGATAGAACGGCACCATGCAGCTGAACCATCCCGAGAAATGAATCAGATGAGGCTGCCATGCAAGTTTGCGGACTGCTTCGAGAGCTCCGCGACCAAAGAAGAGAATACGCTCGTCGTTGGTGGGTTTCAGCACCCCTTTGTCGTCGAAAGTGCTGCCGTACTTCACAAAATACTCCTCATTGTCGATAAAATAGACCTGCAACCGTGCCGTGGGAATGGAACCCACTTTAATAATCAACTGGTGGTCACAGTTGTTCACAATAAGGTTCATGCCTGACAAGCGAATCACCTCATGCAATTGATGCTTGCGTTCATTGATGTCAGTGAAACGGGGCACAAATACTCTGATCTCACGGCCCAACTCCTGCGTGTACTGAGGCAGGTAACGGTTCATTACCGTCGCCTCCGACTCTTCCGAAAAGGGCATAACACCCTGATTAATATACAGTATTCTTCCTTTCGCCATAATCTGCGATACAATAATTTGAGTATGCAAAGATACGATTTTTTTTTTGAATGGGAAGAAAAAAACTTCCCCGTTCCCACACAGCACAACCCCGTCCATCAATGCTTAATTGTTGGAACAAGGTCATTTATTAACAGATTGTTAATAAATAATAATGTTAAATTTTTGGGCGCACTTAAAAAAAATGTATTTTTGCATCATGGTTCAGAATTTGTCAGAAGAAGAAATGTCACTGTTAGCCAGGGCTGAACGCTACTGTGCCAACGAAGAACAATGCCGCACATCTGTCAGAAAGAAGCTGTGCGACTGGGGTGCCACACCCGACGCCTCAACAAAAATAGTAAACCGCCTTATCGACCAAGGCTTCATCGACGAACGCCGCTTCGCCCGCGCCTACGTCTCGTCCAAACTGCGCAACCAGAAATGGGGACGCTTAAAAGTGATTTACCAGCTCCGCTCCAAACAGGTGCCGCCCAAATACATCACCGAAGCGTTGGCCGAAATCCCCGACGAAGAATACCGCAACATCCTCCTCGATGTGGCCAGAACCAAATGGGAGACTTATGCCCCCAGCGAGCCCACCGCCAAACGGCGTGCCAAACTCGTCACTTTCCTGGCCTCTCGCGGCTACGAATCGCCTGAAATCCAAGCCATGATTGCCGAGAACTACAACGGCGACTAATCGCTGCCGAACCGACAATCCATCTCTTTGGCCCTCGTGGCCACATTTGTTATATATCCTTTCAAGGGTGTTGTGCTTTATTGCGCAACACTCTTCTTCTTTCCCCTCCTCTTCCTCACCTCTTTACGACCCCCTGCAAGCGGGGCCTCTCCCCGCCATTCCATCGCTCGTTCCCCCATCGTTCTCCCATCGTTCTCCTATTAGTAAAGGATAACGATGGGAGAACGAGACAGGAAGTGACGGGGAACGAGCGATGGAAGAACTATCCCCGACCTACCCATCGAAAAGGGAACAACGGCAAGGAAACGAAAATGCGAATAATTGACAGCGAGGCTATTGCCTAAAGGAATCTCAGAACGAAGGTCTCGTTGGTCTGCAGATTGAAAAGGTCGGAGGCGTTGCCATAGGCCACAGCCAGTTCGAGGTGGCTCGTAGAGGAAACCGTAAGTAACAGGGGTGCATATTTAGGCAGGCTGCTGTTGACCTCGACATAGGAGGGGACAATCTTGGTGAGGCGGAATTCATGCACCTGCAGTTCGAAACGACGCCCTTGACGGAACGACTCGAATTCGTCGTAGGTGATGTTGAGGTAGCAGTTGCCGTAAGAGTCGACGTATGCCACATGCACTTTGATATAATTGTCGAAAGTGGAGGTGTTGACGGGAGTGGATGGGCAGAGCGACTCGGCAGGGAACCCCATTTCGTCGATCGGTGTGCCTTGGGCTATGAGGGCAGCCACCTTGCAGAAGAGGTCGCGGGCGGCAAAGTTCTGCGAGGAGGTGTCGAGACGGATGCCATCGATGACCACTGCCTTGTAGGGACGGGAGCCAAGGACGGCCGCGGGCAGTCCGTTGTCGGTACAGATGAAATACTGGCCTTCGCATTCCACCACCACAAAGGGGTGGTCGGTGGTCTGCGACGAGCAGACATCGATAATGTGGATGGTGCCGGGAGGGAAATCGAAACAGCTTTGCTTCACCACAAAAGTGGCACGGATAATCTGGAACTTGGGTATACCATGAGTGATGTCCACCACCTGCACCCCCGGGATGTAGGAATGGAGCTTGCCTTTCACACTGCCTGCAAAAAAGTCGGTGTAACCCCAGTCAGTGGTTAATGTAACAATTGTAGAACCCATGGATATTGTGTTTATTATATTGCATTGGGGAGGTGGATTCTCTCCCGAAATGGCGATGCAAAGATACAAAAATATTTGAATATCGGGAGGGGATGTTGAAAAATATTTACGGAACAGCCATCAAACCAATCTGTTCCTGACAAATAGCAGAGAAAAAAGTGCCGACAGCAAGGATGCGTCCATCCTGTCGGCACTACAGGCATATGGGGCAGTCGCGGCAGAAACAGGGAGAAGATATGGAGGGAGAAAGCGGATTATTTACAAAAAAAGTGTATCTTTGTAGATTCATCAAAACATAAACACGCTAAGAAATATATAATATAATCAGATAGTTAACTCACAATATGGCTTTATTATCTATACGCAATTTGCATGCCTCGATTGGCGACAGGGAGATTTTGAAAGGTGTGAATCTCGAAATCAACGCGGGAGAGGTGCATTCCATCATGGGTCCCAACGGAAACGGTAAGAGTACACTGGCAGGCGTCGTTGCCGGAAACAGCAAATATACCGTGACCGAAGGCGAAGTGATATACAAAGGGAAGAACATATTGGACATGCCGGTGGATGTGCGTGCCTGCGAGGGCATTTTCCTCGGGTTCCAATATCCGGTGGAGATACCGGGAGTGAGCATCACCAATTTTATGCGCACCGCTGTAAACGAGCAGCGCAAATACCGCGGCCTCGACCCGCTGTCGGGTTCGGAGTTTCTGAAGATGATGGAGGAGAAGAAGAAGGTGGTGGAGATGACCACCAAACTGGCTAACCGTTCGGTGAACGAGGGCTTCAGCGGCGGCGAGAAAAAGAAGAACGAGATTTTCCAGATGGCGATGCTCGATCCTACCTTGGCCATCCTCGACGAGACCGACTCGGGATTAGACATCGACGCACTGCGCATTGTGGCAAGCGGCGTGAACAAACTGCGCAGACCCGACAATGCGACGGTTGTCATTACACACTATCAGCGTCTGCTCGACTATATTGTGCCGGACTTTGTGCATGTGCTGTACGAAGGGCGCATTGTGAAGACGGGGCCCAAGGAGCTGGCCTTGGAACTGGAGCAGAAAGGCTATGAGTGGATTAAGGAAGAATTGGAAAGCGGAAAGTAATTGGCTATGGAAAAATTAGTGAAAGAATTCCGCGACATACAGCCACGCATGAGGAAAAACGAGGTGTGGCGGAATGTGGATTTTGCGGCACAGCTGACCGAGGACCTGACGTTGTCGCAAGGCGAACGCCAGACGGCCGAATACCGCTGCAACATACCGAATCTCGACGCCATCCGGGTGGTGGTGGAGAATGGCTATTGCCACGAAGAGTTGAAGGTTGACGAACAGGGGGTCACCAGCGGCAGCCTGCGCGAAATAAGCGGCAAGCGGGCGGAATTTGTGCGGCAGTATTTCGGCAAATGCGCACCGCAGCCGAACCCCTATCTGCAATTGAACACTGACCACTATACCGACGGGGTGTTCATCTATGTGCCCGACGGGGTGCATGTAAAACAGCCCATACAGCTGCAGTCGGTCATCAATGCCGGCCACGGCCTTTTCCTGCAGGTGCGTAACCTGGTGGTGGTGGGACGCGGAAGCCATGTAACACTGGTGCACTGCGACGACTCGTACGACAATGCCCCTGCCTTTGCCAACAATGTGACAGAAGTATATGTGGGAGCCAACTCGTATGTGGAGTTCTACAAGATGCAGAACCTCAATAATACGACAGGACTTCTGAACCACACCTACGCCTGGATGGAGCAGGGAGCGTCGCTGCGCTCGGTGGCAGTGACGCTGAATGGAGGCCATATCCGCAACCACAGCGAAATCCGCATGATGGGCGAGCATTGCGATGTGCAGGCCCACGGTCTGTTCCTCAACGACCAGGAACAGGAGGTGGACAACTACATCTTTGTCGACCACGCCTGCCCGAACTGTCACAGCCGCGAACTGTTCAAGGGCATTCTGGATGACTCGGCACGCGGAACATTCAACGGCCATGTGCTGGTGCGCGACGGAGCCGTGAAGACTGAAGCCTACCAGTCGAACAACAATATACTGCTCACCGACAAGGCTATTATCAACACAAAGCCTTTCCTCGAGATATACAACGACGATGTGAAATGCTCGCACGGCAGCACGATAGGCCAACTGGACGAGCAGGCATTGTTTTATATCCGCTCGCGTGGAGTGAGCGAACGCACAGCACAGACACTGCTGCTTTATGCCTTCTGCGACGAGGTTCTGGCACAGATAGAGTTCGAACCCCTGCACGATACGCTGGTGGACATGGTGAAGAAGCGTCTGCACGGCGAACTGACACTTTGCTCGGACTGTGCCCTTCACTGCGGTTCGCCCTGCAACGGGCCGGAAGCTAATTTCTATATAGACCCCACCAAACTCTAAACCCATGCGCAAGGTCCTGACCGTTCTGCTACTGCTGGTCCTGACGGTATCCACCACAGAGGGGCAAAGTCATCTAACCTACAAGATGTCGTCGGCCGATATGAGCAGGATGGAACGTGCCGTGCAAGACTATAACAAAGGGCGCTACAGACCTTCGACCGAGGAGTTGCGCAAACTCTCGTCCATCTATCCCGACAACCCCGATATCTATTTCTATCTGGGGCTGAATGCGGTGAAGCGGAACTTCAATGTTGCGGGCATACGGCGTTATTTCCCCCAGGTGTTGAAACTCAATCCTTCATACCCCAACGCTGTGGCCCATTACTACATGGGGCTTATCCATTACACCGACGAGCAGTATGACGAAGCCGAGGCCGATTTTAAGCGCTACTTTGATTTGGCCAACAACGCTGGCACACCCGAGAGCGATGCCATCTACATGGAAGCGTCGAACTATCTGTATTGGTCGTCGTTCCTGGCCGAAGCCTACCGCAATATGGCTCCTTTCGAGCCGTATGTGGTGCCGGGGCTGTCGTCGGCCGAAGACGAAACGATGCCTTTCATCACTCACGACGGCCAACATGCCTATCTGCTACGCACCACCTCATCGGTATCGCGTGCCTCATATTATTCGCACGAATTGGAACAGAAGACGCTACAGCTGTATGAGTGTGACCGGAAAGACAGTCTTTTCGGCACCGCCCGCCTGCTGAAGGCTCCCTTCAACCAAGGCGACCCTGAAGGAGGTGTGACACTGACAGCAGACAACGGGGAGCTGTATTACTCGGTCATACGGCGTTTCCGTGGCTATAACAACAGCGATATTTATTATACCCGCCCCGACAGCAACGGCTGGCAGCCTATCGTCAACGCGGGCGACAATGTCAATGGAGCCGACACCTGGGAGTCACAACCCTCGATAACTCCTGACGGGCAATGGCTTTATTTTGCTTCAAACCGTAAGGGGGGCTTGGGAGGCACGGACATTTGGCGATGCCACCGCAAAGCCGACGGTACGTGGGGTAAACCCACCAATCTGGGGTCGGCGGTGAACAGTGCGGGAAACGAACGCTGCCCCTTTATCCATGCTGACGGACACACCCTCTATTTCTCGTCCAACGGCTGGCAGGGCTTTGGTGGATACGACATGTATTTTATCGACCTGGACCAGCAAGAGCAGACCAAACCCATCAACATGGGACTACCCATCAACACGGAGGAAGACGACATTGCTTTCGGCATTACACCCGAAGGGACACATGCCTATTATGCTGGACGGACATCGGGGCCTGACCGATTGGGGGGACAGGATGTGCTGATGTTTGAGCTCTACTCCGCTGCACGTCCCGAAGAAATGAGTATGCACCGTGGCGTGACAGTTGCAGCCGACGGCAGCCCCCTCCGAGCCACCTTGACAGTGGAACACGGCACTGGAGTTCCAGCCGTGTATCATGCCGACACGAAAGGCTGTTTCACCATCATGTTTTCCATCGACAAGGCCAACACCATTACCGTTTCCGCACCCGGCTACCGTCCACAGAGTTTCAGCCTCCCTGCCGGACGCAACCGAAAGATTTCCCTACCTGCCACCATCACCCTGCAACGACAATAACACGCTAACAACAAACCCTAATACAGAACCATGCACGACATTTGGCGCGTATTCCGATACCTCAAGTTTTATCCGTTGAACATAACGGCAAACTTGATATTCAATATGCTGGCCGTGTTCTTTAATCTGTTCACGTTTGTCACCATCGTGCCTTTTGTCGAGTTGCTTTTTGGAAGTTCCCAGCCTGCAGAGCCGTTGCCGCCTTTTGCCTTGAGCCAAGAATACCTGTCGCTGTTTATGACCCACTCGCTTGCTGCCTTGAAGACACAATATGGCTTGTGGTCATGTCTGGTGGGCTTTGCACTGGTCTATCTGGCCTTTTCGTTTTTATCGAACCTATGCCGCTACGCAGCGCAGTATGTCATCAGTCCTATGCGGAACGGCATTATCATGCGGCTGCGGGACGACATCTATGAGAAGATAACCATTCTGCCGGTATCCTACTTCAATTCGCGCAGGCGCGGAGACATCATCAGCCGCATGTCGAACGACTTGTCGGACATAGAGTGGGGCGTGCTCACCTCCATCATATCGTTGGGGAAAGACCCTGTGAACATTATCGTGTTTGCCGCAGTCCTCATCTTTATCAGTCCCCGGCTGTTCCTCTATTTCTTAGTCATCATGCCTGTGGCGGTATGGCTTATCGGAATTATTGGCCGCAGCCTGCGACGTTCGTCCACGAAAGGGCAGACGGAACTGGGGCATTTGTTTGCCGTACTGGAGGAGTCGCTGTCGGGCATCCGCACCATCAAGTCGTTCAGCCAAGAGGGACGGAGCGCCGACACATTCGACAAAGCGAACAGCAACTATACCCGCCGCATGATACAGGTGGCCACCCGCCGCGAACTGAGCAGTCCGCTGTCGGAAGTGCTCCTTACCATCGGGCTGGTGTTTATCCTTATTCTGGGCGGCATAGCGGTGCTGCAAGGGGAGCTGCTGTCCTCGGTATTTATACTCTTTATCATACTCTTCGCCCGCCTCATCCCGCCGGTGCAGTCAATTGTAAGAGTGTATAACAATCTGCAAAAAGCCAACGCCGCAGCAGCTCGTATTTTCGAAATCATGGATGCCGACGAGACCATCTACGAGAAACCTGAAGCCCCACACCTTGATGGTTTCCATGAAAACATCGTGTACCGCAACGTATCGTTTGCCTACCGTACCGACCAAGAGTCCGAACCCATCTATGTGCTTCGCAATATCGACCTTACTATCCCTTGTGGTAAAACCATCGCCATAGTCGGGCCCTCGGGAGCCGGAAAAACGACCCTTGTGGATTTGCTTCCCCGATTCTACGACAGCACCGAAGGAGAGATACTCATCGACGGCATCCCTATCACCGACTTGAACATCAACAGCCTCCGGGCCCAGATAGGACTGGTTTCGCAGGACTGCATACTCTTTAACGACACTGTGGCAAACAACATTGCTTTTGGCCGCACAGAATACAGCATTGATGATGTAAAAAAGGCTGCTACCATAGCCCATGCCGACGAATTCATCAACCTGCTGCAAGAGGGCTACGACACCAATATCGGGGACAGCGGAATCACACTCAGCGGTGGCCAGCGCCAACGGCTGAGCATAGCCCGTGCGGTGCTGAAAAACCCGCCTATCCTTATTCTTGATGAGGCCACCAGCGCCCTCGACACCGAAAGCGAACTGGCCGTTCAGCAAGCCCTGAACCACCTGATGAAAGGGCGCACATGCATCATCATCGCCCACCGGCTTTCAACGATACGCCATGCTGACCACATCATCGTCATGGACCACGGCATCATTGCCGAACAGGGAACACACCAGCAACTACTGGCTGCCAACGGTTTGTATAAACGATTGATGGACATGCAGTCATTCCATTAATGTGGGTTCTATTTATTTGTTTTCATTGTCGTTTTTCTTCTCCGCTGACGCTATCGAAGTGCCACTGGCACTTCTTCACTTCGGGACGCAGGTGTCTTGTTGTTGATAATCACCGCACTGCGCCTTACGGCTTGTACGGTGTTATGAAAAGTCTCACCTCTTCGAGGTGATTTATAGAAGTCCTCTAAATAGAACCATCCATTAATAGAACCCATCTAATCACGGTTCCACACCCTTAACAAGGGGTATCTTGTGCAGTAGCTCAAGAGCCAGCAACAATTTTTATTTTTTTCAATTCGAAAATTAGTTGTATCTTTGTCATACTATTAATAATAACAAAAATATCATAATATACTAATATTTATGCATATATAAAAAAATCATTAACAAATACATTAGTTCATTTTTATATTTTTATCAACATTTCTCGGAATCACAGACGGATAAAAAACAGTTACCAAATGTTAAAAAACATTAAAAATATTTATTAATAATCAAAAAAAAAAAAAAATGCAAAAAAAGAACACAACCTACCAGAAACCACAACTCACAGTGGTATCGTTTCAGGTAGAAATTGGCCTTATGGGAGCATCGAACGGTGAAGGTCAACTCGATTTCGGAGGCAATGCCGACCGCGGATTATTGGCTCCTGGACAAACCGACGACCGTTCAGGTTTAGGCCAGTACCAGAATGGTGGCAACATCTTTGGAGAAACATTGTGAGGTTAAGAATCAAAAAATTATTGACAATGAAAAAGAGTATTTTATTAGTCCTCTGCATGGCAACGATGGTGACTGCCGTGCTGACATCATGTAAGAAAGACAACGACACCGTGTCGTTCCGTGCCACCATATCGTCATACCAAAACACGGGTAAAGATTCGAAGGTATATATCGACGCCAACCGCTATGCCAACTGGCATGACCAGGATGAACTCATTATAAACGGGACCAACTATACGTTGGAGGTGTCCCAATCGGACAACAACCAAATAGCCTCCATCAATGGCGTTCCCGTCGTCACTGATGACAATGGCGGCTACTATGCCTTCTATCCTGCAGAGAAAGCACTGACCACGCCGGCCACCGGATTCCCGGAGATACTGCTGCCGCAGGTGCAGATCTACCGCAACGACAATCCCGACAACCCCGCCCAGGGCAACCAGATAGTCGAAGCACCTATGGCTGCCTATTGTCCTGCCAGCCAAACCCCGGCCACACTCAACTTCACCAACCTCTGCGCCCTGCTGAAGATTGAACTCGACGAACCCATGGAAGTGGGCTATATCACCGTGAGCAGCTCCAACAAACCGCTGTGGGGCAAAGCCACCATCACCGGCACCACTACTCCTACCCTCTCCGCGCCCAATATTTCGGAGATGTACTCTACCGATAACACTGTCACCCTCGACTGCACCGCTCTTGGCCTCCACGGCCCCAATTCAGATGCGTCTGCAGGTGTCACCAGTGCCGGTCCATTCTACATCGTGTTGCCCCCCGCCACTGGTGTGGCAGGACTTACCGTCAATGTCTATGTATTCACAGGCACCAACAGCGACCAAAGCCGCCGCACATTATTGAAATACTCCAAGACAACAGACAACACAGTACCCATTGCCGCCAATAAACTCTACGTCACCGGCGACCTGCCCGAAGAAGGTGAAGTAGTGCCCGATGCACCATTCCCCCACCTCAGCACAGGCGAGTTTTCTGTGGCTGGTACCACTGCGTTAAATGGCAGCTATACCTCTACGAAAAAGATACGCTTTTCTCTCGGCAATCTGCAATACCAGACCACCGACCACATTTGGCGCTTTGCACCGAACCAGTGGACTACCCTCAAAAATAATCAAGGGCAAGGCAATTGGATTGACCTCTTCGGTTACGGCACAAGCGGCATCAACTACAATCCCACCTCAACAGCTAATACATCTTCCCTTTATGCAACTGGTGACATCTGCAACACCGAAAACGACTGGGGCGTAAACGCGATAAGCAACGGCGGCAACCAACCCAACAAATGGCGTACTCTTACTTATTCAGAATTGGAACATCTGTTTAATTCAAGAGGGGGCTTTAACATTTCGGGACCTGTTTCAAATAATCTTCACTATACCAATTGCACTGTTCATAACGTCAAGGGCATGATTATTCTGCCTGACGATTTCCCCTATAACCAAAGCCCTTATAATTCTTATAATTGGGATTGGCAACGTTTAACCAATGCACAATGGGCCCAAGCAGAGGCACTTGGTGCAGTCTTTATTCCTATCACAGGCTACAGAACTGGCACAACTATAAAAAATTATAGTTATATGGGATACTATTGGTGCAGTACAGTGAGCCCTTATAGTAGAATGTGGTTCAACGGCAATGGTGAAAACTACGATTCGCCGAATCGATACATTGGCAATGCTGTACGCCTTGTACGCGATGTGAACTAATCCCAGAGATTATAATACACACAAAAAAAACAGAGGGTACCTTTCGGGTGCCCTCTGTTTTTAACTGCACAACAGCGAATTCTTGGCGTAATAGTCATTTTGCAGGCTAAAAATTGCAGTTTTTGTTCTAATAGTCAAATTGCAGGCTGATATTTCGTATTACCGTTTGGTCGGATAAAAAACTATTAGTACTTTTGCCTCGCATTCCGAAGCATAGCGGGCTCTGCTGGGGAGCAACCCGTGAGGAATAGGAATGCTGTGCATGACGACAAGTCAATATTGACATTCGCCCGCCGACTGTCGGTGGGCGTCTGCCGTTTATGACATGTTAGATTGCATACGATGCCTGAAAAACCCACAAATGAACCGCTTGCGGTTCTCCATGGACAGTCCGCTATGGACATTGAGATTCTTCTTAAGGTCGGTGAAGGTACCCTCGATTTTGTTGTTTGTGTTAGGCATCCCTGCACAGTCCTCCCGCTGGAACGTAAACAGGTACGGCAGATAGGAATCCACACTGTGCATTGCCGTGCGAAGCCTCTTGTGAGTGTAATGGCTGCAGCCTGTCCTCTTCGACACGCTGCGGCGGTTGATGGAGTCGGCATAGTCCGACTTCCATTTCAGGTACTCCCTGACGAAAGACTCCTTGTCCGTGCCGGTGATTGTGAAGACCACACGCTTTAGTTCCCTGGCCGCCTTGAGCCTCGGATTCTTAGTGAGATACCTGCGGATGATGCTTATCATATGGAAGTGGCACATCTGCATCGGGTATCTTGCAAACTCGGAGAACAGGCTCCGCATTCCGTCCACGATGATGCCCTTGATACAATATCCCCGATTCTCTATTGATGCTATTGCCGTGCGGTAATCCTCCACGGTCTCGTGCCGTATGAATTCAAGCTCCCGTGAGGTCGTCTATCGCAAGCAGGATACCCCAATTGCGCCCCCAGTAGGCTGCATCGACATGGACATATCCACTGCCGTGGAGCATGGGCTGCTCCCATTTCATGACAATCATCGAAAATCGCCTTCTGATTGTGGAACTGCTTATCCCGTATGCTTGCGATAACTCCTCCACAGTTTGTTTCCCGTCCAGGTATCTGACCCATAAGTCGCTATCCGTCGGCCCCGTCGGCTGACGAAACTGGTAACCGCATTTTTGGCATTTATAGAGTTGCTTCCCCTCTCGAACTCCGTTTTTCTTGGTCAACTGTGATCCGCAGGCCGGACATTTTTTTGTGCATATCAAACCTTTTAAATTTCTGCAAAGATACAAAATATCTCGCTTTTCGCCATGTCATAGCCTGCAAAATGACTATTAGAGCATTTTCTCAAGCCGATTTTTGCAAAAACCTTTTGAATCGCTCAAAACGCCCTCTGTTCCTATATTCAGACCATGACGCAGCCTGCAAAATGACTATTAGACCGAATTCTTGTACCCATCACAACTGCGGCAGCCGTCCCCTCCCCGGGAGGGGCAAGGGGTGGGTCTCTTCCTATCAACACCGACGAGAGGAAACGCACATTGCCCCCGCTGCCCACCCATAACCCCTCACCATGAGGGGAGGAAACGACAACGCGCGGAAGCGGGTCTTATCCCCAGCCAAGAAAGGAATGCACGTCAGCAAAAGTACAAAAAAGAGAGCCGGGACACGAGGGTGTTCCGGCTCTTTGGGTATCGGATGAAACCGAAGGATAGTCAGGGGATTATTCGCCTTTCTGCTCTTTTTCGATTTCTTCTTTCAGGTTAGCAAGGACGCTGAGGTCACCGAGAGTGGTCTTCTCAAGAGTCTCGTTGATTTTCTTAACGGTCTTCTTGGTGGCGCGCTCTTTCTTGGCCTCCTCGTTTTCGGTCTTCTGACGCTCGCCCTCGAGGTTGTCCTGATAGACGCGGGTGTGGGAGACGATGATTTTCTTGTTTTCTTTAGAGAATTCGATGACTTTGAAGTCGAGGGTTTCACCCTGACGAGCTTTGGACTTGTCCTCTTTTTCGAGATGACGCATGGGAGCGAAACCTTCAACACCATAAGGCAGAGCAATGGTAGCACCCTTGTCGTTGATGCTGGAGATGGTGCCCTGATGGATGGTGCCTACACCAAAGAGAGACTCGTAGACATCCCAAGGATTCTCTTCGAGCTGTTTGTGGCCGAGGCTGAGACGACGGTTTTCGGCATCGACCTCGAGAACGACGACTTCGATGCTGTCGCCAATCTTGGTGAACTCGGCGGGATGTTTGATTTTCTTGCTCCAGCTGAG
>DBXQ01000005.1:0-9609 GCA_002309955.1 Bacteroidales bacterium UBA1208
GAGGAACTCCGTCTGCTCCGTAAAGGGTACAGTCTGGCCAACGTGAGAAAACTCACGGGAACCTCCGTCAATACTCTCCGGAAAGTGTCCAAGATAGGTGGAATCTCGGAGAGCAGGAAAAAGAGAATGGAAATGGAATTCAGTATATGAAAGAGACAACCGGATATCAAAATCTGAGACCTTATGGGTCGAGGTGATTTTGGACAAAAATGATTGTCAGTGCTATAGAATATCAAGGGATAAGCTCCGCCCAGCTCCACAGAAAGAGGCTCGTTATGAGCCTCTTTTATTTGTATATATATTCTTGATGGAATCCCCCTTTTTTGAGTAATCTTACTTTTTCCTGTTATTCGAGAAAAATAACTATCTTTGCATTGTAGAAAGTAATGTAATTTGGCGAGTGTTTTGTATTAGATACCTGTATTTGAATATTTTATTAGGATTATAGTATTTATTAATGTTTTTATTATGAGAAGAAAAGTACTTTTTTTAGCAATGATTGCGGCTATAATGGTATGGCCGTTATCGGTTGGCGCGCAGGATAAGCCCTGTGAGCCCATCAATTTCCTGCCTTGGTGGGAGGACTTCCAAGCGTACCCCCACAACACGACTCCCCCTACGGAGCCATTCTGTTGGCATTTCCAAGGGACGAACGAGCCTTCTATCGGTTCGTATAACATCAATGGGGGGTATTTGACCTGTATCCTCGACCTGTACAGCACCGGTGAGACATGGGCTGTGTTGCAGAATCCTTTTGACACCACACTGCCAGTGAGCCATTTGCAGGTTACTTTCAGTGCAGGAAAGTCACGCAACGATGCTTCGTTGAATTCGGATTTGATTATCGGTATCTGTAAGAATCCGACCAATCCGGTGGGCAATTTCACCCCGTTGGACACAGTGCTGGCCATTCCCTATTGTTCGCCCGATACAATGGCTCGTTTCACTGTTGATTTCTCGGGATATACTGATACGGGCCGCTATTTCTGTTTTCTCACAAAGCCTCTTCTTTCGTCGGGAATCAATTTCTTGGCCATCGATAGTTTGGTGTTTAATTTCAATGATCACTGCATGACTCCCGAAGGTTTCATTGTGGATTATGTGACAGACCACTCGGCCACGTTCAACTGGAGACAGTATAGTTCGGGACATTGCGATCTGGATTATAAACGTGTTTCCGACACGGCATGGACTACCATTCCGGTAACCGGACGCAGCTGCACCCCTACAATTTTCGCTCCTAACACTGCCTATATGGCTCGTGTGCGACAGGATTGCTCGCTTGCATCAAATGGCTATTCTGATTGGTCTGACACTGTCTATTTCACCACTGATACTGTCCGTTGCCGCATGCCGCAGGATTTGGTATCGACTGATATAGGCAATACCACTGCCACCTTCCAATGGAATACAAGCGGTTCTGCCACTTCATGGGAATTGCATCTGTTCAACAGCACATATGACCGTACTTTCACTGCCAACACGAACTCCTATACGGTGACGGGTCTGCACCACGGCACGAACTATCGTGTGTGTGTGCGTTCCATGTGTGATGCTTCCAATACCTCTGAATGGACTGATACGATTATGATTACCACAAGTCAATGCTATCCTGTCAACAATGTGGTTGCCACTCCTGGTGTCCATGATGCCCAGATTAACTGGACAGCAGGAACCAATTCTACGGATGAATGGGAAGTGTATTATGGATTAGTGGGTTTTGAGATGGGGGATGAGATGGGTGTTCTTCCTGTTTCGGGTACCGCCCATGTGACTATCACAGGTCTCGATTCGGCCACTGCCTATACTGCCAAAGTCCGCACCTTGTGTGAAGAGGGTCGCACCAGCGAGTTTAAATCCGTCACATTTACTACTCTTCAGGGTTCTCAGCCGGAGGGTATAGAGTCAGTGGATGATATGCAGGTGAAGATTTACCCCAATCCTGCCACTACTACTACTACCATTGCTGTCAGCGGAATTGAAGGCCGAGTCAATGTATCTGTCATCAGTGTTGATGGCCGCACATTGCAGACTTTCACTAACGACTGTCCGGCCGATTGCGAGATGGTTCTTGATGTGGATGGTCTTGCCGAAGGCACTTATATAGTCCGCATCTATAACGACAAGATCGACACCATCAGAAAATTCTATGTCCAATAACGTTAATTAGAAAGAGATTATCATGAATAATATTTTAAAAAGAATCATGTTGTTAGCAGCCGTGGTGCTGCCAATGGCGACATGGGGTCAATCCTATCAGTCGGTTCCCTATACCACCGGTTTTGAGGGGCTCTCCACTGGCGACCAACCCACAGGTTGGGTGGCATACGAGAGTGTCACCACCAGCCTTGCCACTTTCCCCTGTGCCTACAACTGGTCGGGCAATGCCCGCAACGGCAATGTGTACTATGAATTTGAGTTCTCGTCGGGTTCGAGTGTCCGCACGCTGACGGCGGCGACCTGTGAGTTTGCCGACCCCAGCAATCTGATGGTGGATTTCTATGCCTCTACCATCGCTTCCTATGCACCTACACTGTTCGAGGTGGGTGTGATGGAGGACAGTGTCTTTGTCCCCGTGGATACGGTGACGCTGACCAATGCCGGTTCGTTCAGCTCGTCGTCCTACTATCACTACAGGGTGTATCTGGTTGAATACTCGGGTTCTGGTCACCGCATTGCTTTCCGTGCATATAAAAGCGGCACGGGACAGATGACCCTGTTCCTTGACGACCTGACCGTCTCCACTGCGCCCACCTGTGCCTATATGCCCGGCACCCCGAGCGCCACGGTCGATTCCAACAGCGCCAACCTGACATGGGGTGCTCCCTCTGTATCGGCTGGCTACTTCATTTATATGAACAATGACAGCTCTTGGTACTATTCTTCTACCAACAGCTATTCCTTCAATGGCTTAAATCCTAATACAACCTACAGCGGTTATGTCTACAACACCTGCGACGGCACCGATACCAGCGAGGCTGTTCCCTTCAGTTTCCGCACTGCCTGCGGCATGACTGTCCTGCCTTTGGTCGAGGATTTCGAGTATAGCAGCAGTTTCCCCGCTTGCTGGAATCTGACCGAGTCGACAGGCTCTTACCCTTATGTGAACTCCAGTTATGGACGCACTGGCCGCTGCATGTACATGTACGGTACCAGTATGTACCAGTCGTTTGCCACACCGCTTATCTATACCGACCTCAATCTGCTGCAAATCAAATTCTGGGCAAGGAAATCCTCGTCCTACTACACTTCTGAACTTGCAGTGGGATACACCACCAGTCTTGATTCAGTGGCCAATGCAGTATATGTTGACACTATTCAGTTGAACACCGATTACACTGAGTATCTTTACCAGTTCGAGCATGCTCCCGCCTCCAACGGTTATATTATTATTCGTAAGGCCTCTTATTCCGGCGACTACAGTTCGATATATATCGACGACATCGAGGTGTCGTTGGCACCCACCTGTGTGGCCATGCCAGGTACTCCCGTGGTCGAGAACGTCGATTCCAACAATGCTTCGCTCCGTTGGGATGCTGCATCGCATAGCAGTTACTATGCGCTGTATGTCGAGCAGGACAACTCTTGGTACAATAGCACCGACACGGTATATACAATCACCGGTCTGTTGCCCAACACCTATTACTCTGGTCGCCTCTACAACATCTGCTCGGCAGGCGATACCAGCAACTGCACCTACTTCAGTTTCCGCACTACCTGCGGTACCACCCATCTGCCCTTGGTTGAGGATTTCGACAGTTATGGTGGGGAGTTCCCCTCTTGCTGGCGCATCACCGAATCCTCTGGCAGCTATCCCTCCGTCAACACCAGTGCCGGACGCAGCGGCTACGGACTATATCATTACAACTACAACACCCACATCTCCATCGCCTCGCCTCGTATCGAACAGCCCATCAACACTATCGAAACCAAATTTTGGGCTCGTGAATCCAGCAATACCGGTATGCGTGTGGCTGTTGGCTATGTCACCAATCTTGACTCTGTGACCACCAATACCGTGTGGGTTGATACTTTCACTATGACCACCGCCTGGACTGAGTATACCGCTTCCTTCAGCCATCTCAATACTGAAGATACCGGATTTGTTGTCTACCGCAAACTTTCTGGTGGCTACAGCTATGTCTATATCGACGACATCACTATCCGCGAAGTTAACATGTGTGCCTATCCCGAGAATCTGGTCTCCACCGGCACCGCTTCAGGCCAGATGAGCCTGGCATGGACCGACACCCTTGGTACATCGTGGGAAGTAGTCTACGGCCCTGTTGGGTTCAATCCTGACACAGTTGTCAACAATACGGTTATTGTCACTGTCCCCTCGGCCACTATTACGGGTCTTCAGGATAACATTACCTACGACTTTTATGTCCGCACCCTCTGCTCGGGCGAGAGCAGCTATTGGCAGGGACCCTACACAGCCCGCCCCAATCTCTATGTGATGACTGCCAACACCAGCGACACCGTCTATATGTGTGGTGGAACCATTGTTGACAACGGTGGTTTAGATGGTAACTACGCCTACACCCAGAACTCCATTTTGGTGGTCTATCCCAACGATAACACCCAGACCGTTCGCATCCGTGGCAGCTACCACACCTATTCAACCTCTGCCACCTATGGCGAACTCACCCTTTACGAGGGAGTAGGCACTACTGGACGTGTACTGGGCACCTATACCGGTCAGGACACCCTCAATGTCGTCTCGCTCGAAGGTGCGGTGACCATTAAATTCACATCCAATGGCTATAGCGACTATTATACCTCTTCGGGCTACGAACTCTCTGTCAGCTGCGAGCCCCTTTCCTCCTGCAACCCCGTCTATGATGTCGAGGTGAGCAATGTTGCTGGATCCTCGGCCATTGTTAGTTGGGAATATGGCACAGCCATCACTCCACAGGGCTTCACCATCACTGTCACCGACACCGCTTTGGCTTCTTCAACCTCATACACCGTGGCCGACACTGTTCGCAGCTACCAAATTGCTGGCCTCACACAGACCACCACCTACTACGTCACCGTCACGGCTATCTGCTCCGCCACCGAAGTCAGTAACCCAGAAGGAACCCTCTTTACCACCACATGCTACGTCGGTGGCAATATTCAAATAGGCGAAGGCACCGCTAATGCAAGCTACTACCCCATCAACACCTACTACAATTACACTATCTGCCAGATTCTGTTTGACAACCTCGAGATGGCTGCTTTGACCGATACCATCTTTGGCATCAAATTCTATCAATCCGATGGACCTAACGATACCCGCAGTGTCGACATCTATCTTGACACCACTTCCCGAACTGCCCTCAACAGCAGCAGTGACTACATCGCCATGGACAGCACCAAGATGGTTTATTCAGGCAGTTATACTGTACATCAAGGATGGAACACATTCACCTTTGCCTCTCCTTGGATTCGTCCCAATGTGAACACCAATCTTGTTCTCACCATTGACGACAACACAGGCTCCTACTCCAGTACCTCTAACTGGCAAGCCACCTCTGGTCAGGCAGGTCGTACAATCTACGCCTATGGTGACGGAACTAATTATAACCCCTCGTCAAATAGCCTTTCGCTCACTGCAACCTCCACTCGTCCCAATGTAATTTTCGTGGCTCCTTGTGGAGATGCCAGTTGTGTGCCTCCCAGTGTCACGGCAGCTGCAATAACCTCCAGCAGCGTCACGCTCAACTGGGTGCCTGGCCTCAACGAGACGGCTTGGATAGTAGAGTATCGTGCTGTTGTCGACACCACATGGACTGTGGCTGTGGCCAATACTTCCGCTAACACTTACACCATTACCGGTCTCTTTGCCAATACCTCCTATGCCTTCCGCGTGGGTAGCCTCTGCGCCACCACTACCGAAGTGCCTTACAGCTCGGTATCGGCTCGCACTGCTTGCGATGTGATGAGTCGCAGCACCCTGCCCTTGGTCGAGAATTTCGAGAGCTATTCCACTGGCGACATCCCCAACTGCTGGCGGGTGCCCATGGTTGGCAATAGCGGCTCCGGCAACTTCCCCTCGTGCTATAACTATTCCTACAATGCCTATAGTGGCAATATCTATTTCGAGATGGAAAGCAACAATGGTCAGACCGAGATTTTCACCCTTCCTGCCATCGACACCATCGACGGCCTTGAGGTCAGTTTCTATGCTGCAAGCAATAGCTCCAATGCCCCCAATGCATTCGAATTGGGTGTCTGGGAGAACGATTCAGTCTTCGTGGTTCTCGATACCATCGAACTCGACTACTCGGGCTACTTCACATACAATCCCTATTATTTGCGCATCCATTATAACGGCACCGGCAACCGTATCGCTTTCCGTGCCACTGGTAGCAGCTACACAGTCTTCCTCGACGACTTCTATATCCATGTTCCCAACCCCTGCGACTCTGTCACCAATGTCGTTTTCGACACTATCGGCATGTCGCGTCTCTCCATCTCTTGGACCGACACCGCTGCTCGTGGCAACTATACTGTCAAAATAGGCACAGTCAATAATCCCGCTTCGGCAATCTTCACCGGCACCACCACTGCTACCCATTACACCTTCACTGGTCTCACCGGTCTCACAAACTATTATGTATGGGTCTATGCTAACTGCTCTGTCGGCATGAGCGACTACGCTACCGCCTCCGCCTCCACTTTGGGCTCCGACCCACATTACTTACCTTATCTTAACAACTTTGAAGATTCAACCAATGTCTTCTCCGTCTATCAGCGTTCTGGTTCTAACACTTGGTACACAGGTTCGGCTGTCAATCATGGAGGTAGCAGAAGCATGTATGTCACCAACGACAACGGTGTTTCCAACGCCTACACAATCACCGACCAGTCCATTTCCTTTGCCATGACCTACTTGCAAGTACCCTACGACAGCTCCTACGTTATCAGCTACGACTGGCGTTGCCAAGGCGAGGGCAGCTATGACCTTATGCGTATCGCCCTTGTCCCCGAGGAATACGACTTCTCCAATGCCTTCACAGCCATCAACCGCTACAGCAACACCCTGCCTACCGGCTGGATCCCCCTCGACGGTGGCAAGAAGAACCTGCGCAATACATGGCAGCATGAAGACAACTCCGTCAACGTTCCCGCTGGCAACTACTATCTTACCATTGTGTGGACCAACGACAATCACTTTGGCTCCAACCCTGCTGCTGCCATCGACAATCTTTCATTCGACCTTCTCACCTGTCCTGCTCCCGAGAACCTTGTTGCAACAGCCACCAATGCCCACACCATTGATGTCAGTTGGTCGGCTGGTGCAGCCACTTCATGGATAGTGGAATACGGTGTTAGTGGTTTCACCTCAGGCATGGGTACCACCACCACGGCAACTACCACCTCCGTCACTCTCGCAGGTCTTGCCTCCACCACATCCTACGACATCTATGTCCGACCCATTTGCAGCGGCAACGACACAGGCTTCATGGCCATGACCACCTGTCTCACTGGTTGCGACAGCGTCATTACTGAGTTCCCCTGGGTCGAGGACTTCGAAAATGGTATAGCTTGCTGGGATCAGTACTTCTCACGTGGCACGGTGGCTTGGACCACGGGTCGCGGTGGTAATGCCTACGGTGGTATGTCGGGTGCCGCTACCGGACAATACAATGCCCGTTTCACCTGCAACAGCTACAACAACTACACCACTTATCTCATCACCCCCGTACTCAACATTGAAAGTGATGATGATGTCATGATGACTTTCTATCATGCACAGCCCGCTTGGGGCGCCGACCAAGACACACTTGCAGTCCTCTATCGCACCAGCCCCGACTCAGCATGGCACTATCTGGCTTCGTGGAACAATAATATCGACCATTGGCAGGTCGACACCATCATGCTGCCCAACACATGCTCCACCTATCAAGTGGCCTTCATGGCTCACTCTGGTTTCGGTTTGGGCATCCTGCTCGACAGCATCGTTGTCTACGGTTCCGAGACCTGCACTCGTCCCACTATTGCCAATGCCAATGTCGGCTCTACTTCGGTGACTGTCACTTGGACAAGCCCCGCCAGCAGTTTCGATGTTGCCATCAAACCTTCCTCATCCAGCGCTTGGCCTGAACCCACACGTGTCAGTGCCCACACCTTCACCTTCTCAGGTCTCGAACCCACCACACAATACACTTATCGCATTCGCAGTATTTGCAGCGACACCTCACTCTCCTTCTGGACTACCTCCAACTGTATCACCGACACCTTGGTGTGCTATGTACCCGAAGGTTTGGCCATCACGGATTACGATTTCCAGAGTGCCACCTTCACATGGAACGCCGATGTCACCAACCACGCATTGGCTTATGTCGTCAATGTGTTCAACAGCGCTTTCCAGATGTACGACACCGTCTATAGCAATAGTGCTACCATCGTCGGTCTCTATGCTGATATGAGCTACAATGTACGTGTGCGTGCCGCATGTTCAGCCACCACTTATAGCGACTGGTGCGAAATGATTTCCTTCAGCACCTCTGCATGCCAGATTGTAAGCAATGTGGCAGTCTCCGATGTGACCGACGTCAGTGCTGTTGTCAACTGGACACCTCAGGGCGATGCCACCTCATGGGATGTAACATACGGCTACAACGGATTCGACGAAGGCACTGGCACCACGATAACTGCCAACGAGTCTGCTGTCACGCTCACCGGACTTGAACCTGAGACAGAATACGATGTGTATGTCCGCTCTATCTGTTCCGACGAAGTGCATAGCTACTGGTCTCAAGTCATCACTTTCCGTACACTTCCCCATATCGGCATCGGTAGTGTAGAGGGCACAGTGTCGTGTACCATCTACCCCAATCCTGCCTCCACTGAGACTACCATCACTGTCGGTGGTGCTATCGGCACTGTCAAAATCAGCGTGGTTGACATGAATGGCCGTACCGTTGCCTCCGACGAGTTGACCTGCTCTGCTGATTGTACCAAGCAGATGACCGTCCAGGGGCTGGCTCAAGGAGCCTATTTTGTCCGCATTGTGGGCGACAACATCAACATGGTTCGCAAACTTGTGGTTCGTTAACCACCCGTAGTATAGCTTTGGCGGTTTCTTTGCCGCCACATCCATCCGAGAGGAGCGCCCCAGAGGTGCTCCTCTTTTTTTTGTCCCATGGTCAGCTAAACTGCCTTTCCGATGGGGTTGTCGGGCTTCCACTCATGGGTTGTTCTCAGCCCGATGCCTGTCTGTCGGATGGCACAGTGATGGCTGTTATTCGGTTGTTCTACCCAAATCAGTCATTAGGCTGAGCAGACTTCCTGCAGTGGACTTCAACCCAAATCGGTCATTAGGACGGAAAAGACATAAATTGTCGACAGTAACCTCCTTTTCATGCCATAGCGGCATTTCTTTCGGAATCTTGCCGACAAAACCATCTCGATGTAGCCCGCTACGTCTTCGCTGGTTTCGCCGACAATCTTCTCGAAACAAATACCACTCTGGCATAAAACCTAACGACCGATTTGGGTTCAAGGGCAAAACGGAAACATGCAGAATGGAAAGACTGATAATGACCGTCATATCCTCTTTTCCATCTTGATGACCGATATGGGCTCGGCTGCTCTTCCTTCGCTCCTTAGTCCTCA
>DBXQ01000005.1:9648-9931 GCA_002309955.1 Bacteroidales bacterium UBA1208
TGCGAAAGGGACTTGGGTGCAGGTTGAGGGAGACTCGAGGAAAAGGGCATGTCTCGAAAGGGGATGACAGTAGTGGTGGCATCGTTTTTGTTATGTATTGACAATGGGAAGCCGGAATAACTAAAGGGGACTTCTATGAATCGCCCTGAAAATGCATAACAAATATAGCCCAATGGCAACACTTTGGGTATACAAGTCACGCCCTGCAATGGTAAAAACAAGAATCGTATTTATAAGCCGATTCGGTGTACGCAAGTTGGTTTGAACCCAAATCGGTCATTAG
>DBXQ01000005.1:10047-26346 GCA_002309955.1 Bacteroidales bacterium UBA1208
CCACTCTGGCATAAAACCTAACGACCAATTTGGGTTGAAATGTGTCGGGACGATATCTGGATAGTGCCTAATAACCGATTGGGGTTTATGAAGAGAAGGGGCGGAAAACGTTGTGTTTTCCGCCCCCTCTTTAGAATGTCATTCTTTGCAGTTGACGGGTCAAGGTTTTCGGAGTATTTCGATGACGCCGTTGCGTTGCACCGAGCCGTCGCTTCCTTGTCCGACGAAACGGTAGTAATAAGTGCCGTCGGGGGTGTTGGTGCTGTTGGGATCCCAGAAGTGGTCTTCTTGGCTGATGTTGTTGACTTGGAATACAAGGTGGCCCCAACGGTCGTAGATGGAGAGGTTGTTGTAGGGGTAGCGGTTGTATTCAATTAGGTTTCCGATGCGGAAGAGGTCGTTGTAGCCGTCGTTGTTGGGTGTGACGACGTTGGGGAATTGCAGTGAGGATGGGACAATGGTGACGGTGTCGAGCAGGGTGTCGGCACAGTAGATGGAGTTGCCCGTGATGCCAATGTTCTCTTTGGTGAGGATGAGCCAGACTTCGTAGGATGCCGGTAATTCGACATCGGTGGTGTCCCAGCGGTAGGCGGGATGGGTGACGTTGGAGGAGTCAAGGTCGTCGGGCGTGAGGGGTTGTTTTTCGAACAGCCAGAGTGATGTGCAGGTGGAGTCGAGGGGGATGGAGATGTTGTGGAAAGTGGTCCAGGGATGGAGTTCGGAGGGTTGGGTGGTGTCCCAGAAGAAATTGGCAGTGGGAGTGGGTATGACATGGACACCGGATGGATTAGTGAGGGTGTCGGTGCAGCCGATAGTGTCGATGACACTGAGCGAGAAGAAGTAGTGGCCGGTGGTGTAGGTGTGTGAGAAGAAGGCGTTGGTGTCATACGGGCTGGCTCCTTGGGTGAGGGAGGTGCTGTCGCCAAAGTCCCAAGAGCTGCTGTTGGTGTGGGTGGAGAGGTTGCGGAAGTAGAGGGTGTAGGGGGAACAACCTTCCCAAAGGGTGTCGGCCAGGGCTACCCAATGGAGTGAGTCTTCTGAAATTTCCCAGCGGGGTTTGAAGAGGGAGTCGTTGGTGTGGAGTTCGATGATGTAGATGCTGTCGCAGTTGTTGACGGTTTGGTAGGAGTCGTAGATGGTGAAGGGGGCGTAGTAGGTTTGGCCGTTGTAGTAGTAGGGTTGCCGCGGACAAAGGGTCGCGGAGTCGTGAAATTCGTAGCGTGGGTAGAGTGTGAGTATGAGGTGGAAGGAGCTGTCGCAGCCCGCCGAGGTATGGTATGTGTAGGTGTGGAATCCGGCGGTGAAGATAAGGGTGTCGTGGAAGTGATAGGTGGCACCGTCGCAGGTGGTGTCGGAGGTGTAGGTATGGTAGGAGGGATGGACGGTAAGTGTGAGGTTGACTACGCTGTCGCATCTATCGGTGGTAAGGAGGCTGTCGATATAGATGCCAGATTCGTAGACTGTGGTGTCGAAGAGTCTGTAGCCTTGGTCGTCGCAAGCATCGGCAATGGCGTTGGTTTCGAAGACTGGCTTGGTAACAAGGGTGATGTTGTAGATGCTGTCGCATGAGTGGACGGTCTGGAAAGAGCTTTGCAAGTACTGGGTAGTGTTGGGGGCGGAGCCGGAGGGGATGTGTATGCCGTAGCGGTTGTACTCATGGTTGGTACAGAGGGTGTCGGTAAGATTGAAGTTGTATATGGGGTGTACGGTGAGGTAGACAAGCGTTTCTTTAATGCTGTCGGGAGCAAATACTTGCCGTACTATGTATTGGCCAGAGGTGAGGAAGGCTGAGTCGGCCAGACGGAAGGTGTCGCCTTGGCAGATGGAGGGGTAGATTGTGTCGTAGTGGATGCAGGGGGATGGGATAAGGATGCGGATAACGGTGTCGTTGTAGCAGAGGCCTTGTCCTAAGGAGGCTTTGAGGCGGACGTTGAAATAACCAGGTTCGAAGATGTGGTAGGGATGGCGTGCGTAGCTGGTGTCGCCGTCGCCGAATTCCCAGATGTAGGAGTCGCACTCCATAGGTGTGAGATTGGTGAGGGCGGGGTCGGTGGCAGCACAGCTGAGGTTCTGGAAGCGGACTTTTACGCGACAGTCGATAGTGTCGACAAAGCTATAGGAGAAATTGGCAAAGGGGAAAATGTTGCCCACAACTGCTGTTTTCTCAAAGTAGCAGTTGGTTTCGGTGTTGCCTACGAAGGAGGCTCGGCAGTGGTAGGTGCCGGGTTGTGAACTGGAGAAGTAGCGTGTGGTGTCGAGGATAACATTGGCACTGTCGACGTTGTACCATTGGTAACGGAAACCTTCAGGGGCGGTGAAGTTGTTTGAGTCCACGTCACCGCACGAGCCTGCTTTGATGTATTTTTGGTCGCATTCGAGGGTGAAGTAGGCATAGCCGAAATGGCCTGTTTGTGCGCAGTCGTAGGTGGTGAGTTTGACAAAGATGCGTTGGCCTTGCAGGGGTTCGAGGTCAATGCCTACAGCTGTCCAGTCTTTCCACAGGACGGTACAGGTGTCGTAGAGGTAGGAGTTCCAGTTGAGTTGGTCGGAGGATACGAAGTCGGCCGAATAGCATGCGGTGTTGATGGGGTTGTCGTATTCGTCGACGATGGAGAATTTGAAGCGGGGTTGGTCTTCGGGCTGGTGGCCAGGGTTTTCGAGTACGGCGGCATAGCGTAGAAGTAGTATGTCGGATGTGGAGGTGTCGACAATATATTCGTAGGTGATGCTTTCGTTTTCACCGCCATAGTTCCAGTTGCCAAGGCGGACGGAGTAGCTGTGTCCAGACGGAATGGTACGCAACTGATTACCTGTGCGGGGGTCGAAATAAGTGGTGTCGAGCATGACAGTGTGGCGCGAGTAGATGTTGTCGGGGCCGTAGTCAATGATTCCCTCATAGGCGTCGGGGTAGTTGATATCACCGTATCGGCAGCGGGTATGGCAGGAGTAGAGGTTGGCGAAGTCGATGCAGTTGTCGCCTCCGGCACAGAATTCAAACCAGGTGGTGTCAATGCATTCAATGGCGTTGTTGGTGATGAAGACAAAGTAGTGGGTGCCATCGATAAGGCTGTCTAAGTGGACAACTTTTGTGTCGGTGGATATGGAGTCCATGTGTTTTTGGTCGGAGCCGTACCAGAAAGTCCAGTGGTCGGCTGAGCTGTTGTCGTCCCAGCGGATGCGGCATGTGGAGTCGGTCATGAGGTCGGTGCGTATATTGCCGATTGTGTTGAAGAGGACTTTGAATTCGAAGCCTGAGGCATTGCGATTGTCGCCGTTGCTGATAAACTGGATGCAGAGGTTGCCAGTGGTGGAGTGGAGTTCGAAATTGTCGTCGTCACCGCTCCAGTCCCAAATATACCATTCCCAAGAGCCTTCGTCGTAGATGGTGAGACGGTCGTTGCCGCGAATGTGTACTTTGCCTTTGAGTATGATGGGGTCGCCGGTGTTGGAGTGGATGTGGAGGGTCTGGTTGCTGTTGTGGTGATAGTTGTTGGGGCCTCCCAAATCTTGGATGGTATAGCATTCGTTGATATTGAGGGTGCGAGAGTACTCCTGATTGTAGGGCATAATGATGATGGAGGTGTCGCAGGGAGTGAGGAAGCACTGTTTAACAGGGGCTTTGCAGTCGGGAAGGGTTTCGTTGCTCCAAAAATAGCAGACGTATTGGCGGTCGGGAACGAGGTTGTTGAAGTCATAGCTGCGCGTGGTGGTAGTGACAGTGTCGAGATTGTCCTCGTCTTCACCGTAGGCTATCCACCATTGGGTGGCTCCTGAAGTGTCGACCCATGTGAGGTGGGCTGTGGTACAGGTAACGGAGGTAGGGGTGATTTGGTGGATGGAGTAGTTCATCAACACTTCAAAGTCAAATCCTTCACCATTGTCGAAGGTGTTGTCAGAGGTGACTGCATAGAAGCAAAGGTAGCCATTGTCCGACGAGACAAAAGCGTTTCCGATACCACCGAATTGAGAGGTGGTGGTGTTGCTTGAGATTTCGAGATAGCTATAGCCGATGTTGTAGTTGCCTTGGATGGAGATGCCACGGCCGTCGGCGGATTGGAAGTCGTGGTCCATTGTGCAACCGGGGAAGGGTGGATTGAAGCCGCCGTTGTCGTAGATGTGTACGCATCCGTCGACAGGTATGATGTCGGCGATGCCTTCGACAAGGGAGTGCCGGCCAATGATTCCAAGAAGTGTGTTGTGGTATTGTGTAATCAAGATATTGGGGTCGTGGGGCATGCGTATGCCGTAGATGGATGGGATGATGCAGTTGCCTGCGCTGAAGTTGCTTTCGATTTGGATGTAGCATTGTGTGTTGCGCTGCAGACCTGTCAAGGTGGCTTGGTTGGTTGTGGTGGTGATGGTGCGGAGGGAGTCGATATGTGTGCCGTAAGTGATGGTCCATTGATTGGCTACGGAGGTGTCCTGCCATGTGATGGCCATAGAGGTGTCTGTTTGCCAGAGGGTGTCAAGCGAAGTGAGTGTGGGGTAGAAGGTGATGCGGAATGCAAAACCGGAACTGTTGATGGCCTCGTTGGTTTTGAGTGTGATATAGGCGATTCCGTTGGGATACCAATTGTCTATATGCCACCAATATTGGTTACCATCGGAGCCGTCTTCGTTGAAGGAGAGAAGATCGCTCACACCGGCATAGCCGTAGAGATGGAAACCCAAGCCCGTGGTGGAGCGGATAACCAAGGTGGAGGTATCGCTGGAATAGTAATCGCCCATTCCACCGGGGTCGTAGACGGTATAGCATTCGCCGGGAGTAATCCAGACGGTGTCACGCGAGTGGGGTGTCATGACAATATCGTTGGCACCCAGTGTGGTGAAGGAATGGGTTTGTAGGTTACAATTGTTGGTAATAGGAGCACGGCTGATGTGGAAAATATAGTTGGTCAAAGGTTGGAGGCCAGTTAGATTGATGTGGGACGTGCTGGTTTGAACCGAATTCCATACATTGCCGTCAGAGTAGCTGATATACCATGGTCCGGTATGGCCACTGTTGTCGGTCCAGCGGATTTCGGCGCTGGTGCTTTTCACGTGGGCGATTTGCACCTCGTCGAAATCTTGGTTGTCCTGGTCTATTCGGATATGGAATCCTTTGCGATGGGTCTTTCCATTGGTGCTCCAACGTAGGCGGAGGAATCCGTTCTCGCTCTGGATACGGAAACGGCTGCCATTGTACCATGTCCAGTAACCGTTAAGTTCGTTGTTGAAGTCGTGGTCGTTGGAGGGGTTGACACCGGTACGGAGAACATCCTCGCCGTCGTAGCCGTTGTTCTGTACGTCGTAAAGGCTTTCGTAGTCGAACTCTCCGGTAATGAAGAAATCACTTCCATTGGTTGAGGTGATGATTATCTGGCTGGTATCGTAGTTGAAATAGTCGTGTTCCTCGCCACCGGGGTCGAGAATGGTATAGCAGTTGCCCGGGGTATAGACCAAGGTGTCAATGCCACGATAGGGCATGATAATGGTGTTGTTGTCGCCGCCTTGGGTGATAAATGCGCGACGGTCGGAATATTGGCAGGTTGAGCCCGCTCCCTGACGTGTGATGTAGTAGATGTATTGTGTGCCAGGGGTGAGGCCGGTGAGGGTGGCAGATGGGGTGGTGACATTGAGTGTTTGGATATTGTCTTCGTCATTGCCGTAGTGTACCTGCCATCCGAAACTGGAGGGTGTCGGGTCGGTCCACGATACGGTAGCACTATTCGTGGTTACTGACGAGGACTGAAGGTTGGTGATGGTGGTGTCCATCTGGATGATGTCGAAAGCGAAACCTAATCCATTTTCCTCTGGGTCAGAGGTGAAGCCAATGGTGCAGAAACCATCCGAACAGAAGACCTCAAAATCGCTGTTGTCATTGTCGTAGCTGTGCCAATAACCGTCATAGTAGATGAACAGGCGGTCGGGAGGAAGGATATTGAGCCATCCTTTCAGCCGGAATCCACGCCCATTGGCAGTACGGAGGGTGTAGGCGGAGAAGTCGGAATGGAAATAGTTGTTCGAACCGCCTCCGGCATCTACAATGGTATAGCAACTGCCGGGTTGTAGTATGGTGGTGTCGGTGTTGCGGTAAGGCATGACAAGCGTGTCGGTAAGGCCGTTGGTGAAAAAGGCATGGCGGTAGGGGGTGATGCATGAGTCAGTGATGTTGCCTTGGATGGTGTAGACATATTGGGTGCCTGGTTCAAGGCCGTTAAGTGTGATGTTGGTGGAGGCGACGGTGCGTGAAATCCAATGATCCTCGGTGGATGAATAGCGGACAGTCCACTGGGTGGAAGCCGATGTGTCGGTCCACTGTATTGTGGCCGAAGTAGGTGTAACGTTGGTGACAGTGGGAACGATAATATGGTTGTTCTCCCAAATCAGACGGTATTGGAATTTGGTGTTTTCGGCATGAGTCAATGTGGCCGAACCCAATGGGAAATAAAACTTGTGGTGATGGCGTCGGTTGTCGTCCCAGAATGAGGCATTGCTTCCGAAACCATAGTTGGCGCTCCAATCGGCGGAAAAATAGTAGCTGGAACTCCACCCGTCGGCATAGAATCCTACGTGGTCGGGTGTTGTAAGGTTAGTGCTAATCCATCCTGTAGGCAGATTGTTATTACCGGGACCGGAAGTGGCGTTGATGGTGTAGCATGTTCCGCTGGTAAGGTCGAAATGGCTGCCGTCAGGATGGGTGTATAATTGGTTGTCGGGATGGCTCACAATGAAGTATTGACGAGCGGTCTCCATGCAGGCAGTGGCGTTGTTTTCAATGTAATAGGCATAGTATGTGTTGTTGCGCAGTCCTGTGATGGTAACCGATTTGGTGTTGCTGGTCACGGTGTGGAGAGAATCTTCGTCGCAGAAATAAGTGATTGTCCATCCCGTGGCCTCGGGCAGATTGTCATCCCAAGTCAGGGTAATGGTGCTGTCGTCCACAGCCTGCGAAGCCCAGTTGTAGATGGTGTTCGGGAAGATGACCTGTATCTCATATCCTCTGAACGAGGCATGAGTGTTGGAACGGAAATGAATCAGCGAGCTTGTGTCGCCGCTCCACCACATACCGTTCGATGACGACCCACAGTAGCGTGAGGGCCATGAATTGCTGTCGGCCGTACTGTAAATGTCAAAATAGTCGCTGCAGTCGTCGGTTGCGCTGGTTTCATAATTCAACCGTAACATGAAACTGCCCGACGTGGAATAAATATATAGCCAGGAGTTCTCGTTGTTGGAGTAGTTTGAATATCCGCCGGGATCCAATATGGTGTAGCAGTTCTGTCGGTTGATAGTGAGAGTGTCTGTGCCAAGATGAGGCATTACTACCACCTGTTGGGCAAAAAGGAAGGCGGGCAGCAAAAGTATCAGGAGCGCGGATAATCTGATTGTGAGTTGTCGTTTTTTGTATTGCATGGAGCTATTCATTATATATAAAAATGCCATGCAAAAGTACAACTTTTTTTTTATTTGAACAGATTGATTTTTATCCCCTAAAAAAAGCCTCCCGTGGGGGAGGCTTTTCCGGTGATATCAAAAATGTCAATAAAGTATTGGTTTCCAATTGTTGTTGTACGGTTCTACGTACTGTTTGCTTGTCACTTTTTTCTGTTCGAAAGAGTGTGTTGTTGTTTGCTTTTTATCCCGTTTCAATCAGCCGTTTGGATAGGTTTTTTGTGCAATTTAAGGTGGACGGTTAACTGCATTTCGACCATCCGCAGTTCGGACAGCTCTTGCAGCCGCCGGTGTAGATGATTTTCCCTCCGCAGTCGGGACAGGTCTCGCCGGTCTCGGTGCCGTCTTTGATGTAGCGTTTCAGGGCACGGGCCACACCGTTGGACCATGTGGTGATGCTGTCCACATCAAAGTTCAATTTGCCAATCAGGTCTACCACATTGGGTATGGGCATACCGTGTCGCAGGATTCCGCTGATGAGCTTGGCATAATTCCAGTACTCTTTCTTGAACATGCGCGACAGACCTTCCATAGTTACGTGGTAGCCGTCTTGGTCAAGGAATTGGAAGTCATAGCGGGCGTGCTCGTCTCCTTTTTCTTTGACACGTATCACCCATCCTTTCTCCACCCATTTGGGCAGGACGAAGTTCTCTGCACGACCAGTAAAGATTTCATATGGACGATGTTCGTACATGCCCACCACGGCAATCCAGTCCTCCTTCTCGTTCTTGAAACGAACCACCTCGGCTTCCAGTTTCTTGGGACGTTTGGGTGCCTTGTTTTCGTTAAACTCGTTGTCATTGCAGTTCTTGCTCTCGCTTTTCGACACAAGTACGCCGTGGCGCGATCCGTCGCGATAGATGGTGCATCCCTTGCAACCCGACTCCCATGCCGTCTGATAGATTGTGCTTACTATTTCTTCCGAAGTCTCCTTCGGGATGTTGACGGTGACGCTGATGGAGTGATCCACCCATTTCTGTATGGCTCCCTGCATCTTCACTTTGTTCACCCAGTCGATGTCGGCCGAGGTGGCTTTGTGGTATGGCGATTGGGCTATGAGACGATCTATTTCTTTGTCGTCCATTTTGTCGATCTGTTCCATGCTGTACCCTTTCAACTTCAGCCATACGATAAATTTGGGATGCAGCACGTTGTATTCCTCAAAGTAGTCGCCGTTTTCGTCTTTGACCACTTTGTGTTTCGAGGAGTCTTTGTCGTTGGGGTTGATTTTCTTGCGGCGTTTATAGCTCACCAAGAACACGGGTTCGATACCCGATGTGGTCTGTGTGCAGATGCTCACGGTGCCTGTAGGGGCAATGGTAAGCAGGGCGATGTTGCGGCGTCCGTTCTGCACCATCTCGGCGTAAAGTTTCGGGTCGGCTTCGGCCAGACGTTGGATGAAAGGATTCAACTTTTCGCGGTTGGCGTCGTAGAGGGGGAAACTGCCACGCTCTTTGGCCATGGTCACCGACGAGCCGTAAGCCGCGCAGGCCAAAGTACGCTGCACCTTCACGGCAAACTCTGTCGCCTCGTCGCTCCCGTAGCGCAGCCCCATGGCGGCAAGCATGTCGCCCTCAGCGGTAATGCCCAAACCGGTTCTGCGGCCTTCCAGGCACTTCATCTTGATGTTAAGCCACAGGTTGCGTTCCACACTCTTGATGTCGTCGCTCTCGGGGTCGCTGTCTATCTTGGCCAAAATCTTGTTCACCTTCTCTAACTCAAGGTCGATGAGGTCGTCCATCAGACGCTGGGCTTTGGTTATATGATCGCGGAACTTGTCGAAATTGAAAGTAGCTTCAGGGGTGAAGGGGTTGTCGACATAACTGTACAGGTTTACAGCTATCAGACGGCAGCTGTCGTATGGGCACAGCGGAATCTCTCCACAGGGATTGGTGGAGACGGTGCGGTAGCCAAAATCGGCATAGCAGTCGGGCACACTCTCGCGCAGAATGGTGTCCCAGAACAGCACGCCTGGCTCTGCCGAAGCCCATGCATTGTGGATAATCTTGTTCCAAAGCTTGCGGGCATCGATTTCCTGGCGTACCATAGGCTTGGACGAGTCGACAGGGTATTGCTGCACAAAGGGCTTCCCGTCGCGCACGCAACGCATGAATTCGTCGGTGATTTTAACGCTCACATTGGCACCCGTAATCTTCCCTTGCTCCAGCTTGGCATCGATAAACTGCTCTGCATTGGGGTGCTTGATGCTAATGCTCAGCATCAAGGCACCGCGACGGCCGCCTTGGGCCACCTCTCGGGTGGTGTTGCTGTAACGCTCCATGAAAGGCACAATGCCCGTCGAAGTCAATGCGCTGTTCTTCACGGGGCTTCCGCTGGGACGGATATGTGTCAAGTCATGACCCACACCGCCGCGCCGTTTCATCAGCTGCACCTGCTCCTGGTCTATCTTCATAATGCCGCCATACGAGTCGCTGCTCCCGCTATTGCCAATCACAAAACAGTTCGACAGCGACACTACCTGGAAGTTGTTGCCTATGCCCGACATGGGACTCCCCTGAGGAATGACATAGCGGAAATCTTTCAGCAATTCATAGATGGTCTCCTCCGACATGGGGTTGGGGTAGTTGTTCTCTATGCGGGCAAACTCCGACGCCAAGCGATGGTGCATCATGTCGGGGTTCAATTCATAGATTTTGTCTTCGTCGCGCAGGGCATATTTATTCATCCACACATTGGCCGCAAGTTCGTCTCCTCCAAAGTATTCAATAGACGATTTCATAATCTCGTCGGGCTTGTACTGAGTATACGTCTTTGGTCTAATGTGTTGATTATCACTACCAAAATCTAAAAACATGTCGGACTGCATAGGTGTTTTTCTTTGTAAGTTTGACAATAACAAATGATTACTGCGATGACGCATTTTTCTTTCAGACTGCTAAAGTACACAATACTTTTTTTATATCATGAAATGAGTTATCAACAGACCCTATGAAAAATGGTTTATCGCGTTGTAGTACAATCGATAATGTGATAATAAAGCGCTTTCGTCGAACAAAAAGGGGAGTCAACTCCGGCGGTGTCGGGAATAATGTGTATCTTTGCATG
The DNA here is from genome assembly GCA_002309955.1 of Bacteroidales bacterium UBA1208. Taxonomy (GTDB): domain Bacteria; phylum Bacteroidota; class Bacteroidia; order Bacteroidales; family P3; genus Colimorpha. The sequence continues at coordinate 20,548 of DBXQ01000005.1, forward strand.
ATTTTTGGAACATCAATATATGAAACACAAACTCTTTTTTCTTTTGACAGTCTTGGCGGGGTCCATGTTGCCGGTCGCCTGCAATATGAATTCCGCCAACGGGGAGCAGGGTATTGCCGAGATGGATAAACCGGATGACTCTGTCCAATGGGACAGGTTCTACAGGGATAGCACACGCAATTATCTCTTGTTGGTGAAGTGGATTGGTGACACAGTGATTCAGTTCGACTACCGGGTGGGCGGCCCATGTGACTACCGCTATATATGCGACACAGCGGTGGACAAGTATGGCTGGATAGGATGCGAGTTTATCGAGTCGGGCGACAGCCTCCTTCCAGCGCACGAATACTTGTATGAGGGCAGCCCCTTCCTCGGCATCCGCATCAGCATGGAAAACGACAACATCGCAAAGGTGGTCTCCGACTCCAGTTATTGGTCCAGCCCAATGCTCATCCATGAGGAACCTGTAGCCATGTAACCCCCTTGGCTTCGTCGCAGTCCGTACGCTATCGGCTCCTTCACCTATCGGGGCATCAACCTGTTTCTGATGTCCTTCCCGCCCGCTTTCCCCGCTCCGTCTTCATCATACGATGTATCCTTATACCATCAGTTCTCCTTTTGTGATGGGAGAACGATGGGAGAACGATGGGAGAACTGAGGACTAACGAGCAAGACAGCATCGGTCGGGCAGCAGCCCGGCAACAGACAACACATTGCCTAACCAACACCATAACACATTCAAAATAATTGTCCGCATCAGTTTGTGTGTTAAAAACAGCCCCTAAACGGCTCTGATTGAAAAAAAAGTCGTATCTTTGCAGATTGTAACATATAATGTTTACCATTTGGAAAAGAACATAGAAAATAGATTCATTGAAAGACTCTGTACTGAACAAAAGTACATCTATCGTGATGATATTCACGATAGAGCAAGTCTTGAGCGCAATTTCAGAGAGAAATTTCAGGCATTGAATAAGGTTCATCTGACGGATGCGGAGTTTACCCGATTGATGGAGGAATTAACCAATTCAGATGTCTATGTATCCTCTAAAAAGTTGCGTGAACGAAATACTTTCATGCGCGAAGACGGCACACCTCTTCAGTACACATTAGTCAATATCAAGGACTGGTGCAAAAATGACTATGAGGTTATTCATCAGTTACGGATGAACACTCGATATAGTTCACATCGGTATGATGTTATCCTGCTTATTAATGGTTTGCCTCTCGTACAGATTGAATTGAAAACGCTTGACGTCAGCCCTCGTCGTGCTATGCAGCAGATTGTCGACTACAAGAATGACGTTGGCAATGGCTATACCAATTCGCTGCTCTGCTTTATGCAGATGTTTGTTGTCAGCAATCAAACAAACACGTATTACTTTGCCAATAACAACAAAGCTCACTTTAATTTCAATGCTGCCGAGAATTATCTGCCAGTCTATCAGTGGGCCGACGCAGAAAACAAGAAGATAACCAATCTTGACGATTTTAGGGAAGCGTTCTTGTCCAAATGCAAATTGGGCGAGATGATTAGCCGTTATATGGTGCTGGTGGCCAGCGAGCAGAAAATTTTGATGATGCGCCCATACCAGATATATGCCGTAAAGGCCATTATGGAGCGCATCAAGGAAAACAGCGGTAACGGCTATATATGGCATACAACAGGCAGTGGCAAAACCCTTACGTCATTCAAGGCATCGATATTATTGAAAGACAACCCCGAAATAGACAAGTGTCTGTTTGTAGTGGACCGCAAAGACCTTGACCGACAGACACGTGAGGAGTTCAACAGGTTTCAAGAAGGTTGCGTCGAGGAAAACACCAATACCGATGCACTTGTGCGGAGAATGTTGTCAGAGGATTATTCCGACAAGATTATCGTCACTACTATTCAAAAGCTGGGCATTGCTTTAGACCCCCAGAACCGTCGCAACTACAAAGAACGGCTCTTGCCCATTCGCGATATGCGGATGGTGTTCATATTCGATGAGTGCCACCGTTCCCAGTTCGGTGAAAACCACAAAGCCATCAAGGAATTCTTCCCAAATTCCCAACTGTTCGGTTTCACCGGGACTCCTATCTTTGAGCAGAACGCAGCCTACACCCAAATTAACGGAGAGGAGGCTCGTTACAAAACTACCGATGATGTCTTCCAAAAGTTACTGCACGCCTACACCATCACCCACGCTATCGACGACAGAAACGTGCTACGTTTCCACGTGGACTACTTCAAGCCTGGCGACGACGATGTCAGCGCTATGGGAATTGTGAAAAAGCAAGCCATCGTGAGGACAATACTTCAAAAACACGACCACGCAACTAACGAGCGGCGTTTCAATGCCCTCTTTGCCACAGGTTCTATCAACGAGGCTATTGAATATTACCACCTGTTCAAGCAGATGCAGGCAGATAAGCAATCTGAGGATAAAACATACGAGCTATTAAATATCGCCTGTGTGTTCACCCCACCTGCCGAAGGCAATCGTGATATCATGCAGATTCAGGAAGACCTCCAGCAGGAACGCTTGGACAACGAGAAGGAACCCGACCAGAAAAAGGCAGCACTGAAGTCCATTATCAACGACTACAACGTGCAGTTTGGTACCAGCCATTCCGTTGATGAGTTTGATACCTATTACCAAGACGTTCAGAAGCGCATCAAAGACCAGAAATACACTAACCAGGACTATCCTCACGAGAACAAAATCGACATCACCATCGTGGTGGACATGCTGTTGACTGGCTTTGATTCGAAGTATTTGAACACGCTCTATGTTGACAAGAACCTGAAGTATCACAGCCTTGTACAGGCCTTCTCTCGAACTAACCGTATTCTGAATGACACAAAACCCTATGGCAACATCCTTGATTTTCGAGGACAGCAGGCTGCCGTCGACGAGGCCATTGCGTTGTTCTCTGGCGAGACGGATGGCGAAAAAGCCCGTCAGGTTTGGCTTGTTGAGCCAGCTTCGGTCATCAAGGCCAAGTTTTATGAAGCCATCAAGAACTTGCGCAATTTTATGAATCAGTTCGACTTGGCCTTTGATGCGTCCGAAGTGGCCAACCTGAAAGGGGATGATGCCAAAGCCGGATTCATAAATTACTTCAAGGAAGTTCAGCGTTATAAGACCCAGTTGGACCAGTACACCGATCTTATGACGACCAATGGCGATGCAAGCCCGATGGGTGTTTCTGAGGCTGCCGAAGAATACGGATTCTCTGACAATGATATGCGGGCTTTCCGTGGGGCATACCTCGACCTTGCCAAACAGTTGAAGACAAAACGAGAGAAGAAAGACTCCGTCATTTCTACGGAAGTTGAGGATTTGGACTTCGAATTTGTTCTGTTTGCGTCAGCCTTGATTGACTACGACTACATTATGGAGCTTATCACCCGCTATGTGGGTGCGCCATCTGTGCAGAAGATGACCAAGGAGCAGTTGGTGAATCTGATTTGCTCCAGCTCCAATCTGCTGGATGAACGAGAGGATATCATCGACTATATCGACGACTTGGACGCCAAGGGCGTAAACGGCAAGACCACAAAGGAGATAGAGCAAGGATATGAACACTTCAAGAAAGACAAGTTCACCAAAGCGATAGTCTCTATTGCAGAAAAGCATAATCTGAACAAAGATGCAGTACAGTCTTTTGTCAACGAGATTGTAGATAAGTGTATCTTTGACGGAGAAAAACTCTACGACCTGATTGCACCATTGGAGTTGGGTTGGAAAGACCGTGCACGCAAGGAAGAGGAACTGATGAAAGACCTGATACCCTTGTTGAAACGAATGGCCAACGGCCAGAAGATTTCTGGGCTTTCGGTTTACGAAGACTAGATAATTAAGAGAAATATGGGAAAGTCAATAAACATATTGGACAAGGACTATACCCAATGGGTAAAGGAACTAAGTCTGCGTTATCGTAGAAGCCAGATTAAAGCTGCGGTGAAAGTAAACCAGGAGATGCTCATTTTCTATTGGGAACTGGGTAGGGATATTGTTGTGATGAAGGCGGAGAGCCGTTGGGGAAGTGGATTTATGAAAAACCTGAGCAGGGATTTGAAGGAGGTAAATCCAGGAGCAACATGTTTTTCCGAGACAAATCTACTGTATATGAAGAACTTCTATCTGCTATATCAGCCCTATACTCAAATTGCTCCACAAGTTGAGGAGCAATTTACTCGGCAACTTGCTGAGCAATTCTATAGAGACGCAATTACTCCACAACTTGTGGAGCAAATACGAAACAACTTATTTTCCGTGCCATGGGGTCATCATCGTTTTATTATAGACAAGTGCAAAGATAATCCTCAGAAAGCCCTCTTCTACGTCCATCAGACTGTTGAGAATGGCTGGAGCCGGAATATGCTCCTTAACTTCCTTGACACCAACCTTTACGAACGCCAGGGAAAGGCGTTGACCAATTTTCAGCGTACACTTCCGGAGGAAACAAGCGACTTGGCCCAGGAGTTGACCAAAGACCCTTACGACTTCGCATTCACGGGGATAACCGAACGGTATAATGAGCGATTGTTAAAAGACAAGTTGCTGGGAAACATCACCCGCTTTTTGGTAGAACTGGGTACGGGATTTGCATACGTCGGAAAGGAGTATCGGTTGTTGGTCGGCGAAAGAGAGCAATTCATAGACTTGCTTTTCTATAATCTGAACCTGTCGTGCTATGTGGTTGTAGAGGTAAAGATTGGCAAGTTCGAGTTTGCAGATGTGGGTCAATTGGGAGGGTATGTTGTTTCGTGCAATCATATCCTTCGCAAGGAGGGGCGTGACAATCCGACTATCGGACTTCTTATATGTAAGGAAAAGGATCGTATTCAAGCCCAATATGCGTTGGAGTCCAGCAGCCAGCCCATTGGCATATCTGAATACGAATTGGAAAAATTCTATCCGGAAAAAGTGGAGGGAACCATCCCTGCCATCGAAGAAATCGAACAGAAATTGAAAGAAATAACCGATGGGAGCCTTGACTAACAAACATACACATAAAAGCATTCCCACACTTCGGTTCTCGGAGTTTAAGGGCAACAATGAATGGAGCTATGTTCATGGTAACGAATTGTTTGTTCCTATTGTTAACAAGAATCACCATTCGGATTTGCCTGTTTTGGCCATTACGCAAGACCAGGGTGCTGTTCCAAGGGAAATGATTGACTATAATGTGATTGTTAGCGAAAAAAGCATTGCTGGATATAAAGTCGTGGAGGTCGGAGACTTCATTATCAGTTTAAGATCGTTTCAAGGAGGTATTGAGTATTCAAACTACAATGGGCTGTGTAGTCCAGCATACATCATTTTGAGAAAAAAAGATGAAACTATCTGCAATGATTTCTATCGTCATTACTTCAAATCCTACCAGTTCATTCAAGATTTAAATCGAAACATAGAAGGTATTCGGGATGGGAAAATGATCAGTTATCAGCAGTTCTCAGAAATACTTATCCCTTATCCGCCATATGCAGAGCAGCAACGGATAGCAAAATGTTTGTCGTCAATTGATGAATGCTTAAAGGTAGCCAACGAGAAACTGGAGTTGCTGAAAGCCCACAAGCAAGGCTTGATGCAGCAATTGTTAGCCCCTGTAACAGGGGGGGGGCAAACCACTGAATGACTGTTATTTACGATTGAGATTTCCGACATACAAGAACACTAACGAATGGGAGATTAAGAAATTGAGAGAGATTGTTTCTATAGTAGAAAAAAAATGTGCCTTGGACAATCTGGACGCTTTGACTTACGTCAGTACGGAAAATATGTGGTTCATCCGCTAAATGGATAG
>DBXQ01000093.1:0-6484 GCA_002309955.1 Bacteroidales bacterium UBA1208
AGGCGTGTGCGCAAGTCTCTTTTGGGAGAGTATTCGTATATATTTATGAAACCGACAGAAGCCTGACCCTGTTCCATACGCAGCTTCACCCAACGCCGGGCTTGTTGCAGGCTGGTGGTTGTATAGAACCCCGTGCCGAAGTCCAGCGGCCGGTTGGCCTGAAGTATCTGCGGCTTTTCTACTATTTCGAGGCTTCCGTGATAGAGTGTCATAGCTGATGGATGTTAAGGTATTCTACAATCTCTTCTTGTATGAACTGTGCACTTTGTGTATGCAACACCTCGTAGTGGTCGATAAGGAACTTGATGACCCCTTGTTGGCTGAACATTTGTTCCACCTCGCAGCCTGTCTGCTTTGTCGCCATCTTGTATTGCTCAATACAGAAGGCCACAAATTCCAGTTTCGCCAGTTGTTTATTGTCGGTCATGCTTTGATAACGTGATTATTCTGATTTTCGTATCTGCGTTTGTAATTTAGGAGGTCGGATTGGAATTGCTTGCAAGTCGAATCAATATTGATTTCCTCAATCATTTCTTGTTGTTTTGGCAATCCGCTTGCTTTAAGCAAAGCTTTCATCTCCACCTTAAGATAATCAACACCTTCTTTTATTTCATCATCTGAGATGTAATAATACTGATTCCGCATCATTGCATTAAAAAAGCATTTCAGCTTAATGAAACTCTCATTGTTATTCCGAATGGTATTAATGGAATTGATAAAATCAAATATATCTTTTCTGTTCATAATAATTTGGAATCATCTAATCTTTTGTGCATTATCAAGCCTTCTATAGCAATATAAATGATACCAAGGATTTCTATGTCATTTTATTTAGAAAAATTCCAGCTAACCTTTGGCTCATGAGCCTCTATATTTCATTTGCACTTATAAGTTCAAATATCATTGTTGGTGTTATATCACCATAAAAACGTATTCGGACATTACTTGCATCATATAAAAGTCTAGTTAGTATGGATATTCTCTCACCACTTAACTCGTATCTTGCAACAGGATAATGTTTTTTATCTACGAGGGCAATACTAATTCCATTTATTCTGGCACTATCATCAATGTTTACTTCACCTTTTGTGTTACATTTAATTTGAATGTCTTTCATAACAGTTATATTTTGATTAATAATAAGTATATTGCATCAATGCAGCACAAAAGTATAACGAAAAAACAAATTGACAAAGTTTTTCCTGCTTTTTTAACTTTTATTAAGTTCGAGAGGCCCCATTACTGTGCTTTCATTATATTCATTCACCATAGAAATAAATTCGTCTGTAATTATGCCATTAAACTGCGACGCTATTTCGCTGGCATTATCAACGTCAAATTCTTTTCGAATCTTATTGATTAGGAATTCTGCTCTTTCTTTTTTCTTAAGAACCTCTGAAAAATAGTCCCTGATTAGAAAAGCCATATGCTTATCTTTTGAATATTTCTTTTTTGCTGTATCTATTGCTTGAATGGTCTCTTCTTCTAGTAAAAAATGTCCATCTTTGTATCCATCACTACGGTACGCATTACCATCAAAAAATGTCAGCTCGTCTTTTGTTGGTAATAAGTAATTAAGAAAGCCATCATCACTTTGAAGTTTCCAATATGTATGTTCAGCATACGAATCGTCTCCACCAGGTTTACTATGGTAAGAGTTTATTTGCTCTATTCGATAGGTGTCAATTATTTCGTAAGCGTTAATGGAATCTATTTGTTTTTTGAAATTAATTATAGTATTTGTCACTTCTTCTAATGTAGGCCAACCAAAATAATTAATTGAGCTAAGTTCTTTGTACATTTCATATATATTAGCCTCTTTATTCATATAAATTCCACAACCAAAAAGTCCCCGCCACACTGTACAAGTATTGCCATTTATTATAGGGTAATATATGCAGTATTCCCGTCCACTGGAATATTTAAAATATGGTATACCTTCATTAACTAAACGATCTTCATGACAAATGTTATCCTCCCTATTTTTGACCAATGTAGAAACAGGATACACATAATCCACCTTTGGAGTAAATCCATTATAGTCATATGAAAGATAAGATACCAACGTGTTCTCTGTAATCTCAAGACTGGGATCTTTCTCGAAAAATAACAACTTATTTTCGTGTATTTTTCTTACTCCATCATATGGAGGCTCTCTGAACCCATATAAAAGGCCATACTTATCACTCATATTACAATGAGCAATGATTCCGAGATGAATTCGACGGTTGCTATAATCTTTCTTTACGTATTCCATTTTGACGTTTTTATTGATTTCTACCTGGCATTATTCTTCTGTAAATAGTTGATTCGCACCCATGGCTTCTGCCAACTCAATTTTTAACGACTCATCAAAGTCTTTGCATTCAACCACACATGCCATTATTCTTAAAAGCAAATCTTGGTTGATATTAGATGCTGCAACATGATAAATGATGGCTTCCATTCTTTGCATAAATATTGTTGCTACCCAATAATATGAGTTCTTGTATAGAAAGTAGGCTCCTAATGTCAATGAAATGCGCTTATTTCCATCATTGAAGAAATGGCCTGAACAGAATCTAAAAACAAGGTAGTTTAGCTTCTCGATGAATGTGGGATAATAATCATCATTTTGCACATATTCTAGAATCATTTGGATTCCTCCTTCATCACGAATTCCAGCAAATCCTCCTCCACTTTGGTCTATCATTTTCCGATAGACAGACAAAACTTCCTCATACGTTATATATTGGATACAATTGTTACTCATCGTCACCTTGTTTTAGTCTTCTTAATACCTCTTTATTATCTTCCAGAATATGGTCAAAGTCAATGGAGTCAGAGCCAATAAATTTCTCATATTCGTCAGGTGATACTGCTCTCAAGTACTCTGCTAAATTCCCATGGAAAGCGTCTCTAAAACTAAAGTCTCGAGATGCCATTTTTGAACGTGCATCTTCTAGATAAGGTTTTTGCATGGGAAGTTTTGCCATTTCACTTATAATTTCTTCCACTTCTTCAACAGACAATCTAGCGTTCCCTTTCTCTCTATATCTTTTCCTTATAGCGTCACCAACACCTGTTTCAAAAGATGTAATAACTAATAATACTTCGGAATATAAGGTACTACGAACATTATCCTTCTCTCCAAGTCTTAATATTTCTCTATATTCTTTTGCATTCTCTTTAAATACTGCTTTATATATAGCATTTGTGATTTTAGAGTAAATATTTGTATCAGCATCTTCTACACATGCTCGTAAAGCTGATGTCAATTCTTTTCTATAGTTAGTCTCTTTAATTGCCATTGGCAAATAATTCACATCTCGCTGGTTAATATATTTTGTGCCACCACCTGTACGTTCATTAATAGTTGATATTACAATATCAAGCATAGCACTACGTAGAAGTCTTGCCCTTTCACTTTCAGCAAGAAGCATACCAATATTAAGAAAAGCCCTAAAATTAAATAGACCAAGTTGAGTTGTTTTGGTCGCCTCATTAATAAGGTGAGCAAATTGTAATTTCAAATCTTTCAGATGCTTACCACGACATAAAAAATAACCATTATGTTTTAGTTCATCAGTATATGTAGAAAGATATCTATCAATAGTAGAAACATCAACCTCATAAAAATCAGCAACCATTTGCTTGGTAAACACGTATTGGTCTTCAAACAACATGCCCTCAATACCTATAGACTTCCGAATGGCATCTACAGCATATTTATTATTCAATATATTTTGTCTTTCAATAGACGAATTTGAAGATGTCAAATCTTTACTCATAGTTCATTATTTCTATTTGAAGTTGTGGAGGCCTCTTGGCCTCCACAACTTGGGTTTGAGGTCACAAATTGTGACCTCAATGCTTTGCGATTACATCTCCGAGAGTTTCTTGTAGCCTTCGTAACGCAGTTTGGCATTGCGCTCGGTGGCGACGAAGAGTTCTTCGGACTTGCAGATGATATTTAGTTTAGCGTTATTAATATCCATTTTATCAATTCAAATCTCGTTGCAAAGATACGCAGAATATTTGGAATGGGCAAAAAAAATTCAGACAGGGTATTTGGCTGCCATGCAGTGGTAGAAGTCGCGTTGGTTGGCATCGTTGACGAGGATGTGGACAAAAATCCGAAAAGAAATGATACTATGGCATAAACAGACCTGAAAAAGATGAGACTGCTTGAAAAGTCGGCCAAACGACCGATTTGGGTTTATCACTTGTCGACCCTCAGGTTGAGGCCGACGAGGATGGTCTCGGGGCAGAAATGGAACACGGCGTCCATCTCGCCCGCCATCGAGAAGCCGCATTGCTCGCAGCCGCCCGCTTCGCCACATATCGGTATCGGGTGCTTCGAGCCGTCAGGGAGTATATAGTTGGTTATCCAGCAGCGCTTGGTGAATTCGTGCCGCTTCATACGGGTCAGCCCTGCCCTTGGTTCGCTCTTTCACCCACTCTTCTCCCTCAGTTCTTCCTCAGTTCTCCTTCTGTGGAGGAAGAACGATGGGAGAACGATGGGAGAACTGGAGTCTAAGGGGCGAAAGGAGAGTGACCAAGCTTGTGTCGGTCATCGAGCCGGAAGGTAGAATAAAACGGTTGTTGTCAGCCTTTTCATATGTCTCTTCTTTGCTCTTGAACGGCCTCGGCCGGAAGGCTGCTTGGCTTAATGTCTATTTTGGGTTTATGATATTTATTTGGTTCGCTCCCGCTGTTGCAAGGGGTCGTGGCGGCAAAACGACGTCTGTTGGTGCGCCTACTGAATCGTCTTCGTTGTCTGTGTAGGTTTTGTTGTTGTCTTCTATTTGTCGCTTTATTTGTTCTCGCATCAATGCAATACTTCTATGGCTCGTAGTAGGTTATCTTTCGTGTGGTGACGGTGGTGTCGCTGCGGCAGGTGAGCCAATTTCCGTGGATGTCGTAGGTGTAGTCGAAATGGTGGTGGGTTGTCCCTCGGTCTGTTTCGATGATGTATTGGTCTACCACATCGCCATAGGTATTGCGGAGGTATGTGCAGGTTCTGACTATTCCCCCTGTCTTGCTGACGGTTTTTATGATCTGACTTTTTTCATTGTATGTGTAGTGACAGGTGTCGCCATTTTCGTATATGTGTTTGACCAGCAATCCTTGGGCGTTGTAGATATGGCTGACACGGGCGGCCAGTCTGCTACGTTCGGATGTGATGCGGCATTGCGCATCGCAACGGAAGGCGGTGGTGTCGTTTCCCGTCCCATCCATGTAGTCGAATATCACTTCCTTCAGGCATCCGTCGGGCGAGTAGTGGTATATTAAGCGCATGCTGTCTGTTGTGCTGATGTTGATCACTTGGTTGATCCGACCGTCTTTGTACTTGAAATAAGTCCAGGGGTATTCCTCTTGCCAGGGACTTACTATTTCTATCACGTGGCCAGACTGGTCGTAGCGGTGGAAGAGGGTGTCTTTAACCACCTCACCGTCGTCGAGGGTATCGGTCTGTTGCCACTCTACGGTCCGTACCCTGCCGTGCAGTCCCGCCCATGATGTGTCGGTGGGGACAAATGAGGATCTGGCAATGTACGGGGTTCCGGTTCCCCACTGCCCCATGGCGTTGGCAGTTGCCAAAAGCATGGCGACCCATACTGATAATATTTTCTTCATTGCGTGTGCAGGGTTTGTTGTTTCGTCTCGTCGGTTGCTTGTTTATCGGGTGAAGACGGACGATCTGTTGTATTTGGGATGTTGTCTTGATGTGTTTGCCGTGAATTGGACGGTTGTTGAGCCAGTGCCGAGGGCGGCTTTGAGACCTCCGGTGTCTGTGATGCGGCCGATGGAAGAATAACTGTAGGAGGTGGAAAAGGTCTCGTAGAAGAGCACTACGCAGCGGTCGCCGTAGAGCATCAGGTCGCCAGCATGGATGGTGCCGGGTTTGGTGCTGTTGGTAGGCAGCGGGGCGGATAGGTAGTGGTATTTCTCATTGCCGTTCAGTTCCTGCATCTCCAATGTCAGGGGCAGCAGGTTGCGAAAGGCCTCGGCGGTGCTGTTCTGTTCCAGTGAGGCATGGTATGTATGACCGCCAACGGTGATGGTAATGTCTTCGAGATGGGCTGACGAGGGTGTGGCGGGTTCGTCCTTGTGGCAGGCTGTGGTGAAAAGCATCATAAGGGTGGCGATAATGGTTGGCATGGTTTTCATGGGGTTGTTACTTTTCGGGGTTGATGGGACGGATGACACGGGCGGGGCTGCCGGCAACAACCATATTGGCGGGTACATCCTTGGTCACCACACTACCCGCAGCCACGATGGCATTCTCGCCGATGGTCACACCCGCCAGCACCTTCACGTCGGCACCGAGCCAGGCGTTGCGGCCGATGACGATAGGTTTGGTGAGCAGCGTATGGCGCGTGGTGGGGTCTTCGGGGTGGTACTCGGTGGCCAGCACGCAATGGGGTCCGATGAAGACACCGTGGCCGATGGTGATGCCGCCGATGGCGAGGAGGGTGCAGCCGAAGTTGAGGAAGCAGTC
>DBXQ01000093.1:6551-10149 GCA_002309955.1 Bacteroidales bacterium UBA1208
GTAATCTCGCGCAGGCAGTCGCGCACTTCTGCCTCGGTATGGTAGCCGCTGTTCATCTCTGCACAGAGCCGCATGGTACGTTGCACGTCGGCATAAAGTTCGTCGCTTCCGACATATGTTTTTCCTGTAGGTGTGCTCATGACATTCTGTTTTGGTGACAGGTAAATAACGCCGCCTTGCGGAGAATATTGCCCGCAGAGCGGTGTTTTGTTGTGGGTCAGAGAGCCGACTATTTCGCTTTGGCTAATGCGGCACCGACATTCCAAGCGCGACCCACCTGCTCATCGGTGATGTAATAGCCGTTCTGGAACTGGTCGAATATAAGGGTGTTGTCATGACTGCTGCGGACAGCGTGGCAGCCCGTGCGCTGAAACTTGTCGGAGGGTCTTGTTGTCGGTGGCGATGCCGAAGTAGTCAGCAATGCTGACGGTGAAGGCTTTTCGTCTCCAGAATATTCTGTGTAGTCCATGACCCTCGCTGATGAAGAGGGCGATCTTGTCCATGTCGCAGATCATGCCCTAAGCGGCGTTCTTCACGTTCACGCGGCCGCTCTCGTCGTAGGCGGTCACCATCAAAACCGGCATGACTCCAAAGTCTTTTTTTTATTGTGGAATGACTGATTTTTTTGCAAAAGTAACATCGAATCCCCAGAAATATTATATAGTCCATTTATGTCAGATGGACAAGAATTGACTCAATGTTTTCTGTAAATGCTGTGAAGCGGGGCAAAGGCTCGATGTAGGACTCGGGGTTGTCGCGGTTGAAGCGGACGAGGGTGGTGTTGGGGAAGCGCTGCGCCATCTGCTCGAAGGGGAAGCGGATGATACCAGGGGTGTTGTAGCCGATGCCGAATTCGAGCAGGAGGAGGTTGCCCTGCGAGGCCTCGTGTACAAAGTCGGTGAAGCAGCGCGCCTGTCGGTGCCAGCGGAAGTCCTCGACAAAGGTGTCGTCCACGCGCAGGTTCATTGCTGCCTCGCTGCCGTCGGGCATAGTGGGCAGCATGGTGGTGGGGATACGGCATTCCTTGATTGCGGGTAGCACGCGCATCACCCATTCGCGGTTGTCGACAAGTGTTTTGGGGGTGCCGCTGGCAGGCTGGAACCAGCGGTAGTCGCCCTGCGTGGCAAAGATTCTCTCGGTAGGGAAACCTGCCAACTCGAATTGGCCGTCGACATTGGTTGTCACCACAAAAGCCTCGGGGAACAGGCGGAGCAACCGCTCGTAAAGTGGCGTCGCCCCTGTACGGTAACGGCTGAACCAAATGTGTTTGGCCCAGTAGGCCCAGTATTCTTCCTTTGTCTCGAAAGGGTGGAACGACGAGGTGTAGAGGTCGGTGAAGCCGTAACGTTCAATCCAAGGGGCGAACTCGTAGCGGAACTCCTCGCCGGCATAGTCAATACCTGCTGCGGTTGAAAGGCCACTGCCCGCACCGATAATGATATGGTCGGCCTCACTTATCGACCTGCGCAGGAGATCAATCCTTTCCGAGAAGTTGTCGGTAGATGTCATAGTCAATGTCCTTAAAAACGTTGAAAACTACAGTGAATGCGTTATTGTGTGAATGCGTCAATGCGTAAGTGGATGTGTATTCTTTAACCGTTTGGACAGCAATTTCGGCGGCGCGGCGGTTGGGAAAGCGGAACTCGCCTGTGGAGATGCAACAGAAGGCTATCGAGTGGCATCCGTTGGCTTCGGCCAAGGCAAGAGTATTTCGGTAGCAGTCTGCCAGCTGACGTTCCTGCTCCGGCGTGGGGACACCGTCGGAGATGATGGGTCCCACGGTATGAATTACATATTGGGAAGGCAGGTTATAGCCAGGCGTGATTATGGCGTCTCCAGTGGCCATCTCGTCTCCACGCAGTACATTGTTGCACTCCTGTCGCAGTTGCAGCCCCGCCGCCGAGTGGATAGCGTTGTCAATGCAGGCATGCAGTGGATGCCAACAACCAAGCCCACAACTGTTGGCGGCATTGACGATGGCATCAACTCGCAGCCGTGTGATGTCGCCCTGCCAAATTTCAATTTTCAATTTTGAATTTTCAATTTTAACCACACCTTTGTCGGCCAGCTGTGCCTGCAACTCGGCATTTTGTGCCCGAATGAACTCGTCGCTCAACGGCTGCGGCTCCCAAATGTTCATCAAGGCACGCAGCAGGCGTTGCTTCTCGGCCAGCGTGGTCGGAATGTCGGCCTGTGTGTGGTTCTGCTCCAGCAGGTAACGGATGCAAAAATCTATGTTCTCAATTCGGTCCATAGTATTTCTCTCTATCGGTTACGATGTCGTGTAGATTGTTGTATGCCCAGTCAATGATCTGGCGCATGACGGGGAGGAAGGAACGGCCACGGTCAGTCAGTGCATATTCCACACGCGGCGGCATCTCTGGATAGACCGTGCGGCATACGAGTCCGTCAGCCTCCAAGCCGCGAAGGGTCTGGGTCAGCATCTTTTGGGGGCAATCGGGGTTTGCTTTTTCAATCTCCTTGAAGCGCAGCGGTGTCTCGCTGCCGCCAAGCGTGTAAAGAACTGCCAGCGTCCATTTTCCGCTGATGCGGGTCAACACGTTGCGGATGGGACACTCCGGGAAGAATGGGTCTCTGATGAAATCTTTGTTCATAACGATGTTTTGAATGTGCAAAGATACAACTTTTTCTTAAAACAGGCGGACAATCTGTTCTGTCCGCCTGCCATTATTGGGAAAGGATTCCTCTCTATTTTTGTTTTTTATCAAATATGCATGGCACATTTTCATGGTGGTACACTACCAATTCAGTTTCTCCTGCAGTATCACACCGTCGGTCATAGGACTGTCGGCACCGGTGAAGGAGTTGGCCTTGTACTGGATGCAGAGCATCGTTAGGTTCTCGCTGCCAGTGTTCTTCAAGGCGCGACGGCCGTCGGGGCTGACGCGAACCACGGTACCTTCGCTGACGGGGAACTGCTCGCCATCGACCTGATAGGTGCCGTTGCCACGCAGGATGATGTAGAGCTCCTCGTGTGTCTTGTGGGTGTGCAGGAAGCCACTGTCCTGACCGGGCACAAGTGTCTGGAACGACAGTTCGCTGCCGGTGGTGCCTACGGTCTGACCTACGAACACCTTGCCTTGAATGACGTTGGAACCCATAGGGAGCTGGTGCTCGATAATTTGGTCGATACTGCCTACGTTGACAGCGGCATAGTTGCGGCCGCTCTTGATGTTTTCGATTGTTCTCATTGCTGTTCTTTTTTAAGGTTTCTTGATTTATTTTTCGATTGCAAAAGTACAATGTTTTCCGAAAACCCGCAAGAAGGTACCCGAACGTAAGCCACTTACTTTGGAGTAAGTAATATCGTAGCTGCAAGGAACTATCTAACCACTTTAACACTTTTTTAACACAAAAAGGTCGTCGGAATGACGACCTTTTTTCAGTATGATAGAGATGCAATGTTTCTTTTTTCAAAGTTTTGATTACATACGCTGTGAAGTATTCTGCAACATCATCTATCGCTGCCACTGCTGGGTCATCAATAGCCCAATTCTTTCAGCCATTTCTCCACCTTGGCTTTGCCGGTACGGACTTCATGGCCGTAAATGGAGAAGCCTTTGGTGACGTTGGCCTT
>DBXQ01000102.1:0-26569 GCA_002309955.1 Bacteroidales bacterium UBA1208
TTCTCCCATTTCAGAAGGAGAACTGAGGAAAAACTGAGGTCTATGGGAGGAAGAAAGAGTGGCTCAAGGACAGGTCAAAAGGAACTTGGGTGCAGGTTGGGGAGGATTTGCGGAAAATAGCGTGCGTTGAAAAAGGAATGACAAAGATGGCGGCACCGCTTTTTGTTGTGCATTGACGATGGAAAGCAGGAGTGCCTGAAGGGGGGCTTCGATGAATCGCCTTGAAAGGACATAACGAATATCGTCCAATGGCATTGCCTTGGGTATGCAAACCACGCTCTGCAAGGACAAAAGCAAAAATCGTATTTACAAGTCAATCCGGTAAATACAAGTTTATGAGAAATGTATTAAATCAATATTTTGATAATGCCTAACGGTCAGTTAGGGTTGATAGGTTTGTTTAAGGTTGCTCAAAGTTTAGTTAATTGTATTTTGCTGTTGTAATGGCCGTTGAATGATCTTGGAATAAATAATTAAATAGTATTATATGAATGATTATTCTTTGTTGCATAATCTCTAATATTTCATATTGGATCGGATAAATATGATATTAAATAGTTACATATATGTTAGTCTTATATGTGTTAGTTGCAGAATAATGTGTATGTGCCGTGGAAAAGAGAGTGGAATATTGTGTAAAATGTTAATTATTAAAGAATAAAGGATGCAGTTGTGTGTTCGGAGTATTGCGATTTTCGGTGTGATGACGCTTTTTCGAGGTGAATTTCCACAAAAAGTATGGGTTGAAACAGGTATTAATAAGTTAAATAAAGTTTAAAAATAAATAAAAAATGACCCAGCAAAAAAATGATTACAAGAAACCTGCCGTAAAGGTGGTTGATTTTTTGGTTGAGCACGGCTTTGAGGCAAGCCCCTACAGCGTTGTCCAGCCGTCGACAAATTCAGACGGAATGGTTGAACGGATGAACTACTCTGAGGGTGAAAGCTCCCTGGGTTGGGATTGGCATATTCAATAATTAAATTTAAGAACGTACAAAAATGAAGAGAATCTCATTATTTTTCCTGACAATGGCTGCTGCAAGCACCATGTTTTTTGTCGGCTGCAAGAAAGATGTGAAAACCGTTACCTTTGATGTCGAGGTAGAACCCGCTGCCGCCACAGGTAAAGTGTATATCGATGAAAACCACAACCCCGTTTTCTTCACCTCTGGTGAGCAAGTGAACGTTAACGGTACCAACTATGATGTCACTCTCTCTGGCACTACCTATAGGGTGGATGTTGAAGATGAAGGCGAGGGTGCTGTCTATCGTGCCGCTTATCCTACTTCTCTGTTCAACACGATTTCGGCTACCGGTTTTACTGGCGATGAAAACCAGCCTATCCACCTGTCGCGTTGGCAGAAGTATGTGAAGGTTGACGGTCTGCAGAATATCCAGCTTCCTGCAGGTGCCGTGATCGACGGTGACGGTAGCAAGAAACTGAAATTCTACAATTTCGGTTCTCTGTTGGAAGTTCAGTGGAAGAACACTTCCTCTGTTTCCTACGACATTGTTGGTATCGAAGTCACCGTTCCCGGTGTGGGTCTGTGTGGTGACGGTGTTGCCAACCTCAGTGGCAATGCCTCCAATATTGTGATGAACGATGTCCATAAGAACCGTGTCAACCTTGATATCGCTGAAGAAGACCGCGAGACTGTTGCTGCCGGTGCCACCAGCGGCAAGTACTACATCTTCCTGCCCCCGTTCGAGAACAAGAAAGTCACTGTCCGTATCCAGACTATCCGTCCCGAGGCCGACCAGTCTACATTGGAAGACCAGAAACTTAAAACTGTCACCGTCAGCACTTCCAATGTGGTTACTTTGCCCCGCAACTATATCGTCCCCATGTACGTTGAAAGCACTCCCAAGGAGGATAACAGTTTGACCGGTTACTTTTCCGTCCGTGGTACTGCTCAGGGCGATGACACCTACAAGGTGGTCTTCTCCCGCGGCAATTTGCAGCATGTCGGCACAGCTCTTCCTAACACAGGTACATGGAAATTTGCCGACCGTCAGTATGATTTCTTTGCATGTAATAACTTAGCGAATGCAGGTTTTGGCGTTTCAAATACTACGGATCTTTTCTCTTGGAGTTTTGATTACAGTGGAGATAATACACGTGACGATAAGTTTGGAATGTTTACGTATGACTTTTGGAATGATTATGATGATTGGACAGCAGGCGGTACTTTCCAAGATTGGGGCTATTATAAAACAATCTCCGGTGATGCACCGCAAACTTGGTTCACAATGACATCTGACGAGTGGTATTATTTGCTTCACACTCGTGTGCATTTGACTGGTGACAATTTACGCGGAAAAGCAAAGATTACAAGCATTGCTGATCATCCCGGTAGGTTGTCTATTTCTGGTAATGCACGTCCGACAGAGGTTTATGGATTCATTCTTCTTCCGGACGACTGGACACCTGATGATGTTCCTTCAGGCTTGACTTTTACACCTGCATCAATGTCTAATCCTGTTGAGAATGTATATACTGTTTCTGAGTGGGCACGTCTCGAGGCTGCGGGTGCTATGTTCCTGCCTGCTGCCGGGTATGCGGAACCTTATGATGATGATCCAGAGACCACAGATGGTAGCGCAGTAGTGTTCGATAATGCTACAAACCAAATTGGTAATTACTGGTCAAGTACAAAGAAAGAAGTACAAGGATCATGGGCATCTTCATATGCGGAATCTCATTATCTTGCATTCCAATACAACGTATATTATTGGCACTTGCAAACGTCATCGGAAGAACAGTACAACCATGTTATATCGAATTATGACATGTCATGGTATTATATGCGTTCTGTCCGTTTGGTGCAGCCTGCTCCCGGTTATGTTGACCCCGCTGGCCGTTCCACCGTTAACGCTTCTAAGTAAAATTGTTTAGGTTTTTCATAAAGATTGCTGCGGGCAGGCCTTGTGCCTGCCCGCTATTTTTAGGGAATGGGCAAGGCAAAATATTGCTATTTGAAAAAAAAAGTTTATCTTTGCAATTTAAAATAAGAAGATGGTTTTGCGTATTAACTAACAATTTTTGTAATATGAAGAAAGTAATTATCAGTTTGTTGGCTTTTGTGACCGTCGCTGTGGCCTTTGTCTCATGTCAGGACGGCACGATGTTTAAAATGACGGTTGAGGCTGTCGACAGCAATGGCAATTCACCAGTTTTGTGGCCGAAAGATGCCGTGTTGGCTACTTGGGACGACGCCATGACCCCTGTTGAGGTGTCGTTGGCTGGCATTGCTCCCGACAGTTCGTATGCTACCGCGGTTATGCCCAAGGGCACTACCACTCAGGGTGTGCGTCGTTTTGTCTATCCCGCTGCCGTATGTGCAGGTGAAGGGATGGTGATGATCCCCGCCGTGCAGAGCGGCAAAGACTTCCCTGTTGCAATGCCTTGCTATGCCGAGGCCGAAGAAGGTAAAGGCGAATTGGCTTTCAAGTCGCTGTGCGGTGTGTTGCGCTTGAATCTCACCACTACCGAGAAGCTGGCTTGCGTACAGGTCTCTACCGAGGATTCTAATGAATTCATGGCTGGCCGTTTCGGTGTTGAGAATTATCCTTTCCCCGTGCTGAAAGCTGTGGAAGGAACTGTTATGAATGTGACGGTTGATCAGTTGTCGGGAGTTGATTTCAGTCAGGGCGGTGTGTTGGATCTCTATGTGGCACCTAACTGCTACAATACTTTCACGGTGACTCTGGTTACCGAGGACGGTCGCACTTGCGTGAAGCACCTCAAGGACGACAAATATATCGTGGTGGAACGCAATGTTGTTTGCTCTGTCTCGTTAGGTCAAAATGAAGGAGAATTGGTTTTTGAGTAGAAAAATTTTGCTATATCAAAAATAATTCGTATCTTTGCATCCTCAAATCAAGAGAAAGGAAAGAGACAATATGATTGCAAATTGTTTTGAATCATTGATTTGAGGATGCAAAGGATGTCCAATGGTGTAATGGCAGCACTCCAGATTTTGGTTCTGTCAGTCCAGGTTCGAGTCCTGGTTGGACAACAGAAAGCCCCGCACAAACAAAAAAGTGTGGGGTTTTTCCTTTTTTCCAACGGAACAGATGCTTCCCGGTGTGTGGAGTCGATAGGGAAACAATTGTGGGAGGGTAAAGCCGGAGATTGATATTTTTTTTGTATATTTGTAAATTGCATTGTATGGTGCAAAATTGTATAAATGGTTTATAAATAATATATTGCAATATGGCCGAACTGACCGAACAAGAACAAATCCGCAGAAATTCGCTGAATGAATTGAAGAAATTGGGTATTAATCCTTATCCCGCAGCATTGTATGAGGTGAATGCAAAGTCGAGCGAGATATTGGAAAAGTTTCCCCAAGACAATACGCTGTTTCAGGACATTAGTATAGCAGGCCGCATAATGAGCCGTCGCATTATGGGTGCGGCATCGTTTGTGGAACTGCAGGACTCGTATGGACGCATTCAGTTGTATGTGAAACGCGACGAGATATGCCCAGGAGAGGATAAGACGATGTATAACACGGTGTTTAAACGCTTGTTGGATATCGGTGACATTATTGGTGTGACGGGTTATGTGTTTGTTACCCAGATGGGCGAAACGTCGATACATGTGAAGAGTTTGACAGTGCTGAGCAAGAGTTTGAGGCCGTTGCCTATTGTGAAGGAGAAAGACGGTGTGGTGTACGATGCGTTTAGCGATCCCGAACAACGCTACCGTATGCGTTATGTGGACTTGATAGTGAACCCGCATGTGCGTGAGACTTTCGTCAAAAGGGCGAAGATTGTGAATACAATGCGCGATTATTTCAATGAGCAGGGCTATTTAGAGGTGGACACACCTGTGTTGCAGGGTATTCCCGGCGGTGCGGCTGCAAGGCCGTTTATTACACATCACAATGCGCTGGATATTGATTTGTATCTGCGTATAGCCAATGAGTTGTATCTGAAGCGCCTTATTGTGGGAGGTTATGCGGGAGTGTATGAATTCAGCCGCAATTTCCGCAACGAGGGCATGGATCGCACCCATAATCCTGAGTTCACCTGTATGGAGATATATGTGGCCTATAAGGATTACAATTGGATGATGAAGTTTGTCGAGACGATGCTGGAGCGGATTGCAATGACCTTGCACGGCACGACAAAAGTGCAGGTGTGGGGCAACGAGATTGATTTCAAGCCGCCATTCCGCCGTGCCCCGATGTGTGAATTGATTAAAGAGCAGACGGGCTATGATGTGGCCGAGATGGATGAGCAGCAGCTGCGCGACACTTGCAAGGCACTGGGTATTGAGACCGACGAGACAATGGGCAAGGGTAAGCTGGTGGATGCCATTTTTGGTGAGAAGTGTGAGCACACCCTTATCCAGCCGACGTTTGTGACGGATTACCCGATTGAGATGTCGCCCCTTTGCAAACGCCACCGTGAAAATCCGAATCTTACTGAGCGTTTTGAGTTGTTTGTAAACGGCAAGGAGCTGGCTAACGCCTATAGTGAGTTGAATGACCCGATAGACCAGCTGGGTCGCTTCCAGGAGCAGTTGCGTCTGAGCGAGAAGGGCGACGATGAAGCTATGTTTATCGATATGGACTTTGTGCGTGCACTGGAGTTCGGTATGCCTCCCACTTCGGGTATGGGTATCGGTATAGACCGCTTGGTGATGATGATGACGGGCGAGCAGAGCATTCAGGATGTGCTGCTTTTCCCGCAGATGAAACCAGAGAAGAAAGCCGTGGTGACCAGCGACGAGGAGTTTGTGGAGCATGGAGTGGCCGCCGAATGGGTGCCGATGCTGCGTAAAACAGGCATCAATACACTGGCTCAGCTTAAAGAAGCGAACCCCAACAAATTGTATAACGACTTGAACGGCTTGCGCAAAAAGAACAAGCTGGATATACCCCCTGTGCAGAAAGAGGCTGTTGAGAGCTGGATTGACGGGGAATAGAGAAGTCGGGCAGTTTAACTGGTTTGGATTATGAAGATTAAACAGTTTGAACTGAATCACTTTGGTACGAATTGCTTTGTGCTTTGGAATGAAAGCACAAAGCAATGTGCCATTGTAGACCCCTGTGCCGAGACAACGTATGAGGAAGCTCAGGTGACCCAGTATATTGATGAGTATGGGCTTGAGCCTAAGTTGATACTACTAACTCATGCCCATGTGGATCATATTGCCGGTTTGCGGGAGATGTGTGAGCGCTATGGGTTGCCTGTCACGATGCATGCGGATGGGTCGAAACTGCTGCGTCAGGCCGAGGCATACGGTGCGGTGATGGGTTTTATGGTGAGCAGTATGGAGGATTTGCCGGTAAATGAGATTAAGGATGATGATGTCCTCGTATTGGGGGATGAGAAGATTGAATGCCGTGAGGTTCCAGGTCATTGTCCGGGAAGTATGGCATATGTGGTGCCCAGTGCCGAGGTTGTCCTTACCGGCGATGCGCTGTTCAGGGGCAGTATTGGGCGCACGGATTTGCCGGGAGGCAACTACAATTTGTTGATAGAAAAGATTCGAACAAGGTTGCTTACGCTTCCGGACGACTATGAGGTGTTGCCTGGCCATGGCGATATCAGTTCGATTGGCAGGGAACGTCGATATAACGGTTTCTTGATATGATTAATCCCAAAATAGATCCTTCGTGGTTGGAGGTGCTGCGACCGCAGTTCGAAGCTCCTTATTTTGAGCAGTTGAAAAGTTTCTTGGTTGCTGAGAGGCAGCAATATGTCTGTTATCCGAGAGGAGGCGATATCTTTGCCGCCTTCGACCGCACGCCTTTTGACAAGGTGAAGGTGGTTATTTTGGGACAAGACCCATACCATGAGCCGGGACAAGCCCATGGGTTGTGCTTCTCGGTTCCGGCAGGAGTGGTTGTTCCCCCTTCGTTAGTGAATATCATCAAGGAGATAAACAGTGACCTCGGGACGCAGATTCCACTTACCTGCGGCAATTTGACAGGCTGGGCAGACCAAGGTGTGCTGTTGCTTAACGCTACGTTGACAGTCCGTGCCC
The DNA here is from genome assembly GCA_002309955.1 of Bacteroidales bacterium UBA1208. GTDB lineage: Bacteria > Bacteroidota > Bacteroidia > Bacteroidales > P3 > Colimorpha. The sequence goes on from DBXQ01000102.1 coordinate 7,004, forward strand.
ATCAGGCAGGCTCGCACCAACACAAGGGATGGGAACTATTCACAGATGCGGCAATCCAGGCTTTGTCACAATATCGCACGGGTGTAGTGTTTATGTTGTGGGGCAGTTTTGCCATCAGCAAAGCCCAGTATATCGACCGCAGTCGCCATTATGTGCTGACTGCTCCACACCCTTCCCCTTTGTCGGCATATAGAGGCTTTTTCGGTTGCAAGCATTTCTCGCAATGCAACGCCATTCTTCAACAGCAGGGACTTGCTCCGATTGACTGGACTCGTATAGGCTGACACTGTCGGAGGAGAGAAAAAGTGCCGGCATGCCTTTCCCTCATGGGAGATGAACTATGAATTTTTGATTATTGCCTGAAAACGCATGATTATTTGTTTCATGTCGTCGGGTAAGAGATTCCATGTTTGAGACAGGATTGAGTCAGGGATGGTGCCGTAGTAAGCTTCGGCAATGGAGCCTGCGATGGCAGCCTGAGTGTCGGCATCGCCTCCGAGGGAGATGGCATTGCGAATGGCGTCCTCGTAGCTGGTGCTTTCAAGAAAACAAATGATGGCTTCAGGGACGGACTCTTGGCAAGAGCTGCGGAATCCATACTTGGGACGGATGTCGGACAGTGTTTGTGAGAGATTGTAGGAGAACTGAGACTGGATAAAGTCTTTGATTTCATCTTTACCATGGCCTGTACGAGCCAGGAAAACGGCTGCTGCTGTGGCTTGCGCTCCTTTGATGCCCTCAGGGTGGTTGTGGGTGACAGAAGCACTCTGGGAGGCGGATTCGAGTACTTGCGGAAGCGTTTGACATACCCAAGCCACAGGACTGACCCGCATGGCAGAGCCGTTGCCGTAGCTGCCATAGGGAAGCTCTTGGTTTTCGAAAAGCCATGTGCGGAATTTGTGACCGTATCCGGCATTGGGGTGTTGTTGCCCCAGTTGGTGCATACTCTTGGTCAGGGAATGATTGTCAGGGTCAATCAACCACAACATGTTGGCCACAGTCATGACGGAATCATCGGTGGGATGGGACCCTTGTGGGAACAGATTGAACTGTTTGCGTTTGATGCGATGGAATTCGTATGTGCTGCCGATAGTGTCACCACAGACGGCTCCCATGCAGCGGAGATTGGAGGGGAGTGGGGTAGTGGCTGGCATTAGAAGCGGAAATTAAGACCGGTGGACCACATGATGGGAAGCTGGTCAACGCGGTTGAAGGTAAGACGGTCGAAATAGAAGATGTTGTTACGATTATAGACGTTGGTAACGCTGACGTTGATTTCGAGAATGGATCTTTTCCCGACAGAGAATTTGCGTTTTCCGCTGATGTCTAAACGATGGTAGGAGGGTAGACGTCCGGCATAAAGATCGCCATAGACAACGCCGTATTCGCCATTGACACGGGTATAGTCGGTGGTGATATCGTCGCGGAAGGCAATCTCTTCATACATGCCTTGGGTTTGGGTATAGGGGAACCCACTGCCATAGCTCCAACGGCCACTGATTTCCCATTGGTTTTGCTCGCCAAGGCGAACGGTGGTAAGTAGGTTGATGGTGTGGCGTCGGTCATAGTGGGGAGTATAGGTTTGGATCTCATCGGTGCGGAAGACCCATCCCAAGGAATAGGTAGCCCAAACGTATAGCCAGTCAATATCGTAGCAAAGACTGAAGTCGACGCCATAAGCCTTGCCTTTCTCGATTATGTAGTCGGTGAGAAGGTATTCAGGCTTCTCGTAGGCACCGCCGGGACGATAGGCTGGGTCATCGGGATCGAACATTTTGTTGCGGTTGGCATTTAGTAGTTGGCTGAAGTTTTTGAAATAAAACTCACAGTTGGTTGTGAGGTGTTCAGCAAAGTCGTATTCGACACCAACGATGAGGTGTTGTGCTTTCTGCAGGGAGTTGCCGACGGGGTTGTTCAGAAATGTATTGGGTTTCTTTAGGTCAGGGCAGCCAGTTAGGATTCCATTGAAAAGGTTGACAATGTCGTTGTCGGAGCGGGAGTCAAGAAAAATCTGGCTGTAAATGCCGCTGGCCATTTTAAAACGGAGTACATCTGTGGCATTGAATTTGGCTGAAATTCGTGGCTCGAAACTTCCGGCGTTGAAAGCATTGTAGTATATGTATCGGACACCCGGGTCAATAAGCCATTTCCCGGTAGCTATCTTGTAGGTTATATAGCCCGACAGGCTGAAAGTGTTTTGGTCTTGTGTAATGTCAAGGCCGTAAGGGTTGAAGTAGAGGTAGTTTGTGGCAAAGCCTTCGAAAGCCAGACCATAGCGCAATCGGTTTGTCCCGATGAAGTTAGTGATATCCAACCCCATGTTGTAGCCGTTGATGCCGCTGTGGTTATTGTGTCCAGAAGCGTCGTGGAAGTTAATGAGATAGTCTGAGTAGGCGACGTGTCCTTCTAAGATTGAACTGGAGCCGGTGACAAGCATGAAATTGGTTCCGACACCGTAGTTCAGCCAGTGGTAATCGGCAAGGGTTTGGTAGCCGTTGACTTGGTCGTCGAAACGGAATCCAAAGAGATTGATTTTGCTTCCCGAGCCTGAATTGATGGAAAGTTTTCCATACAGGTCAGTAAAGTCGAAAGGCAAGGACTGTTTGAGGTAGGGGTAGACGACATTAGATGATTTAGACAGAAAAGAGTTTTTGGCGGAAAAGAGGTATGTGACGGTGGAAGGGTCGCCGGCTTTCTCTTTTTTCAAGGGACCTTCCAGTACAATATTGGCACCAAAGGTGTTGAGACCTAATTTGCCGGAATGGCGTTTCTTGTTACCGTCGCGGGTGGTGATGTCCATCACTGACGAGAGACGGCCGCCGTATTCGGCACCAAACCCACCGCTATATATGTCGGCATTGAGGATAATGTCGGTTTCGAAAATGGAATACAATCCAATGGAGTGGAAAGGATTATAAACAATAAGCCCATCGAGCAGACACAGATTTTGAATCATCGAGCCACCACGTATGTAGAGTTGTCCGCCCTGGTCGCCAGTAGAGCTGATGCCAGGAAGTACCTGTAGGTATTGTGCCAAGTCGGTTGTTCCGCCAATGGCAGGCATTTGTTGTATCTGAGTGGCGGAGATTTTTTCCACTGACACCTGAGTCTGTATCTTTCTTTCCTCAATACGGTTGTCTGTGACGGTCACGTCGGCAAGGGTTTTGGCTTCAGATTCCAAAACGATGTTCTTTACCAAAGTCTGGCCTTTATTCAGTGTGATTTGTTCACGATACTCCTTATAACCTACAAAGCGAACCCTAAGGGTGTATTCGCCAGCTGGCATTTTGTTGATAAGGTAGAAGCCGTTCAGGTCGGTGGCAACACCATAGCGGGTGCCGTCCAATACGACATTGGCAAAGGGGATGGCCTCGCCTGTTTCACTGTCGGTGAGTGTGCCTTTCACCGTCTGGGCCATAATGGGTGACAGACCGAGGGTCATGAGAAGGAGGATAAGGACTCGTTTCATTCAGATTGCAGATTAAATGTTTTGAAAAATATGTGTTATTTGAGTCATTGTCAATGGATTATTTTGAAAACCAACTCTTTCAGCAGCTCGCCGTCGGTGATGGTTCCCGTGTTGCGAACGCCTTTTGAACGCAGGTCGGCATCGTAGAGATAGCCTATGCAACTGGCTAATTTGCCCAGTGTATAGTTCTGGGCGGCGACGGCATAGTCCTTGACGAAAAAAGGATTCACTTTCAATGCAGAGGCTGCTTGGCTTTTGTCGGCCAGTTGATGATAAAGCATTATTTTGATGAAATAGCCGTAAAGCGAAGGTAATACCATCTGGATGGGGTTGTCCTTGGGATTGGCGGCAAAATGGTTTACAATCCGGTTGCATTGAACAACGTTGCGTCGACCAATGGCACTTTGCAATTCAAACACGTTGTATTCCTTGCTGATGCCGATATTCTGTTCGATAATGTCCTCATTGATGACATCGCCAGGGTTGAGGGAAATAAAGACTTTCGATAGTTCATTGGCAATCTTGCTCAAGTCGTTGCCGATATATTCAGCTATGAGGACAGAACCTTTCTGTGTTATAGTATGCCCGTGTTGGTTGACGAACGTTCCTATCCAGTCTGGCACTTGGCTGTCATAGAGTTTTGCCCGTTCACAAATACAGCCCTTTTCGTTGATGGCTTTGTATGCCTTGGATCTTTTATCGAGTTTTTTATGCCTGTAGCAAAATACCAGAAGGGTTTGAGGTAGAGGATGCTGAAGATAGTCTGCCAGCAACTCCCACTCGCGGGTGGGAATGTCTTGCGCTTCTTTCACCAACACCAGTTTTATGGGCGACATCATAGGAAACTGTTTGGCATACGAAACCACGGTCCGCATGTCGGTCTCCCGGCCATAGAGAATGGTCTGGTCGAAATCACGGAAATCTTCGGCAATTACATGATGCTCAAAATAGTCAGATACAAGGTCGATATAGTAGTTCTCCTCACCTGTGAGCAAATACACGGGTTGATATTTTGCGGCTTTCAAGTCTTCGATTAGCTGTTTGTCAGATATGAGCATGTTTTATATAATGTATAATACAAAATGCAAAAATACAATTTTTTTTTCAATGTGTGTTGCGTTCTTTTGTAAAAAATGGTTAAAGGATGCTGCCCTACGTCTCTAAATCTTATATATTCGTCACAAAAAGCATGGGATAAAATATAATTTACCTTAATTTCGTCACTCAAATAGGCTATTTCGAAACCAAAATTGCCTCATTCTGTCACTTTTTACGGAGAAGGTATTATTTCTGTCACCTATTTGGATTGAGATTCTTAATTTTGCATTACCAGTTAAACAATAATTCTATTATGAAAGAACCCAAAAGATTATTTGATTTGATGGATCGAAGAAGGGAACTCTGCCCGGAACGACCCGTATTTGCTAATAAAAAGAATGGTCATTGGGAAGAACACACAATTGATGAATACTTCGAAAAGTCAAGCCTGCTGAGCTATGCCTTTATGCACATGGGTGTGCAGCGTGGCGAGAATATTGCTTTGATTTCCACAGGTCGTCCTGAATGGAATTACGTGGACATGGGTGTTCAGATGATGGGTGCTGTTCTTCTTCCTATTTATCCTACTATCAGTGAGAGCGAGTATCTCTACATCCTCAGCCATGCCGAGGTACGGTATATCATTGTAGAAGGCGACTCCCTATATAAGAAAATCAGTTCAATCCGTTCACAAGTACCCACGCTACAAGAGGTATACACAATACTGCCTGTCGAGGGGGCTCCCAATATCGAAGGCCTGTATGCTTTGGGCGACAGCCATCGCGACCCCGAGGGTCTGCAGGCTATCAAAGACTCGATTACCACCGATGATGTGGCCACAATGATATATACAAGCGGTTCTACAGGTACGCCCAAGGGTGTGATGCTCGCCCATAGGGGAATTATCCTCAATGTGCTTGGAATCAAAGACTCGCCGGGGAAGACATGGACACGAGCCCTCAGCTGGATGCCGCTATGCCATATCTACGAACGCATGATGAATTACCTCTACCAGTATCTCTGCATGGAGACTTTCTATGCCGAAAGCATCGCCAAGGTCGCCGAGAACGCGCAAGAGGTTAACCCATACATGATGGCTGCTGTGCCGCGCTTTATCGAAAAGATGTACGACAAGGTGTTCCGCAAAGGTGAAAAACTCACAGGCTTCAAGAAAAAGGTTTTCGACTGGGCTCTCGATTTGGGCTTCCAGTATGAACTCAACGATAAGAAAAGGACGCTCTGGTACAATATGCGACATGCTGTGGCCGACAAACTTGTTTACAGCGAGATTCGCCATGCATTGGGTGATAATTTCCACATGCTTGTTTCGGGCGGAGCCTCTATTCAGCCCCGTCTCACCCGCTTTTTCAGTGCTGTTGGACTCGACCTTTACGAGGGCTACGGACTCACCGAGTGCTCCCCTTTAGTGGCAGTCACAAACACCTATGCAGAGGAAGGTCGCAAGGTGGGGTCTGTCGGATTTGTGCTGCCGGGCATAGAGGTTCGTTTCGATCCTGACACAAATGAGATTATTTGCCGTGGCGGCAACGTTATGAAGGGCTACTACAAGGCACCCGACTTGACTGCGGAGGCCATAGATGACCAAGGCTGGTTCCACACTGGCGATACGGGATATCTCGACAGCGGCGGCTACCTCTTCTTGACAGGTCGCACAAAGAACATGTTCAAGACCTCAATGGGCAAGTTCGTCAATCCCGAAGTGATAGAGGAACGTTTCAAAGAGTCCGCCTTTATCTTGGACATGATGGTTATAGGCGAAGGTGAAAAGTTTGCAGCGGCTATCATCGCCCCCGATTTCGACATGCTGAAAGACTGGTGTGTACGCCACGGTGTCAAAGCTCAGACCCGTGAAGAGATGGTTGCTGACAAAACGGTGCAAGAGCGTTTCCAGCGAGTGGTTGACAAGTATAATTCCACTTTAAGCAATTATGAGCAGGTGAAGCGTTTCCGCTTGGTTACCGAAGTGTGGAGTACAGACAACCAATTCCTTACCCCGACACTTAAGATAAAGCGCAACAACATTGTCGCTTTCTATAAATCGGTCATCGCAGAGCTGTTTGTTTAAAACTGGCAGGCCTGCCCTAAGTAATAACCGCCTGTTTCCATCGTGGAAGCAGGCGGTTTTCTTCATTGCCTATGTCGTTATGCGTCGCAGCGAATGCAGGCGGTGGGTAAGCGTCATTGTGTCGCTATTCAGAATGCCTTCGGGTGTCATTGTGTCGATACGCACCTGTCCTGAAGCGTGGATAATGCGGCCTTGACCCATATAGATTCCTACATGTATGATGCGGCCCTGCTCATTGTGAAAGAAACATAAATCGTCGCGTTGCGCTTTGTCGAGACTTGGGACAGGGAAACCCTGTGTAATCTGCTGCGAAGCGTCGCGTAGCAAACGTTGTCCGCATGCCCTGAAACAGACCTGTGTCAGTCCCGAACAGTCAATGCCCATCACACAACGGCCACCCCAAAGGTAGGGTGCATCAAGGTATTGCCGTTCTGCCACCGAGGCAGGACTCGTTTCGTTGCCAGCACGCATGTTCGGTTCACCGTCGAAAGGACGCCACTGCTTGTTGTCCACCCAGCCCTCGTAGCCGTCCCAGTCGCACTTGACGAGCGACCACTTATCCTGTCGCTCCAAAATGGTAAAAGTATCGCCTTGCAGCAGTTGGTTCACCATCTCGGCACGGTCGGATGGCTCGCGGCGCATGGCAACGGCGGATAGAAAACAAATGGCTCTTGTCATAATGGTATTGGAAAGTGGATGGAATAGGGTTTCAGGGTTATAGATAGCCGTGTTCAACAGAAATCACGATGCGCTCAATGAGGTTGTCGTCCTTGTTGTTTTTGGGGTCGTAGGATGCCTTGAGATTGTAACCGAACAGGCGGGCAAACGCCTGATAGAATCCGGCACGCAGTTTCCCCCTTAACTCGTCGACCAACATGTAAGAAGTGCGACCCGTTTCGCGGTCGATTAGTTTCAGCAAGACCTTGCCTTGCGAGATGGTGCATTCTTTCAGTTCATCGCTGAAATCGGCCAGCAAAGTCTTCTCTGCCGCTTTGATTGCGGCCTTGCGTTGACGTTTGGGCAGGTCGGCAATCTCTTTCTCCAGTACATCCAGCCGCTGTTTCCCGATCTTGGCATAGGGAAGCATCTTTTTAACGTTGCGTATCAGTTTTTGGTTTTTTCTAATCTCAGTTTCGGAGAGCAGTGATGCAGACTCTATAACGTGCACTTCTTTAAGACGATAGTATGGGATAGTGTCGCCCTCAACGATGATTCCAAAACGCACTTTGCGATCCATTACTATCTGTCCGTTGACAGGTAGCGATGCTGCGGAAAGCAGAAAAAGTAGGGATGCGAAAAAGAATCTTTTCATAATAGTCTTCATATTTTTTGCTCCAATAACTCAAAAATGTCAAAAATATTTTGTACTTTTGCATCATGAAAAGAAGTTTGGCTGATTTTAACCTTTTTTATACACTATTCTTTCCGGTGGTACAGTTCAGCACACTATGCCATTACCGAAAAATTGTTGTCCGCGGTAAAAAGAACCTGCCCGAAGGTGAACACTACATCCTTGCCCCGGTGCACCAGAACGCCATGATGGATCCATTGGTAGTGCTCATGGCACTTTACAGGCCTGTGGCTTTTCTGGCACGAGCCGATATCTTCAAAAATCCTGTTGCCCGTCGTCTTCTCACCTGGTTGCGTATCAGTCCTGTGTACCGCATACGTGACGGTCGGGATCAGTTGTCGCGCAATGCCGAAGTGTTCGATACGGCACGCTTGTCGCTCGAACAAGGAATTCCTCTATGTCTCATGGCTGAGGGTACCCACAACGACAAGCATCAACTCCTCCCATTGGTGAAAGGCATGTTCCGTATAGCGGGTGAAACTCAACGGCAACTGGGCGATAAACCGCTCTACATTGTCCCCGTAGGTCTGGATTACGACCATTACGAAATGCCCTATCACAGTGTGGCTGTGTATTTCGGCAAACCCATCGATGTGCGGCAATACATGGCCGAATTCAACGACAACGAGCCGCTTGCCCTCAACCGGATGCGCTCCGATTTGACAGAGGCCATGAAAGGTACAATCCATCAGGTCAATGCAGTGGAGCATTACGATGACGAATATGCCTACTGTCATCGTCAAACCCCGGAAGTGTTGCGCGAGCTGGGACGTCGCAATTCGGTGTGGAATCGGTTTATTGCCCGTCGGCATGTCAGCCAGCAATTGGCGAAGCTACCTGAAAAAGAGCTCGCTCCAATTTACGAACAAGGTGCCGCTTTCCAGGCGCAATGCGAGGAACGGGGGGTACCATTGTGGTTTGCCTCCAAGTGTCCCCGTTCTTCGGCTCTCAAATGGGTGTTGCGGTGGAGCCTCTCTGTACTGCTGCTTTTGTTGGCGATAATTCTTTGCTGGGACATTTTGCCATTGTGGGTGCTCAGTAATCCAATTGTCTACCTGCCTACGCATCTGATAGCCGAAGCCAAAGTGAAGGATCCGCAATTCCGCAGTTCCATTAACTATGCTATCCGTTTCGGCCTCTCAATGGTGTATATGCTTGTGTTCTTCATTGTCAACATCTGCATCGGCAATTTGTGGCGGGCTTTGGCATTGCTGATTGTGGGACTTTTGAGCGCATGGCTTACGCCAAAGATATTTGTTCTGTTGCGCGACATCTACTACGGTTACCGCTGGCTGCGTCGTCCCCGTAAGACCGACCGGTAGAGGGGCTTGCCACTTCCTTGTTTTGTCATTCAGCTCTTGGTAGCCGCTCAGTGTGTAGCCATTCATGCCTATGTAACCTTCAAATCGCGACAAGTAGGGTGTGACTAATCAGCCATACTTCAAATTCAAGGTTCATTTCTTCTTTCATACATACGTGTTCCTTTTACCATCAGTTATCCTTTGCTGGAGGAAGAACGAAGGAAGAACGAAGGAAGAACTGAGGTAAAACGAACGAAGGTTGAGCTTGGGATGAGGTGCCCGGCATAAAATGGTTGTGAAAGGATGGATAGCGTCATGGCTTTATTGCAAAGCTGTTGTTTCGGAAAGGTCAATGGTTGAGATTGTTTGTTTGTCTATGGATTATGCCTTTTTTTTCGGGCGGTTGCGAAAATATTATTGACAATTGTGCGTTATGTTGGCGGATTGTCAAAGTCTGGGAGAATAGTATGGACAGGCTCTTGGCATTTTGAAAAGCTGAATATAAATAAATTGTAAATCATGAATAATATACATCGGAATTCGACGCCAGTGCTTTTGCTGACGGGTTATCTGGGCAGTGGTAAAACCACGCTGTTGAATCATATCCTCAATAATAGAAGGAATATCCGCTTTGCGGTGCTCGTGAATGATATTGGAGAGGTGAATATAGACGCTTCGTTGATTCAGAAAGGTGGGATTGTGGGGCAGTCGGACGACAGCCTTGTGGCACTCCAGAACGGTTGTATTTGCTGCACACTGAAGATGGACTTAGTCAAGCAGTTGAGTGAGATTATGGGCCTCGCCAAGTTCGATTACATTGTTATTGAGGCCAGCGGAATTTGCGAGCCGGAGCCGATAGCGCGTACTATCTGTTCGATACCCCGTATGGGTGATGAGTATACACGCTATGGGGTGCCGCAGCTGGATTGTGTGGTGACGGTAGTGGACGCTTTGAGGATGCAAAGCGAGTTTGATTGTGGCGGTCGGCTGCTTGGGTCGGCTATCGCTGAAGAGGATATTGAGAATTTGATTATCCAGCAAATAGAGTTCTGTAATATAGTTTTGTTGAACAAACGGTCGGAGGTGTCTCCCGCTGAATTAGAACGGCTAAGGCAGATTGTGAAGAATCTGAACCCAGGTGCTCATATTCTGGAGGCTGACTATGCAGAAGTGGATTTGGATGAATTGATTAATACCCATTGTTTTGAATATGGCGAGACTGAAGGTCAGGCGGGCTGGGTGAAGGAACTTGAACGCCTGACAACCGAGGCGGAGGATGAGGAGGCTAAGCGCCATCACGACGGCGAGGAGCACCATCATCACCATCACGACGACGATGACGAAGAAGAACATGAGCATCACCATGGTCATGAACATGACTATCATGACGAAGAGAGTGAGGGTCATCATCACGACCATCACCATCATCACCACCATGAGGGTGGAGAGGTGGAAGAATATGGCATTGGCACTTTTGTCTATTATCGCCGACAACCATTGGATATAGACAAGTTTGACCATTTTGTCAATTTCCAATGGCCGAAGAGTGTTATCAGAGCTAAAGGGGTCTGTTACTTTGCTGATGATAGGGATATGTCCTATCTGTTTGAACAGGCAGGTGTGCAGGTAAAGTTGTCTGAAGCAGGTCAGTGGTATGCCACCATGCCCGAGGATGAATTGATTGAGATGATGCGCCGGGATGCAGGGTTAGTGCATGACTGGGACGAGGAATATGGAGACAGAATGGTAAAGATTGTCTTTATTGGCCAGAATATGGATAAAGAACATATTTGCCGTTTATTGGACGCTTGTCTGGCTGATTAATATTCCCACATATCGATTGAGATGTTCATGATGTCCTCTTCGATGCGTTCGGCTTCGAGGAGGGCATCTTCACCTGTGAGGTAGTCGTGGATTGACCGGTTCCATACATTGTCTTCGCGGGTGATGAACGAGGAGTACATGAATGAATTGAAAGCGTATTCCCAATTGGGCAGATGTACAAGGTTTTCGCGGCAGTAGGCCTCTTTTTTGGCAAAGAGGATACGTGTCTGTAGCGAGAGCATGGGAATCCAGAATAGGGTTACGGTGCCCATGTATTCAGTTTCGCCGTCAATGACTTTGTAACGGTCTTCCATCGGGGCAAGACCTAATTTCCGTACTTGCAGGCCGCTGCGTGCGCGGTCGAGATAGACGGCTTCTTTGATGGCATATTGGTATATATCGTCCGATTTGAACTCGTGTGGGACGTAAACCGTGGTGTAGTCGGCTTCTCCGTAGTCGTCGTACACTTCCATTTGGACGGTGTCGCTGCGTGTGGCTCGTTCGATGACTTTGGCACAGTCGAGCGGGATTTTCAGTTCGTCGTCTTCATAGAGTTCTATCTCACTGGCCAGAATGGCGTCCCATAGGACGTACGCAAGGTTTTTCCGGCCTCGGATGCCTTCGGGCGACACGGGGAAGTAGAAGTATTGGTTCTCTTTTTCACGTACATCAATTATGCGCCACAATATTTTGCTCCAATAGACATCGGCTTCACGGACAAAGCCTAACTCCTGTGGTTTCTTTTCCCATGTGAGCGAGCGTTGGTAGTAGTCGTTGGGTTGCGGTTCGACCCATTGGGCTTTTACGCTTGAGGCAAGTCCGCCCGCAAGAACAAGAAGGAACAAAATATGTCGGTTGTAGGTCAATACTCTTGATGTTGTTTTTTGTGGCGTCGTGTTTTAGTTGGATGCTGTTTTGCTGTGGATGCCGTGAAATGAAAAAGAGTTAAGAATAAGCGGGACTTACTCTTAACTCTTTTGTTATTGAGATTTGGGCGAATCGGTAAGTTATACCGTTTTCGTGATTAGTACTCCCACATATCGGATTCGATATCAAAGATACGCTCTTCGATAGACTGGGCTTCGAGTTGAGAGTCTTCACCCGTCAGGTAGTCGTGGATGGCACGGTTGTGGGTGTTCGTCTCACGGGTAACAAAACTGTCGAAATAACGCGAGATGAAGATTTCATCGTAGCTGCGCTCTGCATTGTTGTTGTAGAGATCATAGGCATTGGTGCGGGCAAAGATGTTGCGGACGCGCATGTCGTTCATAGGAATCCAAAAACGGATGGTGGGGTTGCACTCCATATCACCGTCGATTTCCTTGCAGTTTTCGTCAACAAGAGCTAACGAAACAATGCGGACTTTCATACGGGTATCCTGTTTGTCGATATACCAGTATTCTTTGATATGGATTTTGTAATAGTCGTCGGAAGTGAATGATTTGTATTTCACAGTGTCGTGGCCATCTTCAAGAATTTCACCGTATTCGTCATAGATGGGGTCGGTGGTGGTTGAGTCGGCTTTGTTCAGTTTCTTGTACATGATCTCCCAGTCGACAGGAGTTTTCAACTCATCGTCTTCGAAAATCTCGAACTCACCGTTGGCAGCGGATCTGTAGATAAGATAGGCAAGATTGATACGACCTTGGTTGTTGTTGATGGAGTCTTCGCCTTTGGGGAAGTAGAAAAATTGGTTGAATTTCTCACGGAAATCGATAGTACGCCAAATACAGGTCTCCCAAATGACATCGCTTTCGCGCAGGCTGGGGAAGGGGATGGCCTTTTTGCTGGTGATTATTTTCCGCTCGTAGAAGTTGCTCAAATTGTTTTCATCTTCTGGGTCGAGAATGTTTTGTGCATTAACAGACATTCCTCCCAAGGCGAGAATCATGAGGCTTAGGCCAAGCAATACTTTTTTCATGGTATATAATTTTTATTCGTTATTATCTATTATCGTGTTATACGGAAAGTGCTGCTGATGTTACGTTTTGTACCGTCGGGCATGTTCACATCAATACTGAGGGTGATTTTGCAGCCGGGTTTGGCTTTCTGGATATAACTCATTACTTCGGCACCCCACTGCTGACCTCTGTTTTCGATATCGGTAGCACCGTTAACTTTGGTAATATCAATGGTCTGTTTGATGATGGTAGGGGTCTTCATGTGGAAAGCGAAGTCGGGTCCGTAACGTACCGAGGGACCTTTCATGCCTTTGAGGTCATTGATAGGAATGCCTTTACCCGCTTCGAGATTGCCGAGATAAATTTTGGGGTCAGGCAAGGGACGGGCACGGAATTCCGTAGAACCGGCAAAGCGGGTCTGGTTACCATCTTTAAATGATGCGTTGACTTTGATTTTTCCTTTGTTGACTTTCGGTTTGATGATGTAGTTGCCGGCACCTGCTTTGGTGTCGGGGACGATGGTTCCCTGATTGGGGTCAGCCATTGCTACCACAAGATTGTGGGCTGCAATACCAGGAATGGATATTCTGACGGGATTGTCAATACCAGAATACACCACATTCATCTCGGTCAACTCAAATACAGCCATGGGCTCAGCAACAAAATAGGTTTCTTTGAAATCATAGTTGCTTGTACCATTGTCGTTCTTTACATAGACTGTACCTGTGATGGTTTTAGGACCTGTAGAATTACATATGGTACTGTAGACAACAGCTCCCGTATCGTTGGCAGTGTATCGAGTGCCACCAACAGTGGCTTCGAATTTGGCTTTCGAGTCGTAGGCACCTACATTGACAATCAGTTCATACTTTCCTCCTTGCATAATGTAGGATGATTTGGGACGTGTGATAACGGCCACCTTATCAAAGGAGAAGTCATTGGACTTGATTTGTTTGTAGAGCATGTTGACGGCATCAAACTCAGCGTTCATGACCTCGGCTTTCATACGTGTGAGGGTGACAAGGGCTGCACCTGCAACGGTATTGTTGAAGTTGAGCTGTTCCCATGAGAGGGGTTTGCCTTCACTGTTGAGGTGCATTTCTTCTACTGCAAGACCTAATGCCACGTGTGCCGAGTCGGCACCAAGCTTTTCTTTAACGGCTCTTTTGTATTCGATGATACGCTTTTTCACTTCAGCAGCGGCACCTTCGGTAACTTCTTTGCCTTCGGCTTTGCCGATGAAGTAAGGTGTACCAATGTGGTTGTTGTCAAGTTTTTGAATCCAGCTAAAGCCACCAATCTTCAGAGCCTCGGCAATGCTGTCGAAGTTCTTTGAACCGTCGGCATTCATGAGGTTGATGGTGCGCTCAATGGTCTTATCCTTGTCGTTGGGGTCAATAATGGTGATGTCTGCTTTTTGGGTGATTTCTCCGATAAAGCTATAGGTAACAGTATCGATGGTGTAGACTAATTCATCGGATAGTTTCTTAATTTCTTGTGCTTTATCGTACTTTTCCTTTACTTTAGCAGGGTTGTTCTTGAGTGCGGCTTCAAAGTTGTTGTAGGTGTCGTCAAGCTTGGTGACCATGTTTTCGTTTGACTTGGTCATAGCGTTACCGACTGTTTTGAATCCCTCAACAACCTCTGCCGACACGTTAAGTGCCAACATGGCGGTGTACACAAGGTACATCATCTGAATCATTTTTTGTCTCGGGGTTTCCGGACAGTTTGAAGCACTCATATCTTCTTAGTGTGGTTTTATTGTTGAGTATTAATGAAGTCGATTAAAGTCTGGTCTGCATAGCAGCAAGCATGTTGCCATAGACGTTATTGAGTTCGGCCACCTTGCGGGAGAGGGCGTCAATTTGGTCTTTGTACTTAAGAACACCTTCGGCAGAATCAGCGAAGTTGGTCATCATAGTCTGGATGCGTTCTTCAACGGCCTTAGTGGCTTCAAGCTGGCTGGTTGAGGTCTGCAATTGCATTTCATACATTGCATTGACAGAGGCAAGGCTGCTGGCCAGTTTCTTCATTTCGTCGGCGTAGGAGGCGTCGCCGCTGGTGAGAGCGTGGGCAGTCTCCTGATAGATGGTAGTAAGGTTGTTGACCGCTTCGGTGGCTTGCTTGAGGCTGCTCACTGCTTCGGCTGCACCGTCAAGAGTGTTGACAAACTTGTCGGTGGATGCGGCTGCATTGGCCATACCGTTCATGGCTTGGGCGCTGTCGGCCAGATTCTCCATACCTTTTCCAAGACGTTCAATCAGATCAGGAGTAATCTTTGCATCCTCCAACATTTTGTCCAAACGTGCCGTCAGGGGATCCTCGGCTTCAGGAACGGAAACAAGGTTGTCAATACTGTTAAGGCTATCGAGGGTGTCACTTTTGGCATTCAATCCTTCGCCGCCTTCCATACCGGCCAACTGTGGATAAACAAGTGTCCAGTCAAATTCCACGTGAGGAGGTTCAAAAGCTGAGAGGAAGAAGATGACGGTCTCAGTACCCATACCGATAATCAGCATAAGTTCGCCGCCAGGCCAGTGGTTAATTTTGAAAAGAGCTCCAATGATAACGACGGCTGCACCCCAACCGTACAATTTAGACATGAAGTTTTTGTAACCATTACTACGTACAAGATTGTCAATAAAGCTCATGGTGTGATGATTTAGAGTTGCTTAATATTAATTGATGTATTTTTTTCTTTGGCTTGAGGTCTCTGGGACTTTTCCATATCCCAGAGACCTTCAAATTGTGTTATTAATGTATGATCAATATACGTTAGACGCTGTCTTCAAGTTGTCGCCTTTAACACGTCCCAGATAGGGCTGGATGCAGCGGAAACCAATATAGCACTTGCTGGTGTCTTGGAACTCATAGGAACGAGTTTGAACCTGAATGAAGTATTTCTGGTCTTTCCAACTGCCACCACGAACAACTTTACGTTTCTGAGCAATGGGATCGCTCTCTTTGGCATTGTAATTGTAGTAGGGAGAGAGTGCGTTGGCAACAATGTAGGTGTTTTCATCGTATGCGTCAGCACACCACTCGGACACATTGCCAGACATGTCGTACAGGCCATAGTCATTAGGAGCATAGTGGCCAACAATCAGCGTACGGACACCACCGTCGTCATCGTAAGCACCGCGCAGGGGTTCATAGTTGGCGAGGAAGCATCCATTAGGATTGCGTACATAGGGTCCGCCCCAAGGATAGCTTTCGGCTGCAATGCCGCCACGGGCTGCAAATTCCCATTCTGCCTCGGAGGGGAGACGGAAATCGTTCATGTGAGCGTAGTTGATGCTTTCCAGATAGTCATTGAGGAAATGGCTGCGCCAAATGCAGAAAGCCTTGGCTTGAAGCCAGCTGACACCCACAACGGGATAGTTGTCATAAGCTGACGAACAGAAATAATTGCGGGTGAAATCATCGTTCATTGAATAGGTATAATCGTGAACCCAGCACAGGGTGTCAGGATAGACATTGATTCTCTCCTTATGAACGAAAGCGGTGCGGTTGTTCAAGCCACGGGGACGAGCGGTATAAAGTGTACCGCGATGCTCCTCTTTGTTTTGGACGCCAGCCTCTTTGCGTGCGGCATCAGCATAGTCAATCCAATAATACTCATAGTTCAATTTGGAAGCATCGATTTCGCGACGGCCAAAATATCTGTCTTTCTCTGCTACATAAAGGTCATTAAGAGCCTCGCGGGTTTCAGCGTCGTTCCAACGGATTTTGGTTTTCTTGTTCAATTTGGGAGGATTCAGAGGCTCACCATATTCGTTTTCTTCAATCTGGTATTCGCCTTCAACACCAGCCTCAGCCAGCATGCGGCGGACGATCGAGTCGGTAACCCAGAATACGAATTGGCGATACTCGTTATTAGTGATTTCCGTCTCGTCCATGAAGAACGATGAAACCTGCATAGTACGGGGTTGAGAGGTTACGCCATAGGTGTTGTTCTGAACGCCGGCACCCATGCTGAAGTTGCCTTGGTTAACGAAGACCATGCCTTTAAGATCGATGTCCTCAAACTGTGAGCGATCCAGTACTCCCACTAATTCGCCATTTTCTGATTGTGATGAGCAACCGTAGAACAGTACTACTGTGGCTGCTAACAAGAAAAACAACTTTTTCATATTAAGTATTGTATTTGTTATTCGTTAATTTTATGTTTTGTTTTTCGTTATGCAGAGACTTTGCTTGTCCCCATGTATACGCAGATTTGTTTAAAAAGTTTCGTTTTTTAAGTGTTTTTACGTTTTAAGATATTACAACAAGTAAATAGTGTTACCATACGAAGTGTTCGGTTTGCGCGGCACAACCACTTTGAAGCAGAACTTAAGATACACTTCAGCCGTACCCATACTACGACCGGGTTTGAAAGTGCCGAGGCGACTGGTAGTAATATCGTATGCAAAACCTACACGAAGTTGTTTCCAATGTACGCCAGCCAACAGATAGATGGCATCCTGAACACGGTATCCCATACCGCCCCAGAAAGCATTGCGGTAGTCAATCAAGCAGGATAAATCCGCTTGGAAACGGCTGAAATTAGCAGTCTTCAACAAAGCTGATGGTTTGATGCGGATAGAGGGGGCACTCGAAGGTGTATACTCATAACCTCCCATGGCATATACCGTGCGGGCATTGGTAAACTGTATTTCATCGCTATGGGCAGCAAGCAGATTCTTGACAGAAAGACCTAAATAGTATTTACCGGGCACTTGGTAGTAGATACCTACCGACCCGTCAATCATTGTGGCGGCATCGCCCAAGCCAGACAGAAGGGGATCGTTCGGGTCGTTCCCTATTAACGAACTCTTATCCAACTTACTGTTCACCACATTCAGTTCGACACCTGCCGAAAGATTACCTTCGCCCCAAAACATACGGAAAGCGTAGTCGACAGAGAGTTGAAGGTTGTCGCGGTAACCGATTTTGTCGGAGACTACTGTGAAGCCAAGACCGCCGTGCAGGAATTTAACCGGCATGTCAAACGTGAAGAGAATGTCGGTTGGGGTGTAACCGGCTTTGGTGCCTCCCGTAGGATTGTCCAATTTCAAGCCGAACCACTGTTGTCTGTACATGGCTGATGCGCAGATGGAGCCCGAACTGCCTGCGTAGCCTGGATTGTACGACATCCTGTTAAACATGTATTGTGAGAATTGGGGCTCCGTCTGGGCCATGGCAACACATGAAAATCCCAATGCTATCAGCAAAAGTGACAGTTTCTTGCTTAGTTTGATTTTCATGCGAGCACTCATATTAGTATCATGTAACTATTTAATATTCATTTATATATGCGCTATTCTGAGCTGCTTTTTCTATGAAAAGGCAATTCAGATTTTGACTTGCAAAGATAGCAATAATTATTTACATGGCATGTTTTTTTTGCATTTTTTTTCTTTTTTTTCTTTTTCGACCATCCTTGTGGCCTGAATTTGACATCTCTACGTCCTCTTAAACGGTAATTGTTAAAATGTTTCTTTTTTAAGGTTCATGTAGGATGAGACAACTCTCGGGATAATCGTCAATGAGCATGGCCTGCGTGCGCACAGCGTGGCTGCGCGAATCGCCCAACGACAAGATTACGTGAACCTGGTTATTTAATTGATTTCTACGAAACAATGTCTTCTCCTGAAGGTCTTTGGGAAGTCTGCTTGCTTCTCGTTGTGCAGCCATTTGTGAGTTGACGATGCATAGTTCTATATCATACAGCTTTCCGTTCGCCTCAGCATGTTCGGTGATGTTTTCTTTTGGTTTTGTTGTAGGTTGAGGGGTTGGCTTAGGGTTGGGAGGTGGCATAACGGGCAATGTATCAGACTCTTCTATTTCCACAGGCTCCACATGGTTCTTCTTTTTTGTCCGCGAGACATCGCGGGCAGGTTTGGACTTCTCTTTTTCGGGCTTGTCAGTCGGTGAGATAGGGTAGGGAGATATGCGTTTTCTACGGCTTTTGTCGCGGAATGCAAGGTATTCATTTGCTTCCATGGCAAGGGTGTCTTGGTTCATCCACAGTGTGTAACCCGTCTCTGGGTCAAGGACACTGACGACCACCTTGCCCGAACCTTTAATGCCAATACTATGTACTGCCAGCTTAGTCATGTCGAGAATGTTCGGTTTAGGGCAGCGGTCATTCACCCGCACCACAATGCTTTGGTTGGTCACCGGGTAAGTCACCAACAAAAAAGTCCCCATCGGAATCGTTTTATGGGCGGCGGTATACTGGTTTTGCCGAAACACCTCTCCGTTTGAGGTTTTGCGTCCTACAAAACGGTCGGAATAATACGTACCAAGCATCACCGTGCCGTTTGGTATCGGCAGGGCCTTGATAGCAATCTTCGCACTGTCGGGTTGGGCGCCGACAGGCAGCGTTGCCAGTAGCATCAATAATATAAATGGTATTCGCTCGATAAAATATAGTTTTATAAATTATTACCAATTCAAAGCCTCATGGTTGTTTACCGTGGGGTCAAACCAATTCCCTTGTAGCCTCAGCACTTGCTCAATAATGTCGCGCACACATCCTTTTCCTCCCTCGTAAAGCGATATATAGTCGCTTATCTCCTTGATTTCGGTGGCCGCATCGGCGGGGCATG
>DBXQ01000102.1:26574-96220 GCA_002309955.1 Bacteroidales bacterium UBA1208
CAGTGCGACATGATTTCATAGTCAGGAATATCGTCGCCCATACACACCACTTGACTCTCATTCAATTTGTTCAAGGAAAGGAAGTCGCGGAATGTTTTCATCTTGTTGGCGCAGCCCGTGTAGCATTGTTTTACACCCAATGCCGCCATCCGGTTGTCTATGCTCTTCGACGTGGCCCCTGAAATGAGAGCCACCGTATACCCTTTCTTCACAGCGTATTGTATGGCAAATCCGTCCTTAATATTTCCGCACCGCACCGTTTCCCCGTCGGCATAAGTCCATACGCTACCATCGGTCATCACTCCGTCGAAATCAAATACAAATGCTTTTATGTCATGCAGTTTCTCTTTGTAGTTAATCATATTAGTTTATATGTTGACAGTTGAATATATATGTGTAATACTTGTCTTGCAGTCAAGGTCAAGTGTTCGATTGGCGGGTGCCATATTCCAGCAAGTCCTCGTACACCGAACGCCATCCCTTCCATTCGAATTGGTCGCTCAGGTTTTGGTTGTGGAAAATGCAGCTGAAAGTCCCGTCCACAGCTCTCACCTCGTCCACCAAGGCGTGCAGTTGCACTTTGGCCTCGTCGGGGCTTATGCCCATGTGTGTATGGAACGTTGTGTCCATTGCCATGAAGGGGTGCATGGTCAGTGTGCTTTCTTGGTCGCTGTTCAGGTCGAAGAATGGCACTGTGGTGCATGTCCCGCAGCGGAAACCGGGCAACTCGGCAAACCCCATCGAGTAGTCGTGTACAATGTCGTGTTGGACAAGGTTACGGTAGGCATACGGCAGGTTGAAACGCAGGAAATGGAACCTGTTGCGCACAATGGAACGGTGCAGGATGTCCGAGAGACGTTCAATCTCGCGTTCCAAACGGTCAGGCTCGTCGGCCGAGTAGTACGAACCGTGGACACCCATTTTGGCATAGTCGGCCAGATGTTGCAACAATTGCCTGAATTCGTTGCAATAGGGCGACGCAGGCTTGTCGTAGATGCCGTAATCACCCATCAATGGGAAGAAAATCAAGTTGTTGCGATATGAATACTGTTGACTCAGGTTCAATATATAGTCAAATGTGTCGAATGGGTCTTCCTCTTTCTTTCTCAACACCCTCAGACGGTGTTTCACCTCATCCAGATCGTGGCGGTGAATGCCGTCGCGCAGCACACCCATCACCGTCCGGAAAATCCCTTTGTGCCGGTAGCAGTAGGCAGCATCGATGTCGACCGTCTGTTCAAACAGATATGAGCGGTTGCGGAACACCAGTTCGGGGTAGCGACGTGACAAAATGTCGCGCAGCAATAACGTCCAACGGTCCACCACGGCGGTTTGGAGAAACCCTTTTCGGAAAGCGAGGCTCTCCGAAGCCAGAAAACGCCCATGGCTGTCTTTGCGGTGAGGAAGGTATTCCTCATAGCGCGAGAGCATAAAGAAGATGGAGGCAAAGGGGTCGAACGGCAGAACAGTGTCGCGCCCATATACAGGGAACATGGCTGGAATCCCCTCATAGTCGAACACATGGCACTCCTGTTCCTCGATCGATGTCTCGAATAGGATCTTTGCCGCTTTCACAAACGGAGCGTCGCACCCATCCACTGGCTTCGAGGCATAACACAGGCGGGCTCCCTCATGGCTTTGGAATGCACGGGCATCGGTGGTGATAGCAAAATCAGTTTGCAAATAATCCCTCATGACCACATTGATGGTGTAGCCGGCGCGGTTGGTCAGTTTAGGAACAAAAATCAGCAGCATAACTGTTGCTTTTAAAATGCAAAGATACAACTATTTTTTTAATAAGCAAGAAAAGTTGCCATACTTGCCGTTATTTTAAGGCAGAAACAACAGCTCGGCATCGCTGTCAACCGCAAGCCTTACGCGCCGTCCCATGGCCAGGGCCAGATTGTTGGTTCCGATGTGCCCTGCCGGAAATCCGAAGCAGACAGGATAGCCGTATTCAGCCACCGCGTCGCGTACTATCTGTTCGGCTGTCCGTCCAAAGGGGATCGTGTTGTCGTGCATGTCGCTCATGGCTCCCACCACCAGCCCGTTCAGCCCGGCCAAATGACCGCTGCGTTTCAGGTTCATCATCATGCGGTCTATATGGTACAGGTATTCGTCCAGGTCTTCGATGAAGAGGATTTTGCCATCCGTGTCGATATCGCTTGCCGAACCGCACAGGCTGTACAGTATCGACAGATTGCCGCCTACAAGCAATCCTTCGGACACTCCGTCCCTGTTCAGCTCGTAGCCTCTGCAACGGTATTGCATCGCCTCTCCCCACAGCATGCGCCTGAGCGACTCGGTCGAGGCGAGGCAGGTTTCCTCTGCCCCGGCAGGAATGTCGATAGGCATTGTGCCGTGCAAGGTTGCCATATTCACGCAAGTGTGCAGGTGGCAGTGGAGAACGGTGATGTCGCTATATCCCACAATCCACTTGGGATGTTTGCGGAGTGGCGAGAAATCCAGTCGGTCGACGATACGCACTGTCCCATATCCCCCTCGGGCGCAGAAGATAGCCGCTATTTCGGGGTCGTCAATCAGACTTTGCAGTAGCTCTGTACGGGTCGTGTCACTGCCGGCAAACTGGTTTTCGGCCTCAAAAAGATGGTCCGGCAGCACCACTTCAAGCCCCCATGATTCGAATAGACGTATCGCAGGTTCCAACTCGGTGCGGCTGATCTTTCGTGCCGGTGCGGCTATCGCCACGCGGTCGCCCTGTCGCAACGGCGGTGGAACAATGGGTATGGATTCTGTATACATTTATATTATAATCGTTTTGTTGTCTGCTAAGAGAAACATGCCGGTTGCAATAGAGCCTTGCTACAGGGCAGGCTTGTCCATGAGTGGGTGTCAGCGGTATCAAGGACGGTGCATCCGTCGGTTTCTGATTTGCAAAAGTACTGAAATAAATCCGAATAATGGATTTCTCGTTAGCGGTTTACAATGTAAAAGCATCCCCAGTTGTCGGGGACGGACACAGGTGGTTCCTCTTTATGATGTTGATAACGAAATTATTGATGTATGGCAAAGCAAGGAGCGCACGTTTCCCTCGGTTAGGGTCACAGGCTGTCGTTGGCCATTGACGTCTTGGACAGAATTGGCAGAGAAATGCTCCGAATCCTGTTCCTGTTAGAGAAATTCACATTCCGCTCTTTGTCCGCATCCTCATCCTCACATCTACGTTCCATCTATCATCATTTATCCTTTGATAATGGGAGAACGATGGGAGAACGATGGGAGAACGAGCGAAGGAAGAGCCATGTGTCTATCTGTTTTGAGTTAGCTTTGTTCGGACCTGGTTGCGACAGATTGCTATTGTGGAGTGAAACGCCATAGGTGTTGGGAGGTCTGTTTTAGGGCGTGGCATTTTTTAGTTTTTGGGAACGAAGGTCCTTCATGGTTGATTTTAGGATTTATTAAAGGTTGGATGATTTTTTTTTATACTTTGTATTGTATTATTGTTTTGAAAGTGTGCATTGATATACAACATGTTATTGTGTTTGTCGCTTTTTTTCCCTATGGAATGGAAAAATATTTATAATTTTGCACGGTCATAATTGATATGGATTGATATGTTAAGATAACAAATAGCAGGGAAAGCATTGCGTATTTGTTTATTTGAAGTTGTTACAGCAAATGATATATGCACATAAGTCCATGCTTTTCCAATAATGTAATTTCGTCCATTAGGGGCTTGGGACAAAAATAGTAATGTAAAATGAACAAGAAACAGCAATAAAGCAGTTACAATCCTCCTGTTGTAAAATCTGTGTCATTCACAATTGAAAGGGGCTATGCAGATTCTCCTCTGCGGTTTGGGAAGTATAGTGATGATACCGACTTGATAAAACCCGGTACCCACCAGTTGGAAGAACAACAATCATGGGCAGGTTCTGTTTTATAAATGCTTTAAAAAAGATAAATCAAATGAAAAAATATTCTATTATTTGTATATTTCTGGCCACGTTTGCTTTGTTAAACGGTTGCAAGAAAGATCAAGATACTGTTACGCTTAGTGCCGTCATAAATCATCCGTCGAAAGTATTTATCAATGACCAGCGCTATCCTTGTTGGGAAGGTGGTGACGCAATATATATCAACGATGATTCGTATAGTATAAATGGAAATAGCATCAATACCAACAATCGCACAATTGCCGAAATCCAAGGGGTGACGGTAAGCACTAACGGGTATCGTGCCATCTATCCTGCCAGTATTGTTGCCGAAGGTTCAGATATCAGCGGCACTAACCCCGTAACTGTTACTTTGCCCAGACGGCAAGTATATGGAATGACAGAGGTGGACGGCAATGATTATCAAAAGATTAGAATTCCCATGGGTGCCTATATCAGTAGTGGCAAAACGCTGCAGTTTAGCAATCTTTGTTCCGTAGTGAGGGTGACTGTCGACAATCCTTCCACTGCCGCAGAGGCTAAGGAAATCCAGGAAATCTCGCTCAATGCCCGGGATGCTTATCTCAGTGGCACGGGTAGTGCTTCCATTACAGAGAACGACGAAACCAATAAAATCTCCATCGTTGCCGGGGGGAACAAGGATGTCACACTGTCTCGCTCTAACCCTAACAACACGATGAAAACTCTCAATCCTGGAGAGAGTGCCCCGTTTGACATCTATGTGCCAGAATTCGGCTCCTTGACCAATTCTGACGAAATCATCATCACTGTCAAGGCCACTACCGGTTATAAGAAAATCAAAGTCGAAAACGCTTATTTAAACCACAGCAGCATCGTTTCAATTATGGTTGATGTTGAAACCCTGAAACCTTTGCCAGCCAAGCTTGTCGGTGGCCCGACATTCAATTCGCGTGTTTTGCCAAACCTCAGTGGCATCACAAAAATACTGTTTAAATATAATGACGAGAGTGACCACACCGGAGCTGTCGAACTTCAGACCGAAGACAGCCCCACACCGATTTACGGCTATGTGGGCGTAGACGAGAGCAACAATCCCTGTTATGTGGTTTCCACTGCAGCCGACAGTATTTTGGCAAACAGTGAATGTGGTAGAATGTTTAAAAATATGACCACGTTGCAAGAGATTGAATTCGGTTCGCAATTCAACACGAAAAACACTACCTCTATGTATGAGATGTTCTATCATTGTACAGGTCTTACTACAGTCACTCTTCCTTCAACATTCTATACCAACCGGGTGAACCGAATGGATGCCATGTTTTCTGAATGTACCAATCTGGAAAGCATCACCATCCCCGAAGAGTTTAATACGGCCAATGTGACAACGATGTGGAGCATGTTCAAGGATTGTACACATTTGACATCGATTAACTTCCCTAATAACTTCAACACAAGTAGCGTGACGACGATGCAGGCTATGTTTGACAATTGCTCCAGACTGGTAAGTCTCGACCTATCCACTTTCAACACTGCCCGGGTGCAATCAATGTATGCCATGTTCCGTAATTGCAAGAAGTTGGAAGACCTCACTCTTCCCAGCAACTTCAACACAGCAAGAGTTACATCGATGCGTGAAATGTTTAGTGGTTGCGAGAAATTGGAGTCGCTCACCCTTCCCAGCGATTTTACCACAGCAAGTGTTACGACAATGGAAGGTATGTTTAAAAATTGTAAAAAGTTTACGACACTCGACCTTTCCCAATTCAACACTGCCAATGTAAAAGTTATGGCACAGATGTTTTACAATTGTGAAAAAATGCAGGAACTCAGATTGGGTACTGATTTCACCATGGCCACTGTTGAGGCGAACCTTGGTAATTACGATTCCCAGAACAATCTCATAGGAAGATATGGGAATATGTTCTATTTTACAGGCAAAACTGCAAACGGGAATCCGTCGCAGAGATGTACGGTCTATTGTACATCGGACGTGCAAGAGTTTTTTGCAGACGATAGGGATGGCGTTATAAATCAAACTTATAGTCATATTGCTGTGAATAATGCCCATGCTGATTATTGCATATTTACAGATATTGTATCCCAATAAGTACTTTTCTGATAACAGATATTTGCGAGGGTGTCCTGAAAGACGGGACACCCTCGTCGTTTTACGGACACGCCGAAAAAAGACTTCATGAATGCAGGCATTCGGCCTATACAAAACGTGATGTAATTGGGGGAAGTTGGCCTTTTCAATGCGGTTACGATACAAATTGTACCAGCGTTTTTTTATGCATGGGAAATGAAAAAAACATACCATTTAACATTTATTTAAAAAAAGTTTCGTATATTTGCAAATCCATTTTATCATTCAATAACGTAAAACCTATTATATCATGACACTGCGAGAAATAGTAGAAAAACTAAACGCTACGGTGTATCTCGGTGAAGACCGTTTGGACGAAGATGTGACCACTGCATTTGCATCCGACTTGATGAGTGATGTGTTGACGCTGAAAGATACGCCCATGCTCATAACGGGACTCTGCAATGTGCAAACTATTAGAACGTGCGATATGGCTACGCTCGACATTGTGGTTTTTGTGCGAAACAAAAAGCCGACAGCCGATATGGTGGAACTGGCCGAGGACAACGATATGGTGCTGATTGCTACCAGTTATTCGATGTTCAAGACTTGTGGTCTGTTGTTTGATGCTGGCATTCAGCCTTTGTATTAATTGAATCTTTTTTGAGATATGCATCAAGAATATACTGTTATTGAAGGCGATTTTACGAATGCCGGTACTGCATCGAGTTCTGTTAAGAAAACATTGAAGCAGTTGGGGGTAGCCCCTCCGATTGTGAAACGTGTAGTTGTAGCACTTTACGAAGCTGAAGTCAACGCCATTGCCCATGCCTATGGCGGTAAGGTGTTGGTGGATATTGAGGCTGACAAAATCCATATGGTTGTGGCCGACAAGGGTCCTGGAATACCCGACATCGCGCAAGCCATGCAGGAAGGTTACTCTACGGCACGGCCAGAGGTGCGCGATATGGGATTTGGCGCAGGAATGGGGTTGCCCAACATGCAGAAGAATGTCGATGTGCTTAACGTCACCAGTGAGGTTGGTGTTGGCACAACGGTTGACATGATTGTAAATTTCGTTTAACCGCATAATACTGAAGTACTCATGTTTTACCATGCCCTTGAAATTGATGACGGCAATTGTATTGGCTGTTCGCGTTGCATGAAAATCTGTCCTACCGAGGCTATCCGCATCAGCAACGGTAAGGCGTTTATCATGGAAGACCGCTGTATAGACTGTGGCAAGTGTCACCAAGCATGTCCGGTCGATGCTATTTTTATCAAGCAAGACGACTTCAAGATGGTGCATGAGTTTCCGCATTCGGTGGCATTGTTGCCAGCTGTGTTTTTGGGTCAGTTTCCTGACGATATCCGTGTGTCGCGGATTTATGCCGCCTTGAAGGATCTTGGGTTTAAACATGTCTTTGAGGTGGAGTCGGCAGCAAGCATTTATGCCGATGCCAAGCATCGGTATGCCCGTGAACACCAGGACGACGAGCCGTTGATTTCCAGTTTTTGTCCGGCCATTGTGCGGTTGATACAAATCAAGTATCCTTCGTTGGTGAGCAATATCATGCCGGTGAAGGCTCCGCTCGACATTTCGGCTATGTATGTTTTGAAACTGTTGACCGAGGAGCGCGGTGTGCCACGTGAGGAGATCGGGTTGTTCTATGTAACCCCGTGTGCCGCCAAGATTGCAGCTGTCAAGGCTCCCGTGGGGGAGAAACGCTCTATTATAGACGGGGTTATTAATATGGACTCGCTCTTTAACAAGGTTTACCGCAAAATCAAGGAACAAGGCAAGGGCTATTCATATACTGCTTTGCAGACTCCTCAGCTTTCGGCTGATGCTATCCTCTCCACCTTGACTAATGGCGAACGGCGCATCTGTTTGGCTAAGCGTTCCTATGCTATCGATGGTATAGAGAATGTGATGGATTTTCTTGACAAGCTGGAAAACGATGAGGTGGAGGGTGTAGAATTTCTGGAGTTGAGGGCTTGTGACCAGAGTTGCGCAGGTGCCTTGCTGTCGTGCGAGAACCGGTTTCTTTGTGGCGAGCGTATGTATGCCCGTGCTCGAAAAGCGGCTGAGCGTGAACGCAACGGCGAGGTGGCCAGGGCTCGTGAGATGGATGCCTATAAGGATTATCTCATTGAGAACGCCTTCGCCGAGCCGGCACAGGCTCGCTCGATGCTGACATTGGACAAGGATCTTGCCAAAGCATATCAGAAATTGGAGAGAATCAATAAACTGAAGATGTATCTGCCACAGGTGGATTGTGGCATGTGCGGTGCACCTACATGCGAAGCTTTTGCCACCGATGTGGTATGCAAACAGGTCGGACTGACACGTTGCGTCTTTTATCAGCGCCATTTGGAGCGTCTTGACGACATTACACGGCAAGAGTGCCTCGCTGCCACCCGCTCCGTCTGGGGTGAGGATCCTATCGGCGACAATGAACCGCCCGACGTGAAATGACTGATTTGATATTGGAATGTCGGTGAGGGTTTGTTTCATTTATACCCTTCACCGGTTGCCGAAGAGATAAAAAGAGAAGGCAAAACTCGATGGTTTTGCCTTCTCTTGTTTTGTATTTGGATTTGTTACAAGAATAAGTAGCGGGCGATGAAGAGTACGGCCAAAATCCACATGGTGACGGAAATTTTCTTGGCTTTGCCGCAGAGGGCGTTAATAAGGACGTAGGAGATCATGCCAATGAGGATGCCGTCGCTGATACTGTAGCAGAGGGGCATGAGGATGATGGTGAGGAATGCAGGGATAGACTCACTGTAGTCGTCAAGGTCAATCTGCTTGATGGGGCTGAGCATCATAAGACCAACGATGACCAGTGCAGCAGTAGTGGCAGCAGAGGGGATGTGGGTGAAGATGGGGGCAAAGAAGATAGCGATGATAAAGCAACAGACCGTTGAAAAAGCGGTGAGGCCGGTACGACCACCGGCACCGACACCAGCGGCACTCTCCACATAAGTGGTAGTGGTAGAAGTGCCGAGGCAGGCTCCGCAAGTGGTGGCAACGGCGTCGGCCATGAAGACTTTGTTGATGCCGTCGATGTTGCCTTTCTCGTCGACCATGCCGGCTTTCTGGGAGACACCGATAACAGTTCCCATGGTGTCGAACATGTCAATAAAGAGGAAGGTGAAGAGCACAACGAGCATGTCGAGTGAAAGTATCTCATTCCATTGGAACTGGAAGAAGATGGGTGCGACCGAAGGAGGCACGTCGACCACTTTGTCGAATACTGTGAGGGCACCGTAGGTGACAGTGCCGTCAGCTCCGGGAATCTGCCAAATGGGGAGCATGCCCAGAAGAGCGGTGGCGATAATGCCTATGAGAATATTGCCGGGAACCTTGAGGATGAGGAGTACAGCGGTGATGACAATGCCGATGATGGCCAAGAGCGCTGTGCCGTGGCAGATGTTGCCCAGTCCGACCAATGTGGCGTCGTTGTCGACGATGATGCCGCCGTTCTTCAGTCCGATGAAGGCGATGAAGAGACCGATACCAGCACCGATGGCGTGACGTAGGTTCATGGGAATGGCATCAACAATCCATTGGCGCACTTTGGTGAGGGTGAGGATGATGAAAATAATGCCTTCAAGGAAGATGGCTGTCAGGGCGAACTGCCATGAGTGTCCCATGCCGATACAGACACCGAACACAAAGAAGGCGTTGAGACCCATGCCGGGAGCCAGAGCGAAAGGTTTTTTGGCATAGATGGCCATGACCAAGGTACCGATGATGGCGGCCAAAGCCGTTGCTGTGAACACAGCGTTGGTGGGCATGCCTTGGTCTGCCAAAGCGCTGAAAATGCCAGGGTTCACAGCCAGAATATATGCCATGGCCAAGAAGGTGGTAATACCTGCCACTATCTCGGTTCTGACGTTATGTACTGCGGAATCGAATCCGAATAACTTCTTTAACATAATGTTTTGGTATTATCCTTAATATTTGATTTTAGTATTCGTCTTAGAAAGCCCATTTGATGCCTGCGCAGGGAGCCACGTTGAAGCCTTTGTTGAGGGCGAAGTCGGCACCGCTGTGCCATCCACCGGCAAAGTTGTAGGCCAGTTCCACTTCGCCGCCAATCATCAGGTGATTGCAGCCAAAGTGCTGACCGATGTTGTACCAAATCTGGGGTTCGGAGAGGATGACCAGCTTGGTGTTGTCCCATTTCAGGTTGTTGTCAACACCCCAGTTGACGTTTTCTCCCCAAACATCGAGGAAACCACTGAACGTAAGACCTTTCACGCCAAAGAGGTTCTGCATGCCCCACACAAAGGTGAACTGGATGGGAATGTCGCTAACTTTGTCGAAGGGACGGAGGGCAGCGGGCGTGTTGTTAAGGTCTTTCTGTCCGCTGATGCGCTTGTACATCAGTTCGAAGGTGAAAGTGTTGGTGTAGCTCTCATTGTGGAGGAAGTACTCAATACCGAACAACCATGCGTTGCTGGCGAACTGTCCGCCGTTCCACTCCACATGGAGGCTGAGGGGTGCGAGGGGTGTGTGTTGCCACAAGTTGATGGCACGGGCTATCTCGGTGTAGTAGCCAGTGGGTGCGAGAGCGTCGGTGGGATGGTAGATGTCGTTGAAGAAGAAGGTGCTACCGAAATCGTCGCTCTTAAACATTTCGAGAGTGGTAGTGAGGTGACCGCGATTGAAGTCATACATCTCTTGAATGTTGGTCTGGGCTTTTGCTCCGACCACTGCCAGCAGCATGGCTGCAAGGAATACTACTTTTTTCATGGTGGTACTTTTTTGGTTGATAATAATTGGATTATAAAATATTTTTAACATTTTAATCCCGCTAAAAGACACTGCAAATATACAAAGAAAAAATGATGCTGCCAAATTTTTAACATTTTGGGGAAAGTGTGTGCTGCCCGAAATATATGAATGTCTGTGTCGTTCGTCTGTCGTAAGCCCGAATCTATCCCTTGGTTCGCTCATCCATCGTTCGTTTTACCTTCAGCGAGGAATAAGTGATGGTACAAAGAGCAGGGAAGGGTGGTTGAAGGAACAGGGGTGGGGTTGGTTGGAGCCGGGTAGGTGTGTTCTGTCTGGCGGGGAATGGCCGCTTTGGATTTGGCAGGCCTCTCCGGAAAGAGAAAGCAGAAGTGTGGCAAGTGACTATTGGCCGTGGGTTTCCTGTTGTTCTTTATCGGAGGCAGGGGGTGGGAGGGTGATGAAATCGCCGTGGGCTTGGAAGTGCTCGATGAGTTGGGCATAGAAGCGGTGTCGGGAGAGGGTCTCGGCGTTGCCGACGACGATGAGTTTCATGCGGGCACGGGTGATGGCCACGTTCATGCGGCGCAGGTCGTGGAGAAATCCGATGGTGCCCTGATCGTTGTCGCGAACCATGCTGATAATGATAACGTCGCGTTCCTGACCCTGGAAGCCGTCGACACTGTTGACTGAGATTTGGCCTCGCAGGGTGCGGAAGTATTTCTGCCATTTGAGTAGGCGCCGTATTAAGCGCACTTGGGCTCGGTAGGGCGATATGATGCCGAAGTCGATGCGTTCGTCTTGAATGCGGGTGATGCCTATCATTTCGATATAGTCGCGCAACAGATGGATGAGCAGGCGCGCCTCTTCGGCATTTGAGCGGCTTAGTGTCCGGCTTTGTTTTTCGCCGAATTGGCATTGCGAGGTGTCCACCCAAGTGAGAGGGGTGTCGAGTGGCGAGACGAGTCGGTCGGCCACTTGGGGTGCCGCAATAAGTTGGTTGTGGTAGAACCAGCGCGAGGGGAAGGCCATGATGTCTCGGTTCATACGGTACTGGGTGTTGAGTAGCGAGACACACTGCTGTTTGTGTTGTGCCACTTTTTGCATTAGGGTGTGATCCAGCCCTCCATGTGCGGCTTCGGGACATTTGATGGTGGGTGGAAGCTGTTGGTGGTCGCCGCTGAAAACAACACGGTCGGCTTTTAATATGGCGGCCCAGCAGGCGGGTTCGAGGGCTTGGGCGGCCTCGTCAATGAAGAGGGAGGAGAACCGACGGTGGTCAAGGATGCGATAGGCGCTTCCTATGAGGGTGCAGGAGACCACACGGGCTTGGTTGAAGAGGTCGGTCTGGATTCGGATTTCGAGTTCGGTGGCTCGTGAGCGCAATTTGGCAAGACGGGCTTTCCGTTCGCGCGACAGGTTGCTGTTCTCGTTGCTTCCGTGCAGGGTGCGCCGAATGTTCCATAGTTCGGAGTAGTCGGGGTGGTCGGCATAGCGGCGTTCAAAACTGCATTGAAGCATTTCGTCGCTCATACGCAAGGGATTGCCAATGCGGAGTACGTTCACTCCACGGTGTGACAATTGTTCGCTAATCCAGTCGACGGCAGCGTTGCCCGGGGCGCAGACCATTACTTGGGTTTCGCGCTGAAGGGTCTCGATGATGGCTTCGACAAGGGTGGTTGTCTTGCCGGTTCCCGGAGGGCCGTGGATGATGGCCACTTCTTGTGATTCAATCACTTTTTGCACGGCTTCTTGCTGGCTGGTGTTGAGCCACGGGAAGTTGAGCCGTGGCAGGCGACGGAAGTTGGGAGCAAGGGAGCCGATGAGTGTGTCGCGCAAGTGGATGAATTTCTCGTTGTCGCTGCGTATGGCTGTGCTGATGGCGTCGAGCATCACTTGGTAGCTGGTGGTGTCGATGCTGGTCTGGATGCCCAGAAGTTTGGTTTGGGCGGTGGCGCGGATTGATTGGAGCGACGATCGGTTGGGTATGGCCACGGTGAGCACCCCAACGCCTACTTGTTCAATGAAAAATTGAAAGGGCAGTTGGCGGATTTTGCGGTTGCTGTCGCTGAGGGTAAAGAATGCAACGGGTTTACCTGGTTCGAATTCACTGTCTACCTCGTCGTCCGCAACTTCGTAGGTGACTGTGATGACCAGCTGGTCGAGTGTGTTGTATGTTGTGTTTCCAAGGGTTACAGGATATCGACAGGAGGCTTCCTGCACTTGATTGGCGTAGTTGTCGCTGGCAAGGGTGCGGGCGTAGGCTTCCTGTTCGTATTTTATCTCCAAGTGGAGAAGGTCGGCCTGTTTTTGCAGTTGGGTGATAGGTGAGAGATGTTCCATAAAGTTCCCTGTTAACGATGATTGAATAAAAATATTTTATAATGATTTGCTCAATCAAATAAATTGTGTATCTTTGCAGTGTACCCTGTACTTCGTGTATGGAGTATAGTATTATGTTTATCAATTATTTAAATTAATTATCAAGAAAATATTAATCCAAAATTAATCCAAAAATAAGGAGTTTTCATATGACAAAAGTAAAATCATTAGCTGACCTCAAAGCCATGAGAGAGAAGCTTCAGTCGAATCTGGATATTCGCGAGAAAGCAGAAAATCCCGAGTCGCTTGTGCAAATCAAAGTCGCTATGGCCACATGCGGTATTGCTGCTGGTGCCAAGCAAGTTATGGAACACATGATGGCGAAGGCTGAAGAGCTCAAGATTGCCGCTGTTTTTACACAGACAGGTTGCATGGGCTATTGCCATGCCGAGCCCACACTGGAAGTACGCGTTCCAGGTAAGGACCCCATCGTTTTCGGTCACGTAGACAACAATCGTGCTGACGAGATTTTGACCAAATATGTCATGAATGGCGAATTGGTCGAGGGTATCATTCCTGTCAATTACGAAACTATAGACAAATAATACGGAGGACACACTATGGCAAAGTACAAAATGCATGTTCTCATCTGTGGCGGTACTGGATGTAAGTCCAGCAACAGCTTGGATATCATCGAAAACTTCCACACGATTCTTAAAGAGAAGAACCTTCAGGACGAGGTTCAGGTCATTAAGACCGGTTGCTTCGGTTTCTGCGAAAAAGGTCCTATCGTCAAGATTATGCCTGACAATACGTTCTACACTCAGGTTAAACCCGAAAATGTGCGTCGTATTGTTGAAGAACACCTTATCAAAGGCCGTAAAGTTCCCGAGCTGCTTTACATGAACCCCGAAAACAAGGAGCATGTCGCAGACTCGAAACACATGGATTTCTACAAGAAACAGATTCGTATTGCATTGCGTAACTGCGGTTTTGTAGATCCCGAAAACATTGAAGAGTGCATCTCCCGTGGCGGTTATGAAGCTTTGGCTAAATGTTTGACCGAGATGACTCCCGAACAAGTTATCGCTGAGGTGAAAGCCTCTGGTCTTCGTGGTCGTGGTGGTGCCGGTTTCCCCACTGGTTTGAAATGGGAACTCTGTGCCAAGAACAAGGCTGATCAAAAATATGTCATTTGCAATGCTGACGAGGGTGACCCCGGCGCTTTCATGGATCGTTCCATTTTGGAAGGCGACCCCAACAGTATCGTTGAAGCTATGGCCATCTGCGGCTACGCTATCGGAGCCAGCAAAGGTCTTGTCTATATCCGTGCTGAATACCCCCTCGCTATCGAGCGTTTGAAGATTGCGATCAACCAAGCTCGCGAATACGGTCTCCTCGGTGAAGACATTCTCGGAACAGGTTTCAATTTCGATATTGAGCTCCGCTATGGTGCCGGTGCATTCGTTTGCGGTGAAGAGACCGCTCTGATTCACTCAATGGAAGGCCAGCGTGGCGAACCCACCCTTAAACCTCCGTTCCCCGCTGTCAGCGGCTACATGGGCAAGCCCTCTAACGTGAACAACGTCGAGACTTTCGCCAATGTCCCCGTCATCATCACCAAGGGTGCTGAGTGGTTCAACAAAATCGGTACCGAGAAATCTAAAGGTACCAAGGTCTTCGCTCTTGCAGGCCAGATTAACAATGTGGGTCTGATTGAGGTTCCCATGGGTATCACTCTCCGTGAGATTATTTATGAAATTGGTGGTGGTATTAAAGACGGTCGTCAGTTCAAAGCTGTCCAGACCGGTGGTCCTTCCGGTGGTTGCTTGACTGCCAAGCACCTTGACACCGCTATTGATTACGATAGCCTTGTTGCAGCCGGTTCTATGATGGGTTCTGGCGGTATGGTCGTTATGGACGAGACCAGCTGTATGCCCGCTATCGCCAAGTTCTATCTTGAGTTCACCTGTGAAGAGAGCTGCGGTAAGTGCTCTCCCTGCCGTATTGGTAACAAGCGTCTGTGTGAAATCCTTGAGAAGATCACTGACGGACGTGGCACCATGGAAGACCTTCAGGAACTCCGCAACTTGGCAGCCGTTATTAAAGATACCGCCCTCTGCGGTCTTGGTCAGACTTCACCCAACCCCGTACTCTCAACCCTCGACAACTTCTGGGATGAGTATGTTGAGCACGTTGTCGACAAGAAATGCCGTGCCGGTGTCTGCAAGAAACTCATGAGTTATGTCATCGACCGCGAGAAGTGCATCGGTTGTGGCAAGTGCGCCAAGGGATGCCCCGTTGAGGCTATCACCCGTACCGACTACACCGCTCCTGGACATAAGCTGGCTTCGATGGTTATCGACAGTACCAAGTGTATCAAGTGCGGTGCATGTATCAACAATTGTAAATTTGGTGCCATTTCTATTCAATAAATGTTATTAGTCTGACTTGTTCGACAAAAAAATAAATAAAGAAAAATGATTAATCTCACAATAGATAATAAAGCGATTCAAGTTCCCGAAGGCACCACCATTCTGAAGGCTGCCCGTATGAACGGTATCGATATTCCCACCCTTTGCCATTTTGAGCTTGATGGGATGAATTTTGAAAACAAACCCGGTGGATGCCGCGTGTGTGTTGTCGAGGTGAAAGGCCGCCGCAATCTGGCTCCCGCCTGTGCCACTGATGTGATGGAAGGCATGGAAGTGCTTACCCATAGCGCCCGCGTCATCAACGCCCGTAAAACTGTCGTCGAGCTTATCCTCAGCGACCACCCGAACGACTGTCTCCAGTGCGAGAAAAACGGTGACTGCGAACTGCAGAGCCTGACCAAACGTCTCGGAATCAAGGAAATCCCCTTCAAGGGAGCTACCTCCACCTATCGTAAGGACAGCACCCTCAGCGTTTACCGCGATATGGATAAGTGCGTCATGTGCCGTCGCTGCGAGTCGATGTGCAACAAATTCATGTCTGTGGGTGCTTTGAGCGGTGTCAACCGTGGTTTCCAGGCAGTTGTCGCTCCCGCTTTCGAGCAGAATCTCGGTGACAGCAGCTGCGTCAACTGCGGCCAGTGCGTACAGGTGTGCCCCGTGGGTGCCCTCACCCTCGTTGACAACATCAGTGATGTTCTCAAAGCCATTGCCGATCCTACCAAGAAAGTCGTTGTCCAGACTGCTCCTGCAGTCCGCGTGGCTCTCGGTGAGGAATTTGGCATGAAACCCGGTGAAATCGTTACCGGTAAAATGGCTGCTGCTCTCCGTCGTCTTGGTTTCGATCAGGTGTACGACACCGACTGGAGTGCTGACCTTACCATCATGGAAGAGGGTACCGAGCTTCTCGGCCGCCTGAAGAAAGCCCTTGCCGGCGAAGAGGTGAAACTGCCTATGTTCACATCCTGCTGCCCCGCCTGGGTCACCTTCTACGAGAAGAACTTCCCCGATCTGCTTGAATATCCTTCGACCGCCAAGTCGCCTCAGGGTATGTTCGGTGCTGTGGCTAAGAACTACCTTGCTCCCAAACTGGGTGTGAAACGCGAAGACCTCGTGGTCGTCTCTATCATGCCTTGCCTTGCCAAGAAGAGCGAGCGCGCTCGTGAGGAACTGGCCGTCAACGGTGACAGCGATGTCAACTACACCCTCAGCACCCGCGAGCTGGCTCACATGATTCGCCAGTGCAACCTCAACCTCAACGACATGCCCGAGGAAGACTTCGACAGCCCGCTTGGTCAGTCCACAGGTGCTGCTGTCATCTTCGGTGCCACCGGTGGTGTTATGGAAGCTGCCCTCCGTACCGCCTACGAGCTGCACACCGGCAAGACCCTGCCCAAGGTCGAGTTCCACGAGACCCGCGGTTTCGACGGCGTGAAGGAAGCTACCATCGATATCGACGGCTTCCCCCTGAAGATTGCTGTCGTCTACAGCCTTGCCAATGCCCGCAAGATGATGGAGCAGGTGCGTCAGGGCAACCCCAACGGCTACCACTTCATTGAGGTGATGGCATGCCCCGGCGGTTGCATCGGTGGTGCCGGTCAGCCCTATCACCATGGTAACAGCGAGATTATCCGCAAGCGCATGGAGGCCATCTACCGCGAGGACGAGGGCAAGCCCATCCGCAAGAGCCACGAGAATCCCGAGATCCTTGCTATCTACGAGGAATACTACGGTGAACCTTGCGGCCACCTCAGCCACGAGCAGCTGCACACCCACTACTTCGACAAATCCGACAAAGTGGAGGCAACAAAATAAATTGAATAATAGGATCTATAAGTCCTACAAGACCTATCGGTTCTATCTAAAAAAAAAGAATTATGGCAAACATCAAGTTATCTGAAGAGAAAATAAATATCATCAAGGAGATTGCCAAATCGTTTGGCAATAAGCCGGGAGAGGTTATCAATGTCCTCCATCAGGTGCAGGGCAAGTTTGGTTATCTGCCTGCCGAGGTTCAGGAAATCGTTGCTCACGAGTTGGGTATTCCCGTCTCGCGTGTTTATGGCATTGTGTCCTTCTACAGTTTCTTCACCATGGAGCCCAAGGGTAAGCACCCCATTGACATCTGCTTAGGTACTGCTTGTTACGTCCGTGGTGCCGAGAAGGTGCTCGACGCATTCAAACGCGCCCTCAATGTCGAGGTTGGCAAGTGCACTTCCGACGGCAAGTTCTCACTGAACACCCTCCGTTGTGTCGGTGCCTGTGGTCTGGCTCCTGTAGCCATGGTTGGCGACAAGGTCTATGGCCGTCTCACTCCCGACCTGGTGCCTGGCATCATTGCTGAGTACAATGACTAACCTTCATTAATAGGTTTAAGAGCCAAAGCCCCTGCGCTCTGTAGGGGCTTTTTTTATTCCTGTCATGTCTCTTACACAACAACCCCAATGGGTGGCCGCCTACACCTCTCCGCGTGCCGAAAAGACCGTCACCCAACGCATTGCCGCCGAACTGCAGTTAGAGATCTATCTCCCCTTGCACCGTGTTCTGCGCAAGTGGTCTGACCGTGTCAAGAGTGTTGAGATTCCCCTCATTCCCTCCTATACTTTCATTAAGATGCGTGAGTGCGACCTTTGGCAAGTACGCGAAATCAAGGGAGTATGTGGATTTGTCTCTTTCCCATCCACGGGGATTGCAGTCATTTCAGAGACAGACATGCAGAGCCTGCGCCGTTTTGCCGAATCGAAAGCCGAGGTCTATATAAACAACATAGACCAATTGCGGGTAGGTGCTCATGTCAAGGTGGTTGATGGCGAATTCGTCGGCATGGAAGGTGTCATCGTAGGCGACAACCATAATGGCAACTTTGCTGTTGAGATTTCGGGTCTCAATCTCTATCTCTCGGTTGCCATTCAGCAGGAGCTGCTACAGCCCATTGCTCCACCCAAACCCAAGCCTGTGGGTTTGTTATATAAGTAAATCCTTCATTCCTATTTTAGGTACATAGTGCACGCCTTCTTCGCGGTAGTAGGCGTGGCTTTCTTCGGGAGCAATTGGCTTTAGTTCAATCTTTTCTATGCCTTTTCCTATGGCTATAATCAGCAGGGGGGTCAACGGCAGTTCCAATTCTGTAGCTATCTGGGTCGGATTAAATGCCCCTATTGTCAGTCCGTTCAATCCCATTTCCACAGCTTTCAGCAACATGCTCTGAATAGCAATACCTAAGTCTATATCAATCATCTTGTTCTCCTCCTGTGTGGAGCATACAATGATGAATGCCTCAGGTTCCGTACCAGGAAACGGCAGGTGTAACTCAGGCAGAGCGGCACCCATCTTTATGTTACGCAGTACCTTCTCGGCTCCCGTGTCTTTGGTTACTAATCTGAAACGAAGTACCTGTTGGTTGCGGGCTGAAGGCACTTTGTTGCAAACCCCCACAATGCGTTCCAGTTCTTCGCGTTTCACCACATAATCCTTGTTGTAGCCGCGGTAGCTCCGATTGCGAAGCAGTAATTCGTCAAGGGTATGTCCCACCCGTTTTACTTTGGTGCGTCCGGCACCGAATACCTCTTCATATCGTTTTTCTAAGTAGTTGTCTGCCATATTGTGTTTATTATTAATGTGTTGCCATTGGAGTGGCAGCGGTTTGAAAATACAAATATAAACAAAATTCCCGAAATAAACACACTCTTTCAAGAACTTGTCATTAGCTGGCACGATACATTAACCCAAATCAGTCATCAGGCTAAGAATGCCTTCGGTGGAGGCCAAAGCAGAGATTTGTGAAACGGAAAGGATAATAATAACCGTTTTATTCAGTTTTTCGTCTTGATGACTGGCAGGGGTTCTGCCCCTTTTCCTTCGCTCCTCGTTCCTCAGTTCTCCCATCGTTCTCCCATCGTTCTCCCATTTCAGAAGGAGAACTGAGGAAGAACGGAGGTCGAAGGGTGGGTGAAGGAGTGAACCAAAGACAGTGCGAAAGGAAATTAGGCGCAGGTTGGGGAGGATTCGCGGAAAGTGGCATAGGTTGAAAAGGAATGACGGAAATGATGGCACCGCTTTGGGTGTGCCTTGACAATGGAAAGCCGGAGTATCTAAAGGGGACTTCGATGAATCGCCTTGAAAGAGCATAACAAATATAGCCCAATGGCATTGCCTTGGGTATATAATCACGCACTATAAAGGCAAAAGCAGATAGAACCCACCTAAAAACAATTCGGTGTATACAAGTCGATGTGATATGTGTCGGAGCAATATCTATATAATGCCTCATGACCGATTGGGAATCAATGGTCAAACGCCGAAGAACAGGTGATGGAAGATGGGTCAGGCGATGGGGGGAGGGAAATGTGCGACGGGTTGTTAATACATCTACTGGAGGGTAGCGGAGTTGGTTGCATAGTTGCGCCAACGTTCCAAGGCCGAGGCCATATCGTCGGGTAGAGGACTTTCGAAATGCAGATGTTGGCCGGAGGTGGGATGATCAAACCCCAGTATTTGGGCGTGGAGGGCTTGGCGTGGCAGTGTCCTGAAAGTGTTCTCTACAAACTGTTTGTAGCGTGTAAAGGTGGTGCCTTTCAGTATGCGGTCACCACCGTAGGCGGCATCGTTGAAGAGGGGATGTCCTATGTGGCGCATATGGGCGCGGATTTGATGTGTACGACCGGTTTCGAGGATGCATTCCACCAAGGTGACATAGCCGAAGCGTTCTATCACCCGCCAGTGTGTCACGGCGTGTTTGCCCCGTTCGGGGTCGTCGGTCACGTGCATTACGCGGCGATCCTGCGGTGAGCGTTCCAGATTGCCGTCAATGGTGCCCTCATTTTGGTCAAAATTGCCCCATACCAGTGCATTGTATTTCCTTTCGATGGTGTGGTTGAAGAATTGTTTTGCCAACACTGCCTGAGCATCCTCGTTTTTGGCAATGAGTAGAAGCCCCGATGTGTCTTTGTCGATGCGGTGTACCAAGTAGGGCTGTACGGGTTGTCCGTTGGAGAGGGTCTTGCCTTGATAGTAGTATAAAAGTCCGTTGAGCAGTGTGCCGTTGATGTTGCCGTGGCCGGGGTGTACCACAAGTCCGGCTTGTTTGTCGATTACCAACACATCGTCGTCTTCGTAAACGGCTTTGAAGGGCACTGGCTCGGGGATTAGTTCGATTTCGTGCGGGGGTTGCGGCAGCAGTACGCTGATGATGTCGCAGGGCTTTATTTTGTAGTTTGATTTGGCAGCCTTGTTGTTCACCAATACGCAGCCGGCATGTGCAGCGGCCTGGATTTTGGTGCGCGAAATACCTTCAAGCCGCATTTGCAGGTATTTGTCCAGGCGCATCATTTCCTGGCCTTTGTCTACTTGTATGCGGTGGTGTTCAAACAATTCGGGTTCGCCCAGTTCAATGTCCTCTTGCTGTATGGGGTTGGACAGGGGGGTGTCTGAGGAGGGTGTTGACATGACGGTGGTATAGAGGGGGTTTAAAGGGTTTCGGATGGGTTTTTGTTTAGGGTTCGATGATGATTTTTTGTGCCGGGTCTGTGCCTATGCGTACCAGATAGAGGCCGGAGGGAAGGGGTTGGGTGATGGTTTGGGATGGCCCGTCGGGGGGTCGTGACAGGTATATCGGCTGCCCTTTGATGTTGTAGATGGTGATGGGTGCGGACTGATGGGTTTCTACGACAATGCGGTTGTCCTGCACATGTATGCGGTTGTTTGTTTGTTCCGGTTGTATGGTGGCAAGGGTGGCGCTGTGGCCGAATGCGGGACGCAGCATCAGGGAGCCTCGCAGTATGGTGTTCTGCCATTCGGTGCCGGTGAGGTAGAAGATGTGTGCAGAGGCGTCGTTGTTGCGGTCGAACCCCAGATTGATGTAGTCGGCCGATGTCTGCTGCAGCCCTACATAGATGGTGCCGGAGCAGATCAGGGGCTCTTCGAGCAGGTATCGGACATAGCGGTTGAAGCCTTCGAAGAGTGGGCTGCGGCGGTCGCAGTCTCGGTAGATGATGTTGCCGGGGTGGCCGTTGTTGTCGTCCCACACGGTGATATAGAAACGGATGTTGTTGTTTCCGTTGGCATAGGCGCGGTTGAAATAGAGGTGCAGGGCGGTGAGGGTGTCTTCTGTGTTAAGGGTGAAGCGGCATGCCAGTCGGACATCGGGCGAGGTGGAGTTAAGTCCGTAGCCGTTTTCGGGAGTGCCGTCGTCGTAGGCGTAGTAGTTGTCGAATATTTGTGTAAAGACGATAGTGTCGTTTTGAGGGTGGTTGTCTCCGCTAACGCCTTCGCGCAATCCATGGACTACGGTGTAGGAGGTGGGTCGGTGGTCGGTGGCTACGGGCAGGGTGAGGTCGAGTGGCGGCATGGCATGGGCTGCTGCGGTTTGATAGGAGTGGTTGCGCCAGTAAACGGGAGTGTTTTCCAGTCCTCCGTTATAGGTGGTGAGTGTTTGACCATTGTTGTCGTAGACGGTGTAGCTGTAGGTGGTGGCCAACTCTTCGGTGAAACGGTTGGTGATGGTGAGTGGCAGGGAGTCGCGCATGTCGGAGAGGGTGAACTGTCTTGCGGGCATGGCTTGGTAGTGCCGTAGCAGTGAGGGGGCGGGGTTGACAAAGGCCACGTCGCGCGAGGCGGTGTCGGCTTTGTGTCGGCCGACGTTAAGACTTATATAGTCGATATTCCATTGGTCGGCATTGCTCAGCAGGCCGGGTTTATTGTTGTTGTCCAAGCTGCAAAGATTGTAGAAGCGGAATTGAAAGCCGGCTCTGAGGTATCGGGTGTCGCGGATGGGGATGTCGTGGAATTGCCAATAGGAGCCGGTGTGGGCAAATAGGGTATCGGCAGGATAGCCCCGGGTAGACCATACTCGTTCCCAGCAGCTGTCGGTGGGATTGAAGAATTCGAGTATGAGTGAGTCCTGTTTTTCGGGTGTGTCGCCTATGCGTTCCCACATGTTGCCGTATCCTCCTCCGGGAAGGTAGAAGAAACTCAGGTAGATGGAGTCGCTTGGGGAGATGGGACGCGAATAGGGGTGGAAGAGAGAGTCAAGCCTGATAGGACGCGACAATAAGGTGTCGCCGGTGAAGAGTTGTCCAGTTGCGGTGGGATATAGGTCTCCCTCTTCGTCGAAAGCGTCGAGGGTAGCCATGCCGATGGTGGGAGGGAGGGGTGCGTAGCCTTGGTTGACAAATGTGCCGCCCAGATACCATAGCGAGCGGGACATGGCAGGTGAGGAGAAGTCGTCGAAGAATGGCAGTTCTACAAGGGTGTCGTTTTTGGGTTGGGGTGTGTGCTGCCGACACAAGGGGAGTAGCACTTCTTGTGCGGCAAGGGTGTTGCCGAGCAAGAAAAGCAGCAGTATGGCGACGATGCGTTGCATGTTACCAGTCCCAGCCTTCGTCAAAGTCCATGTCTTCTTCGGTGGTGTAATAGTCGTCGTATTCGTCATAGGGGGTGGTGAAGATTTGTGTGGAGTCGACCTTGAAGTTGGAGATGATACGTTCTATATCGGCTTCGGTGGCGTCGCAGTACCACACTTCGACTGCGGTGCCCAGAGGGTAGCGCGTAACACCGGTGTAGTCTGGATAGAGTTTATAGCATACGGCACTGTTGCGGTCGGTGACTTCATCCCAGTGTTCTATGCCTACATTGAGCGAGGCGGAAAGAATTCCGCGGCGTGTTTTGGCGGGAGCCTGTCCGATGACGAAGGGGACGCGGGTTCCCACGGGTTTTTCGCCAATGCCTACAGTGAGGTCGACGGCTGCTCCTTGATCCATTTTTTCACCTGCGTATACCATTTTGCCTTTGCAGGTGGCTTCGAGAATCATGTTTCGGTATGGACTGTCAACAAACTTAAGCTTTCCACAGCGCAGGCCAGATGCTTCGAGTGCGGAAACAGCACTGCGCACAGTCATGCTGG
Organism: Bacteroidales bacterium UBA1208; assembly: GCA_002309955.1. Taxonomy (GTDB): domain Bacteria; phylum Bacteroidota; class Bacteroidia; order Bacteroidales; family P3; genus Colimorpha. The sequence continues at coordinate 49,937 of DBXQ01000102.1, forward strand.
ACAGCTCGGGTAGCACTACGTCTGCAGGAGTATATGTGCTGACGGTGACGTAGACTTTGCGATGGGTTTTGACCATGGTGCCGGGTTTGGGGTCTTGTTGCAGCACTATGCCGCCTTCTTTCTCGGCATCATAGACAGAGTCGATGATTACATAGGTGAAGCTTAAGGGGTTGTCCTTTTTGAGCTGGGAAAGGGATATGCCATAGTAGTCGGGCAGCTCGTATTCTTTTCCCTGACGGGCAATGGCTTTGATAAGCAGGAATGCCAGTACCACAATAATGACTGACACAGCAAGCATATATAGCAAATGCTTGATGAGGGGGTGCCGTTTGAAGAAGTTATTGCTCATAATTGTATGTAATAACGCTGGACGTGGTGTTTTATTGTTCGGTGCAGGCAGAGTTTTTGCCAGTGGCGGTCAAGACACAATCTCGCCTTTGAGGGTGGCAGCGGTGCAGTCGGTGACTTTTACGTTGATGTATTGTCCGGGTTGTGCATTGCGACGGTCGAAAACGATGACTTTGTTTTGGCTATTGCGGCCAAAGAGTTGTTCTTTGCTGCGGTGCGACACGCCCTCTACCAATACTTCAAAGGTCTTGCCTATTTCTTTGCGGTTGTTTTCGAGTGCAATCTGTCCTTGCAAGGCGATGATTTCTTCGAGACGCCGGGTTTTCTCGGCTTCGGGGATATCGTCTTGCAGGTGTTTGGCGGCGTAGGTGTCGGGACGCATGGAGAATTTGAACATGTAGGCGTAGTCGTAGCGCACTTTGCGGAACATGTCGAGGGTCATTTGGTGTTCCTCCTCGGTTTCGGTGCAGAATCCGGCGATGACATCGGTTGTGATGGAGCAGTCGGGCATGTAGCGGCGGATGGCTTCGATGCGGTTCAGGTACCATGCAGAGTCGTAGTGGCGGTTCATGAGTTTCAGCATACGGTCGCTGCCGCTCTGTACGGGCAGGTGGATACATTTGCATATGTTGCTATGCGAGGCCATTACTTCAAGGAGTTTGTCGCTGAGGTCTTTTGGGTGCGAGGTGGCGAAACGGACACGGAGCAGAGGGCTTATTTCGGCTACGCGATGCATCAGTTCAGGAAAATCAACGGAGGTGGAGCTGTCGGCTGGGTTGTGGAAACGGTAGGAGTTGACATTTTGTCCCAGTAGGGTTACTTCTTTATAGCCTTGTTCGAAAAGTGAGCGAGCTTCGGCGATGATGGTTTCGGGGTCGCGGCTGCGTTCGCGCCCACGGGTGTATGGCACTACGCAGTAGGCACAATAGTTCTGGCATCCTCGCATGATGGAAATATAGGCCGATATGCCATTTGAGCCCAGACGTACGGGTTCGATGTCGGCATAGGTCTCGGTAGTGCTGAGTTCGGTTTCGGCTGCTTTGACTCCTCCTTGGCGTACTTGTTTAAGAAGGCTGGGAAGTTGACGGTAGGCGTCGGGACCTACTACGAAACTGACGTTCTCCTCTTCTACCATCAATTGGCTTTGCAAACGTTCGGCCATGCAGCCCAGTATGCCTATGCGCAGTTGTTTGTGGCGCAGTTGCAGGGCTCGCAATTCGTGTAGGCGTTTTCGGATGCGTTGCTCGGCGTTGTCGCGGATGGCGCAGGTATTGATGAGTATGTAGTCGGCTTGTTCAATGTCGTTCACAACAATGTGCCCCTCTTTTTGGAGCAAGGAGGCAACAATTTCACTGTCGGCAAAGTTCATTTGGCAGCCGTAGGTTTCGATGTAGATGTTGGACATGTATGTTTAGGATAATGATAAAGTGTTAATTTTCTGCGCATGTGGTTGGAGGGACATGCTATTGCTGTTAGGGGATGATGACTTTGGTGGCGGGCAATGTGCCAATGCGTACAATATAGAGTCCTGGCCGCAGGGGTTGGGTTTCGGTACGGAGGGTTTCCGTGCTTTGTAGGCTGCCGCGTTGCAGTAAGAGCTGTCCCATGATGTTGTATATGGTCACAGGCAGATTTGCTGGAGATTCGGTGACGATGCATTGGCCCAGCGTATAGACTTTGGTGAAGAAGGCAGGGATGGGATTGTCAATGTTTTCGGGACGACCTTGGGCAAAGGTTGCAGTGATGGTGGCATTGCCAGTGATGGTGATGGAGTGGGGGTTGTCAGTGGCTCCGTCGGACCATTGCACAAAGTGGTAGCCTTCGTTTGGGAGGGCTCCCAGTTGAACCACGGTGCCTTTTGGAAAGATGCCGTTACCGGCGGCAGCACCCATGGTGGGATTGGCAGAGCGAACGGCAAGTTGGTAGTAGGAGGTGGTATCGTAGTAGTATTGTTCGTGGATGACGATGTAGAAGGTGTCGTGTTCGTCACGGGGCATCCAAAGGGTATCGCGTGTGGTGACCGTAATGGTATCAATATGGCTTACCCAAAGGGTGTCGTGCAGAGTGATGTTTACAGTTTGATGGATAGTACGCCATACGGTGTCGCGCAACACGATGGTGTCGTGGATAAGAATTAGTGATTTAGATCGAATGTCAGAGCCTTTGGCAAAGTAGGCGTTGAAGAGGATGTCGCTGTTGACGGTGATGGTTCGGGGATTGTCGGTGTTGCCGTCCATCCAATGGCTGAAATGGTAGCCGGGATAGGCCAGTGCGGCAATCTCGAGCCGTGTCCCTTTTAGGAAGAATCCGCTGCCCGAGGTATTGCCTCGGGTTATCTCGTTGGGCAGTACGGCTACCTCATAGGTGCTGGGTTGGAAGAAGGTAGTATCGAGTACGGTCTGTTCTACAGTGTCGATGAGCGAGAAGAAAAGCGTATCGTAGACGGTGGTGTATAGGGTATCGTGATAGGAGTGGGTCAGAGTGTCGTGTATCCAGTGGATGAGGGTGTCGTAAACGATATGGTCAAGGGTGTCGTGGACAGAAATGTAGACGGTGTCGCGTATTATAGTATCGGAACCCAGGGTATCGTATACCGTGATATCGTCGACAAAGAGGTGGTATTTGTAGTTGGAATAATAGTTGATGGCTACATAGCGGGCTTCGGCGGGAACGGTGACCACGCTTTGCTGCCAGTCATTCGTTGAGACAGCGACATCGGCGATGGTGTTGGTGAAAGATTCGACAGCGTTGTTGGTGGTAGAGTATTGTATTTTGAAGTTTTCGGTTGAGTTGTGGGAACGACGGTACCAAAAACTCATCTGTAAGGGACGGGTATGCTGCAGGCAGGGGGATATGAGGTATTGGTTATAGTCGGAGGCAGTGTAAAAGCTGGAGAAGCGGAACTGATAGTTGCCGCTATGGGGGTATATGCTGTTTTCGGTTCCAGTGACACCCAGTTCTTGGAGATTTTCAGTGCTGATGCTTTCGGTCGTCCAACAGCCGTTGTCGCCCTCTTCAAAACCCTGTTCCAAAGGGAATGTGTGTACTGTACCGCAGGCAGGATTGCCATTGGGATTGAAAGTGAAGGTGACACTGCTGTTATTGGTACCGGAGAGATGAATGTTGGTGATTCTGAAAGAAGAATCGGGGGTGCCGTCGCAAAGATAGGGGTAGGGGTTGGTGCCGATATGGAAGGCATGTCGGCTGGAAATTCCCAAGGCGGCTTGCGCAATAGTGCCGTTGACAGTGTCAATGTTGCTGTTGGGACGGAAGAGCCATAGTTGATGAGGAATGGAATAAAAATTAAAGTTAGCGTTATCGGCAGTGCTTCTGTCGTTATAGCGCCATATCAGAAGTCCTTGGTTTGGAATAGATGCGTCGAAGGTGTCGGCATTGTTGCGGTATTCAAGTATGTACCACTGATGGGGTGCTGCCGCAGCGATTTTTACAGCATTGTTGGGACCTGAAGCCAGTGATTGAAGGGTGTATTCACCCGAATCCTCGATGAGGGGGATGCTGTCTATCCAATTTAGATAGTGGTATTTGAAGAACGAATTGGTTTGTTGTGGGGGAGTCTGGTTGCTGTTCATCAAATCCCATGCACCTCCAGGCGACACATTGGTGTAGCTGTCGTAATGATAAAGGTCGGGGGCACCCAAAGTGTGTGTCATTTCGTGACACAAGGTGCTTACGCTGAAGTAGTGCGACCCGCTTCCTGCCAACTGCAGATTATAGGTCCAGATTCGTTTGTTGCCAAGGGTTACAGTGCGGTCGTAGAGAGACCATTTATGAGGCCAAAGTAGGTCGTTCCAAGCGGTAAACGTGCCGCTCACTATAAAACATATGTTATCCACTTTGCCATCGTTGTCCATGTCGAGATTGGGCAAGGATGACACTGCACAGTTGGCATTGATCCAGCTGACGGCATTCTGCAAGAGGGTGAATTCGCGGTTGCGCCTTGATGTGTCGTTGGTGTAGCCTATCGGATTGGTGACAGCGTTGTATGGTTTAAAATAATTGCGTACATGCATGTCCTGATAGGAAAGCACAAAGTCGGCGCTTGGGGTCGGCAAATAATGGGTCACTACCCGCAGGTTACCGTAGCTGGTGTAGTGGAAGTAATTGAAAAGAGACTCGTTGCCAGCTGTGCTGTCGTTGAACATGGAGTCAATAGTACTGAAAGAGGAAGACGTACAAGTGTCTTCATCGGCAAAACGGATAAAAATGACTATGTTGTTCAGTATCCCGTGGTTGGCTCCGCTGGTCTTGGGTGCAACAGACAGTGAATCCTCTGGCACTTTCCAGGCGTCGTGGCGGCTGCGCAGATAACGCTTAGTGGGCATCAGGTTGGGACGCAGTCCAGCCTTGGCGGGGTCGTCACGTCCCGGCAGCAGGGTGGTGGCACAGAGACCCTCGGGAATCACACCCACCTGCAGTGGGTCGACCATGGGGTCTGTATCGGTGCTCTGTCCGGCATAGACATACTGTCTGGTTTGTGGGTTTTGAACTATTGTGAAACCTTCCGAATCGTGGAGCCAATGATAAAACTCATCGCCACTGACAAAACAATGTAGTGTGTCGCCATTGGGCTGAACCACTGTTGTGGGTGCAAACCGCACAGGTGCGGCCATGCACCATGCCCACAAGGTCAAACTAAAGATAAGGAATAATAATTTGCGCATCGTATGACTTTAATATTAGTGTTTAAAATATATTACTTCAATCCGTATTATTCAACGCGAGCGTCCTATGGCAACTAAACGATCGTAGCGGTCGTTGGCACCACGGTAATAGACAAAGGCTGTGTAGCGATTAGGGGTTTCGAAATGGTCGCCTTCCAGCACATTGGTGGCTCCCTCGGTTTCGCCTACGGGTACGAACAAAAGCTGGTAGGAATAGTATCCCTGTTTCAGGTGCAGCCGCAGGGTGTAGGCTTTCAGATCCGGACGGTATTCCATGCGAGAATGCTCATCTAAGCACCAGTTGGTGAGTTCGCCGGCCACATGCACACTCCCGTTCATAAACGGGTAGCGCATGGGCAGTAAGAAATGGACCCACACATAGTCGGCTTCGGTCTGCTTGTTGGTGCGATCCCAAACGTTCACTTTCATGCCTCCGCAGAGAACTTCCTCCGCTATGAAATTGGCTTTCGATCGGTCTTCGAGGGGTTTCAGCGTGGCATACCATTCGCCGCCATAGTCGGCTATCTGTGCCACATTATAGGTGGCTGTGCGAATATTGCTTATATCAAACCATCTGAAAGTGTTGCCGCAGGCAAACACATTTTCGGGTTTATGGCGGTAGCACAGCGAACTCCCTTCGAAACCGCCGAAAGGAAGCCATCGCATATTGTCTGTACGACCGTTTTGCTGCACCAATACATGGCACCACGCTGGATTAAGCGTCGGCCACGGAACGTCGCCACGGTAATCGCGGTTCTCCGACACCGTCACATCCACTTCACGGCGCTCCCTCACGCTGCCCCCGTCGTAAGGACTCACCACCGCCACATCGGCTTTTAGGCTACCCTCAGTCACATAAAATCTCCGGGTAAACAAAATGCGGTCAGGCTCCTCTTGGTCGAAAACAGTCACTACATAATTCCCCGACACCAACAATTGGCTATGCTTGCCAGGGATGTATTGAAAATAATTAACATAGTCGGTCAGTGTGGTGAACGAACTGTTGTAACCTTCTATGGCTTCCTCTTCAAATCCGTTTATATATTCGTAGGGATCCAGTTCGTCGCGTTGCCAACGGCTGTCGCAATGCTCTATACGGTAACGGTAACTCCCCACCTCAGCATCCAGAACATCGAAACGCAACAGTAGCCGGTCTTCGCTACCTAACGACAAGACAGGGGATTCTCCCTCCACACCGCCGCGGCACAACACTACCGTCTTCACCTGCGCAGACCAGATAGAGTCAGTCACTATTTGGGCATACAAACCCAATCCTTCCGACAGTGGGAGCAATACTAATAATATGAGAAACAATATAATATATTTATTCATATAAACAAAGAAAGCACAAAATGCCTCTGCAAAGATACGAATAAAAATTAAAACCATCAAAAATAAGCACGAAAGAGCTTTTTGTAAAGGTGACGAAAGTCCCCACTGGGGGATTTCAATTGTGAAGAGGAAAAAATGAAAGCCCATCTTCAATACGCAGAATACACTCCGTCAATAGTTGTTCTATGTTGATTCACCGTAGAACAACCGTCCCGAAAATGTCATCGGAACACAAGTGCGTTTCCTTCTGTCGTAGGTTCCTTAATGAGCGATTTGGATTTTAAGGGGAATGTTGAACAGCTGGAGAAGTTTGTTTAATGTATCAAATAAAAAAGCCTGCATTTCTGCGGGCTTTCTATTTTGGTGGTCTGTGGCAGACCACTAAACACCGATACAATTTATTGTGTTTCAGTGTTTGCAGCCGTTGAAAAACTTATCGAGTAACAAACGGGAAACAAAATTGTACCTTTATAGGCTTTCGGGCTGCTGTTTTTAACTCTCAAAAACGGTGCAAAAATACAACTTTTTTCTCAATATTGCATAACTTCATCCAATATAAACAAAGAAAGCCCCGAATAGGGGCTGTTCTATGCGTGTGGGTGGTTATTCCTCGTCTTTGGGAATGTCCTCACCTCGTGCAAGCATTGCCAACCTCTCAACAAGCGGTCTATTCCTCGCCCTCAAATCTTGCAAATCTGCACTCACTGCCTGTTGCTTGGGGACTACATACTGCATCAGCCTTTCGAACATCTGTACTCGCTCTTTGGGTTCTAATGCTTTCAAATCTTCCTCAATCTGCTCTCGGTTGTTATCAATCAGTGCAGAAATCCATTCTCGCATGTTCTGCGTTACTTTGTTTGGTGTTCCCTTTGGTCTGCCATTGGGATTGTTGGTGTGTCCTTTTTCCATATCTGTAAATCTTTGTTGTTTTCAAATATACTTTTTTGTTCTTATCGCTCGTGCGTTTTTTTTGCCCAATTATCGAGCATAGTTTATAAGCATAGTTTATAAGCATTATTTATAAGCATTATTTAAGGTCGGGATTTTCTTGAACGTTGCTCTGTGCCTTTTTCACATTTATCCAGCACAATTATTACGTTTACTTCGTTGCAAATAATGTATTCATATTCCTAACAATGCTTTTACTCTCTTTTCGGCTGCATCAGTATTTTGTTTCAGCCTTTTCTTCTTGAATGACGGACTTGCCCGAATTGCATACTCAATTACATTTTCCATTGATACATTAGGCTTGGTGGTGAAATAGAACCCTCTTGTGTGTTTGCTATAAATTTTCACATTATGGAATGTCATTTGCAATTCGGCTCTCAACTTATTTGCGTAATATTCGGTAAAGTACCCTTGCAAACCACATGTCCCTATCGTTTCCGATTTCTCTAAATCTGCCCAAGAGGGATAACCGGCCATTCTCGCCCACATCAGTTTGTTGTTGGCTTTTGACACTCCATTGCTTGCACCCTCAATACTTTTCAATGCACAATAGCCTAAAAACTTCACCTTGTCCCATTCTCTCAAATCGTCTTTACCAGCCCCAATAATCATATCCCTTTTGATTGATACACAACAATGCTTTTCTTGTACAGGACAATTCTTATTCAGTTCTACAAGTATCTTTGCGTTTTTGGGGAAATCCCTAAAACCACAATCAAAATACATGTCGTTTTCCTCATAACTTTTAAGAACATCCTCCACATTTTTTTTGCTAATGTATGGTACAAGTCTGTTTTCGTCAATCTCTCTTACAATACACCACCTTGCCGTATTGAATAAACTGCTGGGCTTAGCCATATAGTTACGCAATAGCTCTATCGGAAATGTCAAGTAGTGCATACGAATGTTTTGTTATACCATTCAACAAAACTTTCAAAGTCCTTTGCAATGTAGTACATACCCCCAGCACGTTCAATGTCGGCCTGGTACTTGCGTTGTGCATCGCTCTGGCGGTCGGCTCCTATCTTCACTTCAATTTTGACACTTCGCCCACAGATTGTTGCCGAAATATCTGCCGTGCCTTTCGTCATGTGCGACTTGCCAAACATATAATTGCCATTTGCCTGTTTTATCGGTCTCCCCATGATATTGACACGTTCAGCCTGCCAACCACGCAACATGATGAAATCAATAATGCACCTCGTTAGTCCGTTGGCTGTGGTGTCGGTGTATGTGGGCTTTGGAAAGTAGGCTGCAACTCCAAACGGAGTTTGTTCTGCATGTCGTTTTAATTCGGGGTGCATTTCGATTGAGCGTTGCCACATGTCCAACTCTAATTGTTTGACTGCATCACTCTTCATAGTGTCCTCCTTTCGTTGTGAGGTGCTGGGAAATCCAATACACTTTGTAGTGTGATTTGGTCTTGGGGTTGGTACGCCAAATGTCCTGCACATCGGCTCCACCCGCAATACCGTTTTGGAAATCGGCTCTCAGTTGGCTAATAATCTTCCGTGCATCACCTGTGTTCGCCAATCGGTTCAGTTCTATAGCCGTAAACCTGCCACCCTCCAAGAGGTTTTTTATTAGAGATTGTTTTGTCATTTCCGACCTCCTTTCCTCGGATTGTTCAACACATAGGCTGCTGCCATTTGTTCTAACTCCTGTTGGCTGCTCACCTTGTTTTGTAGCAACCATGCGTTGATGTCCTCACGCTTGAAGAAAAGCATTTTTCCACCGCCTTTTGCAAAAGGTATTCGCCTTTCGTGTGTCAGTTTGTAGATGTAACCTTTCGACAAACCCGTGTACGCTGCCACATCGTCAATGTTGAACACGTCTTTTGCACCCATGAGGGATATTTGTTTTATCTCCTCTAACTTTGCCATGATTTCGATATTTTCGTTCATGTCTTTTGTTTTATTTATTATGGCAATCTCAGCATCTGCAACTATGCGTATTGCCTTCGGATTTCTCACTTGCAGGGTTGCAGTCTCTGCCGCTTGAAATCGAGTGCAAAAGTACAACAAAAGAAAAGAAAAACACTTGCTATATCTCTTGATAGCAAGTGAATATTATTAATTGATTGTTAAGTATTTATTTAGAATTTACTTATAGCAAACACCTTTATAATTACTCTACATTCGTTATCATCGTTATATTCTTTTGGTGGTATGGGTTTATAGGATTGCAGACGGGTTTCGTTAAATAAATCCTCAAACAATCCCCATGTTTTGAGAGGAAACCCCATTCTATTTTTTCTTAAGTCTAATACTTCAATTGCATGGTCGGCAAAACATTTCAAACTATATTTATTTTTCCTCCACTTCCAATGTTTTCCCTCGCTCATCTCGATATACCCCAATTCGGCAAACTTGGCAAACATCGCCTTTGCTTTTGGCGTTGTCAGTCGTGGGTCTATTGTGAACGGCTCGTTCTCTTCACTTTGATATAGGCTCAAATAGTCCTCCAACTCGGCTTTCTCTGTGCGTAATGCCCACCACAAGTAAACTGCATGAATTGCCGTGTTCAGTTTCTCGGTCGCTGCATTAATACTCTGCTCAGCCTGCACTCGCTCACCTCTTCTTTCCTCAAACTCTTCGGGCAGTCCGATACTTTCCCACTCTATGGGATATAACCGCAACACATCTCTTTCTTGCTGGGTGATATTGCTATAACTTGCATCTATCAATCCCATACATAACCTATAAAGGAAACTATCCCTATACTCGTACCATACAGAATAATACCCTCCCAACTTATACTCCCCATTACAATACCCATTCCCCATATACACCCATTTTTCCTCAAATGTCACCCTGTTTCCCCGATTGTATCCGCCCACCATCCATGTGTTTACACCGTTTTCATCTGTTTGTTTCCACTTGCTACTATAATATTCGCCTCGCACCTCTTTACACTTCTCTTCTCTCTCTTCTGCTTGCTCGGGAGTTTCTTTATCGTATGTGTCAAAATAGTCTTTTGCCTCTATAAAATAGCTTATCTCGTCCTTGTGGTCGGATAGCTTTGTAAAATCCTCATAACTAAATCGCTTTTGCCCCACCCCACACTTTTCGGCAATGTCAAACAATGTTGGCTCGCTGCTCTGCATCTGTCGGCATAGGTTTTTCAGCCCATTTAGTCGTTGCTGCTCGTCCGTTTGGTTCAACACGTTCATTGCCAATCTCTCAAATCTGCTTAATGTTTCTGCATTCATCATTTACCCCTCCATATTAAAGCTCGTTCAACAGGTTCACCGCATCCACTTTCTTTTTATCCACTATCTTTGCATATATCTGAGTTGTCGCAACCTCGGAATGTCCCAACAGCTTGCTGACGGTGTAGAGGTCTGCCCCCTTAGTCAATAGGGTTGTGGCGTATGTGTGGCGTGCTGTGTGTAATGTCAGGTTCTTGTTTATCCCTGCCCGTTCTGCCCATGCTTTCAATGTGCGGTTCATGGCTGGCTCTGTCGGTATGTCGGCAAATACAAGCCCGCTGACGGGCTTTTCTCCCTGTTGCGGTAGAAACTCCCGTGCCTTGCTTGATAGGGGCAAATAGAGGGGTGTTTGCGTTTTCTGCTGGCGTATGGTGATAGTCCATTGTTCGCCCTGCTGGTTTATGTCAGCCCACCGCAACGCCTTAACGTCCGATATACGCAAACCGCAATAACACATAAAGAGGTACGCCCGTCTTGTTTCCTCGCTGGCTGTCGGGGTGTTCTCTAACAACTTCAACTCATCAATAGTAAGATACGCCCGTGTGCTTTCGGGTACTTTGATTTTGTCCGCATCTGCCAACATATCACACGGGTTTTTGTTTATTACGCCCTCCCTCACTGCCTCGGACAATGCAAACCTCAAACATTGGTAACGCTTTTGTGCTGTGCTGGCTGCTAAATGCTGCCCCGTGTTCTGCACATTACGCCCGATAACGTAACCCGTACGCAAATACTCTATAAAGCCCTTGCAAAATTCGGTGTCCACGTCCGACACTCTCACACGTTCACCAGCGTATTGTCTCAACAGGTCTGCGGTGTTCTCTATCGTACGCCCCCACGTGTGGCGGTTGGCTGCTGTGCTGGCTCTCTGCTCTGCCTGTTCGGCACAATGCATCATCCAATCCGACAACAGAATTTTCGACTGCCAAACACGCTTTAATCCCGCCTCTTCGGCTATGATTACCCGTGTACGCTCTGCTTTGATAGCGTTTGCAGCGTTCAGCACCTCCAAGTTATGCAGCTTGTCAAAGGGTGTTTTTTCGGGTATTAGATAGAGTTTCAAAAATTCATATTCCCTTTGCCCGTCTTTGTAATAGTCCAAATACAGCGACACATTCCCGTTTGACAGTCTTTTTTCTCTCAAACGTACCGTTTCTTTCGCCTTGCTGGCAACTTTTTTTCTCGGCATACTCGATAAGATTTAATTTTGTTTCCGATTGCAAAGATACAAACTTTTTTTCATTCGAGTAACAAACGAGTAACAAAAATGTACCTTATAACATCAAAACAAGGTAAAATAACACCCAAAACTGCAACGGCTGTAATTCAGTATATTAACTATGAAAATCAATACTTTATGGCATTAAAAAAGCCCCTTAATTGGGGCTTCTGTGTGGTCTGTGGCAGATTCGAACTGTCGACCTCTTCCGTGTGAAGGAAGCGCTCTGAACCAACTGAGCTAACAGACCTTTTACAAAACAAGCGGAGGCCTTTGACCTCCGTGTTGCTCTTGTGTGATCTGTACAAGATTTGAACTTGTGACCTCTTGCCTGTCAAGCAAGCGCTCTAAACCAACTGAGCTAACAGATCATTTTTTTGGCACTTTTCTCTCTCGAAAAGCGGTTGCAAAAGTACGAACATTTTTTTGATTGACAAAATTTTTTTTCTCAAAAAGATACAACATGCTGATTATAAATGCTACTTTTTTGCTCGGCTTCTCTTGTAAGACTCTGTAAAAAGCCTCTTGAGCCCCTTGTTTTATGCTTTTTTCGCCTTTGTTGTTCTCATTTTTTCTACAAGTGAACGTTATGCTTTGGATTTCACTGCATATCGCTCAATAGGGAGCGGTTGCCGCAGTGTTTCTATTTTGAGGTGTGGAGGAATGCTTGGATATCCCAGAAATGTTGTGCCACTTCAGGAAGTTGGCTGTCGGGGGCATTCCACCATTGGCGTTGTAAGAGGGCTTGTATGGTATCGGGGTCGAAGCGGTATTTGATTACATGGGCTGGGACGCCAACAGCTATGGCATAAGGAGGAATGTCGCGGGTGATGACAGCACCGGCACCTATGACGGCTCCGTCGCCTATGGTGACCCCATCGAGAATGAAAACGTTTGCCCCAATGTATACGTCATTGCCTATGTTGGTCTGTTTGGTTTCGGTAAACTGGGGTTCTGGGGAGAGTGTGACACCGTTCTGTTTGGCGGGGGAGTAGAACATGGGGTGGGTAGAGACTCCCGCTGTGGGGTGTAGCCCTTGGCCACAGCATAGGTTGGGACCGATAGAACAGAACTTACCGATAGTGGTGTTGGCGACAAGGGCGTGGCGGGAGAGATAGGTGTAGTCGCCTATGGCGACGTTGTGCAGGATGTAGGGCGGGTTGAGTTGTGTATGGCGACCCAGGGTGCAGCGTGCCCGTTCCGAGCGCACAAGCGAATAGCCGACGCTTTTACCCGATGGTATAATTGGGCGGTCAAGCCATCGGCCAAAAAGCTTCTGAATGCGGTACTTTATTTTGAGGTTCGCCATGGTCCTTGATGATGGAGAATTTTTTTGACTTTTTTGTTAATCAGATGATAGAGGATGTGGCCTTTTGTCCAGTTGCCACGCGATGATTCGAAGTAGCTGAAATGGAATGACCGGTCGGCATTGCGTTGTATGGAATGGTCGGCGGGATGGACGAGGGGGAGGATCGGTTGGGTGGGAATGTTGTCGATGATGTTTCCCTGTCCCGATGGGTGGGTGGCGTCGACAACGGTGCCTATGTTGGAAGAGAGGTTGACATTGGGGATTATCCCTTTCCCGTGATGGAGCCAGATGGCCATGAGAAACTGCATGTCCCAGCTGGAGTTGCCGACACCGTCTTTGTGTACTTCGTCCAGGCGGTCGCACCAGTATTCCCGTTCAAGGATGCCGCATCCGTAGCGTCGCAAGGCACGTGCAAGGGTGCAGCGTGATACATGGAAGAGACGAAGGTCGAAGAGGTTCCATGCACGTCGCCACGATGCCCAAGCGCAGAGATTGCGATTCATCATGGAGAAATAGTAGCTCTCGGGATTGGGGCGTTGTTTGTCGACATTCATGCTACCGATAGCCATGACCGATGGGTCGTCAGCATAGCGTTGGAGGAGTTGTTGGGCGTAGGAGAAGAAGTCGGGATGGGGAATGGCATCGTCTTCGAGGATAATGCCGCTCTCAATCTGAGAAAAGAACCATGTGAGAGCGTCGGCGGGTCCGGGGCCGCAGCCAAGATTATGAGGGGAGTACCGTGTGTGGAGCCGTGTAGAAGATTCTGCCGTAAGTTGGTCGATGACCTCTCGCACCTGAGCCAGACGCGAAGGGTCATCGGGGTGGTCTGGGCGGGGACCGTCTTGGAAGACGTATAGGTCGGCAGGTGCTTGTTGCATGATGATAGATAGCACCTGCCTTGTGAAGTCAGGGCGGTTGAAGTTAATAAGGAGTATAGGGGTGTTGAACATCGGGGATCGTCATTTCTTTTTCGAGAAGCCGAAGTTGGGGAGTTCGACACTGCGGAAAGCAGAGAGAATGGGATTGGCAGTCTGGGGAGCACGGCCGTAAATCTCTGCAATGAGATTTTTATATTTGTCCATGAGTATGTTACGCTTAATCTTCAGTGTGGGGGAAAGGAGACCGTTGGCCGATGTCCACTCGTCGGAGACAAGACGGAAACTCTTGATTTGTTCGTGTGCGGCAAAGTCGCGGTTGATTAGGTCGATGACTGTTTTGTATTTTTCTTTGGTTTGAGGAAGCGCAAGGAGTTGGTTGTTGTCACGGTAATGTAGTTTGTGTTTGAGTGCCCAGTAGTGGAGCGTGTTGAAGTTAGGCGATATAATGACACCTACACTCTTTTCGTTCTCACCTACAACCATGGCTTGTTCGATATATTCGGACTCGCGGAGTTTGTTTTCAAGCAACTGCGGAGCGATATATTTGCCTGCGGAAAGTTTGAAAATGTCTTTCTTTCGGTCAGTGATGCGCAGGTAGCGCGGTCCTGTTATGCCGCCCACAAACTGTCCGACATCTCCGGTATGGAACCATCCGTCGGAGTCGATGACCTGTGCTGTGTATTCGGGGTCTTTGTAATAGCCCAACATGACGTGAGGCCCGCGGGTGAGAATCTCGCCATCGTCGGCCAGTTTGACTTCCACACCGCTGAGTACTGGTCCCACGGTGCCGATGCGGACGTAGCCGTCGGCAGGGTTGTTGACAGCGATGACGGGCGAAGTCTCAGACAGACCGTAGCCTTCGTAGATATTGATGCCAGCGGCAGCGAAAGTGCGGATGATGCGGGGTTGGATGCTGCTTGAGCCCGTGATGACAATAAGCCGGTTGCCACCGAAACGTTCGCGCCAGTGACGATAAACAAGACGTTCGAAGAAGAACTGTGAAATCTGATAGCCCAGTGACACTTTCTTAAAGAGGGTGTAGTCGTAGCGGGCACCGTGCTTGAACGCCCGTGTGTAGATGGTTTTCTTGATTCCGGTGAAGTCTTTGCCAGCAGCATAAAGTTTGTCATATACCATCTCAAGTACCCGGGGAACGGCACAGAACCCGTTGGTGTGTATCTCAGCCATGTTCTGCTGTAGGGTACCCATGTTCTCGGCATAGTATATGGAGACGCCTTTAAGCTGGAAGTGGTAGTTCATGCTGCGCTCGTACATGTGGTTGAGGGGAAGGAACGAGAGCACGCGGCTGTCAGAGGTCATGGGGTTGACTTTCTCGTGCGCAACGAAGTTGCTGCAGATGTTGCGGTGGGAGAGCATGACGCCTTTGGGTTGGCCGGTGGTGCCAGAGGTGTAGATAAGGGTGACCCAGTCGTCGGGCTGTATGGTGTCCTTAAGATGTGCGATGATGGGACTGTTTTTCTCGCGGCTGGCGATACCGGCTTTAAGGATTTCGAGTGTGCGTGGGTATCCTTCAATGGCAGCGAGGGTATAGATTTGGGGCTTTACCTCCATCTTGTCGACGGCAGGCAAGATGCGCTTCAGTAGCACATTGTTGCTTACGAGGATGAACTTGGCTTCACTGTGGGTGAAGATGTGCAGGTAGTTGTCAGGACTCAGGGTAGGGTAGACCGGGACATGTATCATGCCGGCAAGAGCAAGAGCCATGTCGATGAAATTCCATTCGGGACAGTTGCCTGAGATAGTGATGACTTTGTCGCCAGGTTGCAGGCCAAGTTCTAAAAGTCCGCAAGCCATATAGTGGGCGTATTTATAATAGTCGTGGGTGCTGTATTTCACCCATTCGCCTTTTTCTTTTCCTGCCAGAATATCGGGCTTGTCAGGGTATGAGGTGACAAGGTGGTCAAGCAGGTCGAAGGTACGCGTTATTTCCATAATAATGTTTTCCTTTGTTTTTAAAATAGTGTCATTCTTGTTGTTAGGTCGTGCAATCTACTTTTTGGAGGGTTGCAGTGCTTCTACAAAAGAAGACATTTGAAGTTGCAAAGATACGAAGTTTTGATAAATTATTATGCAAAGAGGGGGAAATAATGCTGTTTTTTTCAATTTGGGATATGATAAAAATGTGATAATTAGGTTGTAGAGGCTTCTTGGACTTTAGATTTATAGAGGAAGCAGGTGGATTGGATTTCTGTTTTTTGGTTTTTTTATTTTTTGGAGTTAATGTTTTTTTGTATTTTTGCAGGTTCGTAACAAAACGGGAGACAGCTTGTCTCCTGTTGCTAAAATATGGATTGTCAATGAATATAATCATCGCAGGCGATGGCGAAATGGGGTTCCATCTGGCACGGTCGCTGACAGATTTGAACCATAATGTAACGGTGGTGGATCCGAATTCAGAGCTGCTGAAGCGGTTGGAAAAGGATACGGATTTGCTCACCATAGCAGGGTCGTCTACTTCGCCGCAGGTATTGGCCGATGCCAATGTAGGCGACTGTGACCTCTTCGTCTCCGTGTTGCACGAAGAGAGTATCAATCTGATGAGCTGTGTGTTGGCCAAACGGATGAAAGCCAAACGCACGGTGGCCAGAATCAGTAATGCCGAACTCTTGGCACCCAAGCATCGCGACATGTTCCGCGAGATAGGTGTGGATGAACTGGTGTGCCCCGAGCGCATTGCTGCCAAGGAAATCACCAATCTGCTGAACAATTCAGTGGCGACGGAGTTCTTCGACTTCAGCGGAGGGCTGTTGACCATGTATCTGATACGCATCGATGCCGACTCCACAGTGACGGGTCACAGTGTGCAGGAATTGGTGCAGATGTACAACACGCTCCATGCCCGTGTGGTTGCTATCCTGCGTGGAGGCGAAACCATCATCCCCCATGCAGGGTTGGTCTTCCAGCATGGCGACCTGGCATACCTCATCAGCCGTCCCAACCAGTTGGAGACTATCCGTCGTGTGCTGGGCAAAGAGGATGTGGCTGTCAAGCGAGCCATGATTGTTGGAGCCGGACGTGTAGGGCGCTATGCCGCCATGACATTAGAAGACCGCATTGGGATTACCCTCTTCGAAGAATCACGTCCCCGTTGCGAAGAGGCAGCTTCCCTGTTGCAACGCACGTTGGTAATCAACGGCGACGCTACCGATATCGAACTGTTGAAAGACGAAGGACTCCAAACAACCGATGCCTTCATCGCTGTGACCGACTCTTCGGAGACCAACATCCTCACCTGCCTCCATGCCAAGAAACTGGGGGTAAAACGTACCATCGCCTTGGTCGAAAACACCGGGTTCATCACCCTTTCGCAGGATATCGGCATAGACACCATCATCAACAAGAAACTGATTACCGCCAGCTATATCTCTCGATTCATAGTCCGTGGCGATGCGGTGAGCAGCAAATGGCTCAGTGGCACCAATGCGGAGTTGATAGAGTTCAATGTCGGCAAATGGTCGCCAGCCACACGCCATCTCATCCGCGACCTTCCGTTGCCCAAAGGAGCCACCATCGGCGGCATAATCAGGGGCAACGAGACTATCTTCCCCACCCGCGACACCCAGATCAAGGCAAAAGACAAAGTGGTTGTCTTCGCCCTGCCCAAGGCTATGGAACAGGCGGCAAAACTCTTCTCCTAAATCTTCTTCGACTTCAACCTTGTAAAACCCTACCGCCATTCGTCCAAAAAAACATATCAAGGCCGTTCGTCTGAATCAGGTAGTGCGTCGGTTCAACTGGCGTCTCATAGCCCATGTGACGGGTGTGTTGCTGCTTTACGTGGCGGCAGGCATGCTGTTGCCCATTGCTGTCTCCATCTATAGCCAAGACGGAATGCAATTTGCCTTGGCTCTGTCGGGGCTGCTCATACTTATGTCGGGATTGTTTCTCCGCAACATGGTGGGGAAAAAAGCGGAATATGTTTTGCGCGAAGATGAAAGCTACTGGCTCACAGTGGCGGTGTGGGTCGTATTGCCCCTGTTCGGCACCTTGCCTTACCTCTTTACCGGCACGACAGCATCATTCACCGATGCCGTATTCGAGTCTTTCAGCGGATTCACCACCACAGGTTCTTCGGTGGTGGCCATGCCCGAGAACCTCCCGCCTTCGGTGCTTACTTACCGGGCTTTGACCCAATGGTTGGGCGGACTGGGACTGCTGCTTTTCGTAGTGGCACTATTGCGTAGGCTGGGACTCAGTGCAGGCACACTCTACGAAGCCGAATTCTCCGGCACTCAGCAACGCAAACTGCATCCCCGTTTGGCCAAAAGCGTCACCCGCATGTGGAGCATCTACGGACTTTTCACCGTCGCCATGAGTGTAGTGCTGACAATGCAAGGCGTTAATGTTGTGGATGCATTCTGTACAGCCTGTAGCACCGTTTCCACGGGTGGCTTCCTGACCAACAGCATGGGCATAATGGCCTTGGGCAATGGGGCAGTCACCACGGTGACAGTCTTCATGTTCTTCAGTGGAGTCAATGTGGCTGTGCTATACCGTATCTTCACATTCAAATGGCGACACCTTTGGAGCGATGGCGAATTGCGAACCTATGTCGTGCTGTTCATTGCGGCCGTGACAGTATGCACAGTGGCTTTCTTCGCCGAAGGCAACGGGTTGTACGATTCCGCACGCTACAGTGTGTTCCACATCGCCTCGACCATGTCCACCTGCGGCTTCTATATGCCGACCCCTCGTTATTGGTCGTTCTTGGTCAGTGTACTGACATTCATATTGATAGTAGTGGGAGCCATGTCTGGCAGCACCGGTGGCGGCATAAAGCTGCGCCGAGTCATCATCATGGTGAAATATGTGGCCAACTATTTTAACTGTATGATACACCCCAATGCTATCTACCGAGTCAAACTGAATGGCCAGCTGGTGGAGAAAGACTACATCAGCAAAGTCTTCGCCTTCGTGTTCCTTTACATTGTATTCATTGTAGCCGGGGGCTTTGTACTGACAATCTGCGGCTGTTCAATACCCGATGCTATCTGCATGGCAGCGGCCAACATCAGCAATCTGGGTCCCTCGCCGCTTATCAACTCATTGGGTGGCAGCCTTAACTACGCGCTGCTTCCCGCCTTGGCCAAATGGATATTGGCAGTCTTGATGCTGGCCGGTCGTGTAGAACTCTTCGCGCTCCTCGCCATTGTCTCACCAGCCTACTGGCGAATAAGGTTAAAAAGATAAACAAATTAATCTACAAGTTAATACATAAGCATCATTGATATAAAGTACATATTGCGGTTTTTGGGCATTGTGCTCATGGTCGAGGGACTCATGATATTGAGTTGCCTCATACCCGCATTGCATTTCTCCGACGGCACCTGGGAACAGATAGCCCTCTCGGGATTGTTTACCTTTTTCGTCGGACTGCTGCTCAAAGTCCGATTCCGTCGGGCACGAACCATGCACAACCGTCGCATGGCCTATCTGCTGGTGGTCTTGATGTGGGTCGTATTAGGCCTTTTCGGCACCCTGCCCTTCCTCACCACAGGCACACTCATCCATTTCCCCGACGCCTTGTTTGAATCTATGTCGGGCATTACCTCCACCGGGGCCACCGTCTTCTCGGCAGTCGAATGGCTTCCCTCGTCCATTCTCCTGTGGCGCAGCATGACCCAGTGGTTCGGTGGCTTTGGCATAGTGTTGCTTGTCCTTGCCCTTGTGCCCTCCATGGGAATCAACAAATACAGCCTCTACACAGCTGAAGCCTCTGGAGCCGACAATACTGGCAAACAGTCCTCAACCATGGGCTCCACCGTGCGTCACACCCTCGGTGTTTACATTCTCCTTACCTTCCTCTTCATCTTCCTGCTCTACAAAAGCGGTATGCACATCTGGGACGCTGTCAACATCACCTTCACCAACATCTCCTCGGGCGGATTCTCCATCTACAACAACAGCCTCCAAGGTCTTACCCACCTGCAGCAATACATCGTCGCACTGGCCATGCTCCTCAGCGGTGTCAACTTTGCCCTGCTTTTCAACTTCTTCACCTTCCGTTGGGATAAGCTCAGCCACAAACTTGAACAGTTCCTTTTCTATCTCTGCACCGTAGTCGCAGCCTCTCTGTTCGTAATCTGCGCATTGGTCTTCGCCATGGGCTACAGCTGGGGCGACGCCATCCGCAATGGCTTGGTGCAGACCATCAGCGTCATAACCACTTCCGGCTCCCTTGTTGCCGACACCTCGCAATGGTGGGTGCCCGTCTCCTTCCTCTTCGTTGTATTGTCCCTCTGCGGTGCAATGGCTGGCTCCACCACGGGCGGACTCAAAGCCATGCGCGTACTTATACTGGTGAGGCACGTGCGCAAGATACTGCGCGACCGCCTGCACCCCCAGTCTGTCAACCCCGTCAGGCTTAACGGCAAACCTGTCTCGTCACACATCGTCACCAACGTGATGGTCATCTTCATGGTCTTTGTGATGGTCATCTTCATCGGCATCATGCTGCTTATGCTCAGCGGCATCAATGCTACCGAATCCATCGGAGCGGTCATTGCCTGCATCACCGGGTATGGTCCCGGGCTCGGTATCAGCGGTGGCTTTGGCTGTTATGCCCATTTCACCACTCCCGCCAAACTCATCTGCTCACTCCTCATGCTAATGGGGCGCCTCGAATGTCTCACTGTACTTATCCTCTTCATCCCCGCTTTCTGGAAGAAATAAAATTGAATGCGTTAATCCGTGAATCGATTGAGTCCGTTAATTCGTTAACTTGTGAATTGATATACTCATTCACATGTCAACACATTCATGCAGTCGACCCAAATCGGTCATTAGGCTAAGCAGGTCTCTGGCAGAGGCCGTCCAGAAGCAAAGCGGTGACATGTGGAATGAAAAGTCTTATAATGACCGTTTTATTCTGTTCCCCGTCTCGATGACCGATAGGAACCCGGCTGCACTTCCTTCGCTCCTTAGTCCTCAGTTCTCCCATCGTTCTCCCATCGTTTTCCCATATCAGAAGGAGAACTGGGGTATAACGGAGGTCGATGGGTGGGTGAACGAGCAAATCAGGGGCGGTGCGAAAGGGACCCGGGTGCAGGTTGGGGAGGATTCGCGGGAAATGGTGTGTGTTGAAAAGGAATGACGGAAATGGCGGCGCTGCTTTTGTTATGTCCGGACAACGAGAAGCCGAAGTAACCCAAAGGGGACTTCTATGAACCGCCCTGAAATGGTATATCGAATATAGTCAGTTGATAAGTTGATATGTTTATCCGTTGATACGTGGTTCGCATCGTTAAACATATCAACATTCACACATTCAAAAGCTATAGTGCATGGGATGCAGATTCTTTACCCGTATGGTCTTGAGCAACTGGAGCGGGCCGCGAAGCATCTCCTGACCCAAGCGGGGGTCGACAGGGAACATGGCATGATCCAGCTCGGGATAGTCGCGCTTGATGTCGCGGAGGATGGAAAGGAAAAGTTTCTCCATCTGGTCGGGAGTAACCCTGACACGGTCTATGTCGGAAGGGTCGGAACTCATGGGGAAATACCAATTATTGCAATCGCCGGCATGAAAGAGTGTCGTGCCGTCGCGAAGTTTGAGCACAGTGCAGACCCCTACATCTGTTGAGCGGTAGGAAGTAAGCAGGAAATGGGGCGTCTCGACGTGCTCGCCGAAACGCAATATGGCCAGCGGAAGCGTCTTGTCGATACGACGGCGGCGCACTGTGTCGTACGATGGCAGCAAGTGCCACCCCGCATGCGCGGCACACCAGCCTGCAATCTCTGGGTTATAATGGTCCTCATGGAAATGCGAGACGATGAAATAAACCTCCTTCCCCTCAGCGTTGTCCAAAAGAAGTTTCAATTCGCCTTGGGGGTCGCGCCAATAATCGAAGACGATAAGGCAATCCTCCTCTTCGGCCACAAAACAGCTGTGTCGGATATAGTGTAGCTGCATAGCGGAACGCAGGTTCAAGGTTTGGGGACGAAGTCAATCATAATAGCCCGTTCGTCGAAATGGATGTCCTTCAGGGTAATGCGGTCGAACACGGGTGAGAGTTGCGGACTCTTGCCCAAGGCAAGCATCAAGCGGTTGCCGTCGAGAATGTCAAGCAAGTCAGCCCCCAGCTGTTTCTTGAACTGGCCGAGAGCCGTGCGCACCATAAACTCGATGCCTGCTCCCCCTCCGTAAGAAAGGAAGATATCGCTGCCGTTGATACGGTCCACATTGATATCCAGCCCTACGGCACCCATCAAAGGCACTTTGTATGATATGCGGAGGGTGTGAGGGCCGCCGAAGGCAAGGGGAAGTTCTTTTCCGGTCTTTTCGAGAATGAGTTGTGAGACTTCGCTATAGGTAAGATTGAATTGCATGGAATGTCGTTTTTTATAGTTTTTTTCGGCAGAATAACGTGTAATTGGAAAAAAAATTGTATTTTTGCACATTGAAATAAAATCAATATAGACTATGAAAGTTAAGGAACTTGTAGAGAAATTGAATTTAAAGGTGCTGTCGGGTGCCGAAGGACTGGATCGCGAAATAGAGGGCTGCTACGTGTCGGATTTGCTCAGCGATGTGATGGGCAACGCCGAGATGGGCAATGTGTGGGTGACGCTGCAGGTGCATAAGAATGTGATGGCTATCGCCTCGTTGAAGGAATTGGCCTGTGTGATTTTGGTGAAAGGACAGACTGCCTCGGAGGACACGCTGGAGCAGAGCAACGAGGAAGGTATCCCGTTTCTCAGCACCACCATGGAGACTTTTGAGACGGCAGGCAAGATATACGAGTGCCTGAAAGGATAATAAAGTTTCGAGGGTTAAGGAGACATGATAAAAGCTTCTTGATGCTTGAATCTTGATTCATAACATCCGCA
This sequence comes from Bacteroidales bacterium UBA1208, assembly GCA_002309955.1. Taxonomy (GTDB): domain Bacteria; phylum Bacteroidota; class Bacteroidia; order Bacteroidales; family P3; genus Colimorpha. The sequence goes on from DBXQ01000102.1 coordinate 72,714, forward strand.
AAGATGACTCCGTTTAAGGCCGACTTGCATATTCACACGGTGCTGTCGCCCTGTGGCGATTTGGAGATGAGCCCGTCGGCCATCGTCCAACGGGCGTTGGCGCGCGGGCTGGACATGATTGCCATCAGCGACCACAATACCACAAGGCAGGTGAAGGTGACACAGAAAATAGGGCGCGACAACGGCCTGTTTGTGTTGGGTGGTGTCGAGGTGACCTCGCAGGAAGAGGCTCACTGTTTGGCTTATTTCGAAACCGATGAACAACTGGACGAGTTCCAGGAGTTCTTGGATGCCCATTTGCCGCCTATCCCCAACGACGAGGATCGTTTCGGCTATCAGCTTATCGTGGACGAGAACGATGAGATTGTGGGGGAGGAGGAGTACCACTTGCTTAACGGCATTGATGTGGATATCGACGGTATATATGAGGAGGTGCACCGTATTGGTGGTTTGTTTGTTCCGGCGCATGTGAACAAGGGCACCACTTCGTTGACCAGCCAGTTGGGTTTTGTCCCCCCGGATTTAAGGGCAGACGGGCTGGAGATAAACCGTTTCACCACGAAGGAGGAGATGCTGAAGAAATTCGCTTATTTGAAGCGGTTTAATTTCATCACCGACAGCGATGCGCATTTTATTGACAACATCGGCGACGTGTATAATGTGATATATATGGAACACCGCACGTTTGATGAGTTCCGCAAGGCACTGAAAGGCGAGGATGGCCGCTATATAGACACAATGGCTTTCCGCACAGCACCGCTGAAGAAGATATTATAGATTTGATGATGTAGGGCGGATGGGGAATCTGCTATGGTGTGGTGATTGTGCACGGTCGGAAGCGCCTGCTAAGTCTGGCAGTCCCACTTTTTTCGGTATTATTCGTTGTGGTAGGGTTCGTGATGTAGGATGGTGAAGGCACGGTAGAGTTGTTCAACAAAGAAAAGCCGTACCATCTGGTGGTTGAAGGTCATCTGGGAGAGGGAGACTTTGTCGTGTGCGGCGGTGTAAACCGAGGGGGCGAAACCGAAAGCTCCACCAATGACAAAGACAAGATTGCGGATGCCGGCGTTCATCTGTTTTTGCAGATACTGGGAGAATCCCACGGAGGTATGTTCTTTGCCGTGTTCGTCAAGGAGGACGATGCGGTCAGCTCCTTCCAGACGTTTGAGCAGCAAGAGGGCTTCGCGTTCTTTTATTTCTTCGGCCGACGCTCCTTTTTGGTCTTTCAAGGCAGGGATGACTTCGATTTCGAAGTTGACATAGTGACGCAAGCGTTTCACGTAGATGTCAATGCCTTCCTGTAGGTAGGGCTGGTCGGTCTTCGATATGACAATTAATTTAATGTTCACAGTTTGGGTCTCCTTTTTTTAGTTCTCCACTTTCTTTTTTAGCAAATGGCGTATCAACGGGTGGCGGTAATGAACCACACGTGGGTAGGTGACGGGATGTGCGCCGTAAAGACTGTATGAGAAGGCGATTCCGGCATCCATGCTTCCTTCAAAGTCGAAGGCTTTGGTGCGGGTACATAGCCGTTGGATAATCATCCAGAAGAGGAGCGGGGAGGCTCCGTTGTGGTGTCCTTGGGGGTTGAGAGCAGACAGGAGAGAATAAGCACATTGTTTGTCGTAAGCAACAAAGCGTGCAGCGTGTAGCCGACCTGCTTCGTCACGCACTCCAAGTAGTATGCCTTGACTGCGGGAGAGTGCTGAATGAATGGTCCGGGAGATAAACGTCTCCGACAAAGTGTCTTTCTGGCCACGCGATTCCCAATACTTGACGTGGAAACGGGCAAAGGCTTCGGGAGTAAGGTCGTCGACAGGCGACAAGACCTTGGCGGCACGATGGATGGGACGTTGGCGACGTTGTTTGTCGAAACCGTCGAACACTGCTTGAGGGTTGGATATGTCTTCTATGCGGTAGGTGCGGCGTTCGGTGTATTCAAAGCCTTTCCAACATGGCAACCCGTTCACAGACGGGGAAAAGTTCTGTGCAAAGAACAAGAAATTGTGTTGGTGCAGTGCTGTTGACAGTTGTTGTGAGGCTTGTTCGATGTCGGCATCCTGACGATACCACGGGCCGTTGTATTGTGTCAGCTGCGGCTGGAGTACATATTTCATGCCCCATCGTGAGCCTTCTAAATAGGGTAAGGCTGCGACAATTTCCCCACCGGGACTGTAGGCCAATGCTACATCCCATTGTTTCCCATCGCATACGGTATTCATCCACCAATATTGCAAAAACAGAGGAATCACGGATTCCTCTGTCTTGCACAATTCTTTGTATTTTTCTTTGTTGTTCAAATTTGTTGATTTGCGGATTTGTGGACTTCCCGTGCCGGTGGAGGGTATAGGAATCGGAGAGGATGTGTGGCTTATTGGATGACTACGGTGACGCGGTTGTTTGCCATGCGTCCGCTGAGGGTGTTGTTGTCGCCCACGGGGTCGTCTTCGCCTTTGTAAAGCACTTCGATGCGGTGTTCGTCAATGCCGCGCAATACCAGGGCTTTCTTCACTTCGACGGCACGTTGGCGCGAGAGACCTGTATTGTAGGTTTCTGTTCCTACGTTGTCGCAATAGCCTGTCACAAGCACTTCGAGACCTTTCTCCTGTTTCAGATAGGCAGCCAATTCGTCCAACTCGGATACGTAGGATGCTTGTATTGTTGCATCGTTAGGGAAGAATTTGATTTCGGGGAATGACTTGGAGCCTTGAGCTGCGCTGGGCAACAGGTCGATCTTCTTGGAACTGAAGTCGAATATCAGTCCCACGCGGATGAGATCGTCGGTGGGTTGTTCTTCGAGATAGTAGGCTTCGTCTTTCCAGTAACGCCAGTCGATTTCGGCCACTTTGTAGCTTACTTTGTTTTTCATCTGTTTTTCGATGAGGATGTCGCGGAAGTAGTCGAGCGAAATGACGGCTTCCATTTGGGCTTTTGCCACCAGTTCGTCGCGCAGGTCTTGGTCTTTAACCGAGGGGTTGACGGCAAAGACAGCGCAGAGGTGCATGGGTATACGGCCGGCACTGGAGAGGTAGTCCATCACAGGGTCTAATTTGCCCCAGTCGCGCTCTTTGTCACGTTCCCATTTGAGGGTACGGAACCGGTTGTAGTCATAGTCGATGAAATAAAAGGTCTTGGCATCGAAAGAGGTGAATTTCCAAACTGTGTCATAGGCAGACTCGCGCACTTTGTGTTTGCCCGAGGGGTCTATGATGGGTTCGGTTTTCTTGCCTTTTTTGTTTGCAGCGGTGTTGGTGACTTGCTCGTAGAGGCCACCAAGGGTGGGGTGCCAGCTGGTGTCAACTGTGCGACCGAGCCATTGACGTTTGTTTTCGCCGTCTTTGGCTATGTCTGTTGTGGGTCTCTTTTTACGATACTGAGCCTGAACGTTGTTGGCCGGTATGAGCAGCAGCACAGCCACAAAGATTATTAAAAAATGTTTCTTCATTGTTGTTTGTTTATCTGTTGATGTGTTTATCTGTTTTTCACGGGTTTTAAGTTTTAAAGGTTATAGAGGTGTGCTGACCTTTTTGACTTTAAACCTTTTCAACCTTTCGAACCCTTATAACGCAGCAAAGGCGATTTTATTGTTGTGGGTCGAAAAGTGAACCGTTTTCGCACACGAGCATGCGCGACTGGAATTTGTCGATCATCATGAAATCGTGCGAGGAAATGAGCATTGTCGTCCCTGTTTGCTGGTTGATGTTGACCAAGAGTTGCATGATGTCGGACGAGGTAGCGGGGTCAAGGTTCCCTGTAGGCTCGTCGGCAAGGATGAGGCTTGGATTGTTTATCAATGCACGGGCTATGCCCACCCGTTGTTGTTCGCCTTCGGAGAGTTGGAATACGGAAGCATGGGCTTTGTCTTCTATTCCTACGGCTTTTAATGTATTTGTTATTTGTGTTTCCATCTCAGACCGTTTCCAACCGGTGGCTTGCAGTACGAACGAGAGGTTGTCGTGTACGTTTCGGTCTTTTAGCAGACGGAAATTTTGGAAGACAACACCCACTTTGCGGCGTAGCATGGGGATGTGGCGGTGTTTGATGTGCATAAGGTCGTAGCCGCATACACTGGCCTCCTCTCCGCTTTCAATATCGTGGTCGGCATAGAGTGTTCGGAGAAGCGAAGTCTTCCCCGCACCGCTCCTTCCAATGAGATAAACGAACTCACCGGGCTTTACAGTCAGGTTGACATGAGTGAGGAGTGGACCGTCTTCATGGCTGATAGCCACATCCTTTAGCGATATGATAGGTGTTTCCATAGTGACTATTTTTCAAATTGCAAAAGTACTATTTTTTTTCCTATAAAAGGAAAAGTGCATGTCTTTTTTTTCACGTATGGTTGTTGATTGTCGAAAGAGACATTCTTGCTTTAGATCTGTTTGCCCTTCATTGGGTGAGTCAAGGGTTGTAAAGCGTGTTCTTGAACCCGAAAAAATCATAATTGTTGTTAAAATAGTGTAACAAAATCGTTTTTTTGTGTCTTATTGGGCAAAAAGGCAATGCAATCAAAGAAAGTTAAAAATATTTAAATAGTGTTAAACAGGGGTATCAAAAACGGGGGTAAGGACTCTTTATAGCGTGAGGGGGCGAAAAAAGTTGATGTGTTTAACGACTTGCATAATATCAATGTATCATCGGATAACATATCAGCAGGTAAGCATGGAGAAACGATAACGAACGAAATAATTTCGAGGATCCTTTAAAAATAAAAATAGTAAACAATTGATGAACAATAAAAATCACCAACAATGAAAAGCATAAGATTATTTTTATGTCTGACCCTGTTTTTGTCAGGCTTTGCATGGGGACAAGCACCTACGTCGGATACTATCCTCATTGGTGACACGACGCACATGTATCTAACACCCGGCAACTTCCGGCTGCCCTGCGTGCACTTCTCTACCAGCTATACCCAACAACTGGTACAAAAAAGCGAACTGAACGGAGAGGCGATGATTACTGGTATCGACCTCTACTGCGGTACGCCGAGTAGCATAGGCTGCCCGGGATGCACCATTTATCTGGCCAACACCTACGTCTCCAGCATGGGGGTGGGAATGGTGGGCTTCGGCCCCTTGTTCCAGCAGGTGTTGGTGGACTCGCTTGTCTGTACTCAGGGCTGGAACCACTACGAATTCGACACGCCTTTCCACTATACCGGCCTCGGCAACTTGATTATTGCTGCGGACTGCCCGAATGGTTGGAGTGGGGGCAATTTCTATTGTGACCAGAGGGGTATCCTTGATTCAAGGTATACATACACACGTTTGGCCGATATTACTCCGTCCACCATCACTACGGCTATGTCTGGACGCAATATTATGCGACTGCACACCCAGACTGTTTCCACAACAGTCCCCACTTGTCCGGCACCCACGCTGAGGGTGGACTCGCTTGGCTCTACGGCAGTGAAGATGATATGGAGTCCCGGCTATCAGGATACGTCGTGGACAGTGGAATGCATCACCGACGGTGACACGGCTTGGCGTAATAGTGGCTTGGTGTGGGGCGATACGACGTACACTATGACTGGCCTTACCCCCAATACCAATTACACATTCCGTCTCACTTCTTTTTGCACCGACACCTTTAGCACGGTGCTGAAGCATGTGCTTACCAACTGCACCCCGACGGTGTTGCCATACGCCGAGAATCTGGAGAGTTCGTGGTCCATTCCCAACTGCTGGTTTGTTGCGCCCGGCACGGAAGGGGATGTGCCGATTGTTTCTTCAAGGTTCAGTCATACGGGATCGCATGCATTGCATCTGAAGGGCGGTGCTGTGGTGCTGCCTGAATTCGATGCGGCACCCGACAGTCTGGAGCTATACTTTTGGGCCAAGAGTAATGGCGGCTCCAATCGTAACCTGTATGTAGGCTTGGTGACTGACCCGTTGGACATGTCTTCCTTTGTGCCATTGGACACGGTGTCATGCTACTCGAGTTGGATTCCGGTAGCGGTTCGGACGAACCGTTACTCCCGGTCATCGGGACGTCTGGCCATTGTTACCGCCGGCCCATTGAACACCCATTTGTACATTGACGACATAGAGGTGAGCCACATTGTGCCCTGCGAGGCACTGTCGGTGGCAACAGTGGACTGGAAGACCGACACAGCTGCATTAGTACGCTGGGTGGACACCGTAGGAGCGGTCTATTATGATGTGGCATACGGACCAACTGGTTTTGTGCCGGATTCTACTACTATCGTCACTGATGTGCGTACCGACAGTTTGCTGTTGACAGGTCTGACACCCTATACACAGTACGATGTGTATGTGCGTCCCGAGTGCGGAAGCTTCACTACGCACTGGTCGCCAGTGATGACTTTCCGCACTTTCTGCACCCCGTTGGACACACTGCCCTACTTCGATAACTTCGACTCCTATACTGGCAATCCCAAGCCTCCCGCAATCCCCTGTTGGCGTGGGCACGCGGGTATGAACACCTGCGTGGTGACCTATACCCTCAGCCATTCCGGCTCGCAGGTCTTGCGGTGGGACTACGAAGATAACCAGTACGCTGTTCTTCCGTCCATCAACACTGCGGCCAACCCACTCCGCACCTTGCAGCTCTCCTTCTGGGCTTGCAACGATATGTACAATGACACGGATGTCCGCCTCTTGGTAGGAGTAATGACCGACCCAGATGTGGACTCCACTTTCCATGCAATCGACACCGTAACCATTACTGGGGTTGATTGGCACCGCTACGATATACCTCTCAGCTCCTATACCGGCACAGGTGCCTATATTACGTTGAGAAGTATCTCCGACTCCTATCGTTATGCTTATATTGATGATTTAATGATTGATTTGTTACCACCCTGCCCGAGCGTGACGGGAATGGCTGTTACAGGCCTTACTGCCACCTCGGTGACGGTGGGGTGGGATCCAGTGTCCGGTGCTGATAGTGGTACGGTGTGGCAGACATTTATCGACACCGCTGCCACGGCGACACCTGTATCCGACACATCAGTCCTTTATTCATCAGCTTATACTTTTTCCGGACTTACGACCGAAACGCCCTATTATGTGTGGGTTCGTGCCATCTGTCCCAAGGGTGACACCTCGGCATGGGAAGGCCCCATGCAGGTAGTCCCCGGCATCTGGAACATGCGTGCCAACCGTAGCGACACCCTCACCATGTGCGGAGTGACACTCTACGACGACGGTGGCTCCAATGGCGATTTCACCTCCCAGCATTCCTCGTTGGTCATCCTGCCCGACATGCCCGGCCATCTGGTCAGCATTAGCGGCTATTGCAACATCGGCGGGAGTTCCTCCCTCACCATCTACGACGGTGTCGGCACCTCGGGCCGTCCCCTTTGGGTCAGGACCCTCAACTACAGTTCAGCCATCAACTTAGGTCCCATCATTTCCGAGACGGGCGCCCTCACCATCGATTTCGATGGCTACACTCCTTTCTCCATGTACTACGAGGGTTTTGAGCTGCAAGTCAGCTGTGTCCCCGACACCTGCATCATCCATCAGCTGATGCTCAACCCCACAGTGCCCGCCTCCGATTCCACTCTCGCGCTCACATGGCAGTGCAACGGTGCTTCATCCTACGAGGTGGAATACGGCTCTGTAGGCTTCACTCCCGGCACGGGAACAAGTGTCTCCACAGCCACTAACAGCCTTGCCATCATCGGCCTCACCAGCCTTGCCCGTTGCGAGGTGCATGTGCGCAGCATCTGTGGCGCAGGCGACACGGGTGCTTGGGTCACTGGTATCTTCAATACCCTGCCTTGCAGCAATGCCGTCTATCGCGAGAACTTCGACTCCACCATTTGGGAAGAATCCCATCCGATGCTTCCTATCGGTTCCAATGTATTCGATTATAGCTTTACCCAGACCATTGTCGACTCCGCTTTCCTTGCCGGTCTTGAGGACGGCATTACCGCCTTGGCGTTCCGCCCAATCAACCATACCATGGGCGACCACCAGAACAATGTCACCGTCTATTTAGCCAATGTGCCGGACACCGCCTTCGGCAACGGTCCCATCGTACCCAATGCCGGATACCGCTTTGTCAAGGTAATCGACTCTGCCAATTTCAGCCATCTTGGCACCTCCGATTGGCAGTTTATTCCCTTCGACTATCCCTTCATGTGGGATGGACACCAGAATCTTCTGGTTACCGTGCTTAACGAGGATGGCGGCGGACTCCGTACTGAATATGCCAGCCACTACCGCTATTCCGATCTCCGAAACAACGTCTATCGCAGTTTCTGTTTCTATTCCGAATATCCCATCAATATCGACAGCGTCGACTCCTACACCTACCCCTATTACCAGGGTTACGGCGACTGGAACACAGGCGACCTTCGCTTCTACACCAACACCTGCGACCTACCGCTGTGTGCCACACCGGTTGTGGATACTGTGTCCACAGGTTATGAGTCCGCCACTGTTACATGGAGCGGCTATAGTAACGACTACCAACTGACGTATCCCGGATCAGGGATTGTCTCTACCACAGGCAACAGCTATACACTTACAGGTCTCCAATCCGCCACTACCTATCAGGTGTCGCTGCGGCAGAACTGCAGTGCCGATAGCCTCGGCTTCTCCGACTGGGTCACCGTCGAGTTCACCACCGACAGCTTCCTTTGTCCCCCTCCCGACAGCCTGACCGTTTACGATATTACCTTCAATACGGCCACATTCAACTGGCTTGCCAACGAGGAAGATACCCTTTGGCAACTCGAAGTGTGGACTCCCGGTAACAGGCACGTCAGCTATTCTGTTGCAAGACCTCCTTTCACCATTGAAAACCTCAGCCCTGGCACCGAGTTCTACGCCTATGTCCATGGCTACTGCGGAAGCGCGAACCAGATAGCAGGCCAGTGGAGCGACACCCTCATGTTCTCCACCTCTATCTGCCACGACGTGACCAACCTGCATGCCACAGAGGTAACCCCCACCTCAATAGCCTTGGCTTGGGACTCCGTGCCCGGAGCGCAAGACTATACTGTTGAGTACTACCCAGTGAACGACCAATCCCATGCTATTACAGTGCTATCCGTGGACACAAACTATTTTGTAGCCACCGATCTCAGCCCGCGCACTAACTATGAATTCATCGTGCGTTCGCGTTGCACTGACGATATTGTCTCTGAAGGTACAAACATCACCCTTCGCACCCTCGACGAAGTCGGGATTGCCCACACTGATTCTGCTCACCTCCGCTGCCTGCTCTCCCCCAATCCCGCCAAAGGCACTACAACTATCCGCATCCAAGGGTGGAATCCAAGCGAAGGGAACGAACTGACATTGACCGTCTCCGACCTCTCCGGCCGTGACCTCTTGAAACGTGTAGTTGAGTGCCATGGCAACTGCCGTGTCACCATCGACCTCTCCGACCTTGCCGCCGGAGCCTACTTCGTCCGCATCAAGGGACAAAACAGCACAGCCGTAAGACGTCTGATAGTGAACTAAACAATCGAAGAAACCTTGTCGTAACCGACAAAGGGGCTGTGGCCACAGAGGTGCAAAACCTCCAGGCTACAGCCCCTTGCCCTGTCCCACGAGCCCTCATCCTAACCCCTCATCCCGCCCTTCCCTCGTTCGTTATTCCTCAGTTCTCCCATCGTTCTCCCATCGTTCTTCCTCCACAGAAGGAGAACTGAGGTAGAACTGTGGCCATAGCAAAGCCGAACGAGCGACCCAAATGCGTCAATACATGACGGCCTCTTTTGTGATAAAAGGACTTCTATAAATTGCCTTGTAGAGGCAAACTCTCAATAACCCCGCACTGCGAGTGTGGGGATTATCATGCAAGTATAACTCAGCGTGTCGGTGACATGCGCTCTCAAAATTGAATTAATACAACTTCTAATTATTCAAATAAATCATTGCAAAGCAATAAAGCAATGTTGATTCACAGGATTTTTCTTTTTAAACACGAATTTTCATCAATATGTCATTAATTTAATGGTTATTACATGATGATTCAAGTCAACCTCATAACAATGTGGTTGGCATGTTTAGAAATCCCTTCAATAGAACCCATCATAATATTAACCATTTGCAAGTGATAGAAACAATCCCGACCTCTCCGCATCCCACGTCTCATTCCCCTCACTATAACCTCTATTTTGATAGTGTTTGTGTGAAAAAGATATATTCTAATTAGATGGTGTTCATTATATTTGTATAAAGAATCTTATCACAATTATTAAAAAAGGTGTCCGTATTGAAAAAAAAGCGTATATTTGCACCTTGTAAATGATGTAAGTATCAATTTTTATAGATAGGTACAATTTTATAGATAGGTACAAGAGGAAGATATATATTTTTAACATGAATGGCGAAAAATAGGAGTACATAATTTCGCATGTAAGTAATAATTTGACATTAATAGAATGATGATACATTTGGATATATATTATAAATCAAATAACCCACTAAAGAAGGTATAAAATGTGTACAGATAATTCGCAAAAAGAAATTAATATTGCAAAAATGAGCGATGAAAAGATTAAACATCTTGAATTTATCCAAGATGTAATCACACGTATGGCGCACAATTCTTTTATGATTAAGAACTGGTGCATAACAGTTACAGTTGCTTTGCTGGCAATTGCATCGAAGATAGACAATGTGGTTTTTGTAATAGTTTCCATATTTACAACTATTATGTTTTGGATATTAGATAGTTATTATATTCAGCAAGAGCGTAAATTTAGAGTTCTATATGATGATGCTATTGCACCAGACTTCCCTGTGTTCAAAATGAGTCCATCAAAAGAATTGTTGTCTTTGCCAAAGAACAAAAAGAATCTTAATTTCTGGCGAGTATTCTTTTCAAAAACAATAGTGATGCTATATCCGACACTAATTGTAATGGTTCTTTTTGTTTCGAGTTTAACTAAATTTGGTATTATTCATACTGCTATTGACTAATAGTAATGATTCCTGTTTCAATTCTAACTAAAAAATGAAATGTAATATGGAAAAAGTTTTTATTAGTTATCGTTCTACTAACGCAGAGCAACTCTTTAGAAATGGATGTCCAGTATTGCGCCAAGGTTCAACCTGTGATTGTTTAAAAGCCGAACATTGTTCAGTAGGAGATTGTGAATTTAAGAGGGTTGCTATTTTTGCTAATCGACAAAAATATGATTGTAAGGTAGTGCCACCGATGTTTATGCTTCCTCCACATACAATACTAAGTCCCATGGGTTTCTACAAAAATTTGAGGGAGTTAAAACGACTCATTTCTGTCAGCGATATTTTTGTTAGATTTGAGATACAGGAAGATAGTTATTGGACTACCATGGAACTGGAAATATGGAAGGTCTATTCTCATCATAATAGATTTTTCAATGTGTGGTTAGATCAAACTGGGGCTACTTCATATAATGAACAATTATTTAAAGAAATCAGTAAAGATGAAAAAAGATATTATCAGCGATTATTATTTTATACAGATGTGGATAACTGGCACACCCATGCATGGGGACGATTCTCCGATTGTTTTATAAACGTATGTCCAAATTGTGGAAAGTTGACCTTGTTTAGTGATAAGGCATTAGAGCACTTAATCTGTATTCAGGGTAAAATACATTGTACTCATTGCAATAATGCACAGTTTGAATTTACACATGTGAAAGGAGCTGGCGGTCTCGTACGATATAAATATTCGGGAGACTATCATTTTTCGAACATACTTTTTCCTGAAATTGTTAATACTATATTATTAAATTCAAAATTCGATGAGTTAAAAGACATGCACTTAATATGTATGTCTTATGAATCTTTCCCAGATAAAATCGCAATGATTAAGGCCGGAAGTATTTTGATTGATGAGGTAAAAAAGGTATTAACTAATGGTGGTACGTTGGAATTACGAACATTTCAGGATAAATAAAGGAAGATTCATATTTTTGTTTATTTACAATCTTATCCTAAGATTATGGAATAATGCATAACCACTTTATCAATTAAAGGAGGTGACATTATATTGTTGGATTTTTGATACTTATTTTTTTAAGGTTACCTATAATATTAGAAACTTGAAAAAACAGGGTGTCTTCCGCCGTATCGAACCTAACAAAGGGGGACACTGGGAAGTGGTAACACCCGAAACGAAAGACTATGCACTTAACAAATAAGTTTAAGCCACGGCAAGACCTTGCGTTTGTTGTGGCTTTTTTATTTTTAAATGCTACCCAATTTCCTTAAAACTCATCCTCCATTCGGATATTGGCGCCATTTCTCCCTCTTCAAATTTCCTTTTGTATTTTCCTCTATCTTGACTTAGTGGGGTATCTTGGTGTTGTTAGGTCTTGTTGAGGGTGAGATTTTTAAAAAGATGTAGTTGTTTGGTTTTTGTGTATAATTAATTATTTATCAGTATTTTAAATGCATTAGTGGTTGTATGAAGGGTGGGATGGGGGTAAAAAAGGCTGTGGTGGGGTTGTGTGTGGGGTGTTTTGTGTGGAGAGGGGAGTGGGTTTGGCGGATGGTTGATGTTTTGTTGCGACGATGAAGGACGGGATAGGAAGGTATAGGAGGGTTGCGGATAGATGTGGAATTGATGAAAAATAGCTGAGCTATCTTTGCAGCGTCTTCGAAGGGAGGACGGAGGCTGTTGACGGTTAGCGCGCGGAACCGGGAAGCAGCGGAGTAGCCCTGAGAGGATGCGGAGTCCACTAACAAACCCGAGTAAGGAACGGGCGGACTCCGAAGAAGAAATGTTATGGCTATTTTTTCAGGTATTGTCTCCCGTTTGAGAGGGAGTGTGGGTCAGTTGACTTTTGTCCGCATAGGCGGCAAGACTGTGGTCAGAGAGAAGGTTGAGAAGAAGGCGGTTCCTGTCCGCACCCGTCGACAGATGCGCCACCGTGTGATGTGGGCCAATCTGGTGAATCTGTACCGTGCTTTCACGGGCAATCTTCATCCCAGTTTTGAGAACAAGGGTCGCGGCCGGAGTGACTACAATGAGTTTATGAGTGTGAACCTCGGTTCCAACAAGGTGGCATTGCCTGCCGACGAAGCCCGTCAGGGTGGATGTGTGGTGGCCGAATATCAGGTGACCCGTGGTTCGCTGCCCAGTGTGGGTGTGGAGATTGGCGATGGTGGAGTGCCTGTGACTGACATCAATCTGGGCGGTCTGACCATCGGTGCGAGTACTACGCTGAAGGCGTTCAGCCAGGCTATTGTTGAGCACAATCCAGAATGGGCTCACGGTGACCAGCTGACGGTGTTTGTCGCCCATCAGTTGCAAGATTCGTTGACGAATGTGCCCCGTGTCTCGATTGAAGGGGTGGAGATTACGCTCGACCTGTATGATGAGACCACGATTTTGGGTGATTTGGTAGATGCCAATTTCTTCAGTTCTGAAGATGGGAAACTGGCTCTTGGCGGTTCAGTGATTGGCGGTGTGGCTGTTGTGCACAGCCGTCTTACCCAAAGCGGCACCAAGGTGTCGACCCAGTTTTTCGTGCTGAACAATCCTTTGGCTGTCAACTATCAGGGACAGGAGGCTGTTGAGGCAGCCATACAAAGCTATGGCGGATTGAATGCTGATGCGTTCTTGACACCGAATGTTGATGGTTTGGTGGCTGGTGTGACGATGCCGTAGGGCGTTTGTGGCTTAAACCCAAATCGGTCATTAGGCCGACTATTATATTCTTTCTCGCTTTTTCAGGTCTGTTTATGCCATATCAGCATTTCTTTCGGCATCTTGGCCATATCCCTGTCTCGCCGTAGCCCGCTACGTCTTCGCCAGCGATATGGTCAATCTGCTCGAAACAAATACTAATCTGTCATAAACCCTAATGACCGATTTGGGTTAAAGGATGGGGGTGCCCTGTTCTTCCTATCGGGAAACGCGAGAATGTGTGCTGGCTCCCCCTCCTGTTTAGCATGACAAACCAGTGACAGAATTCCAAAAGGATGGCAGGGTGCGTACTGTTGTTCTTTTGGAATTCTGTGTTTGTATTGATGCAGGTTTAGAATGGATTCCGGAAGCGGTAGATGCGATTGTCGGCGGGAGATGGGGTGTTGAAGCTGATGTAGATCCAGCCATCGGCTATGTCAATGCCTTCAGGTTCGAGGCCAATGGTGTTGAGGTCGAGGGTGTAGACTTCGCGGCCGGTAGCGAGATGGATGATGTGAAGCCAGTAGTTGCCTGGGCTGTCGCCATCGGGGAGATAGGCATAGCCGTTTTTGATTTTGCTGCCTTGGGCTACTTTGACACAGTTGATGGGTATGGTTTGCAGGACATCGTCGTCGGTAAGGACAACTTCTTTGGTATGGATTCCGGGCAGACGGAATTTTTTGAGTGACATAGGACCGCCTTTCCGTCCGCCATAGGCATAGAGATAGTTGCTGTCGGCATCAAGGCACCAGTCCTGTGCGATGGGGAATGCGTCGCTGAGGTATGTGATACGTTGGACTATGGTTGAGGCAGAAGGGGAGATGCGGGTGACGAGGCAGGCTTTGTCGCCGAAGCAGCTGGAGATGTAGAGCAGGGGGTAGGGGTCGCCGTAGGGGCGGAGGGATGAGAAGGAGGCGTTGTTGCAATGGGTGGTGTTGCCTTCGAGCTGGAGGGATGCAACAGCTGTCTGTTTGGCAAGGTCGAGGATGAGACATTGCCCGCGGTCGCGAAGCATGACGGCATGGTTGCGATAGATGGCCATTCCTTGTGCGCTTCCACGCAAGTGGACAGAATCGGGAAGCCACAGCGATAGTTGTTCCATCACAGGCTGTTGGGCTGTGACGGAAAGCGGGAAGAGCAACAGGAGGAGTGCTCGGATAGGGATGGTTTTGATGGGAGGGGGATGTTAGAATGTGTAATTAAAGCCTACACGTATCCAGTTTCGGTTGGAGCTGATGGGAGAGCCGTTGATGCCGAAGCCAATCTCGTTGGAATGGGCAGTGATGTCGGTGGTGGTGATGCGAGAGAGAACACGGGGAGTGGTGGTGTAGTCATATTCTTCGACAACGATAGTCTTTTTGTAGATGGTGTGGTCGACACTGAAAGCCAGAATGTCGAGATAGAGGTCGACATAGCATTTGGGTGAGAGCTGCCAACTAAGACCAGGGACAATTTTGCAGCCGATAGAGGTGGAAGATTCGGGGATGCTGTAGGAGGTGTCGATAGTATAGTGAAGTTCGCGGCGATACCAATCGAGGAATTCGTGGCGATGGGCGATGTTGACTTGGCTGAAATAGGCATCGAGTTCGGCAAAGAAGGCGATGTCGCCTAATAGGATGAGTTCATAGCGAAGATAAGGTGCGATGGTGAATTGGGTGCGGTATTGCGTGAAGTTTGCAACAAGACTGTCGTAGGGAGGGAGGATGCGGATATTTTCGAAATTGGGATGGCGCAGTTTGAATTCCTCCATGGAGAAGTCGCCTTTTGTGCGGGAATAGCCGAACATGGCAGAGACACCAAACTGGATTTTGCCCAGTTGGTAGCCGAATTTGGCACCGATTGACAGGGAAAGGGGTTTGTTGTTTCTGAAACTACCGGTATCGATGATGGTGGTATCTAAGCCCGTAAGAGGACTGGGACCATCGTAACGTGATTCGAACGAGGAGGAACCTTGCGAGAAGGAACCGCCCAACTGCGCACTGACGACGAACTGGGCATGTGCCAGCTGGACAGTGGCGAGGAGGAAAAGAGTGAGGAGTATCTTTTTCATGATTCAGAAAGACTTAGAATGTGAAATAGAAACCTGCGCGTACCCAGTTGTTTACACCTTGTTGGGTGAGGAGTGGGGTGCCCGTTAGGCCACCCTTGATTTCGGTGGATTGGGAAGTGGTGGTATTGGCGGTGTAGGTCCAACCTTCAAGTTGTCCCATACCGCTGATTTGGAATTGGTATTTGAGGTCGACACGTTCGGTGGTGGTGCGAGTAAAAGCAAAGGAAAGGAAGTCCATGTATAGCTCGACGCCACAGTTTTTGGAGAGTTGCCAGGTGAGACCAGGAATTATTCGGGCACCCATTTCGACAGAAGAGCGGGGAATAGGAATGGCATTGGAGTCGATGGTAAAGCCGATAGCGGGATTGGCTATGATATAGTTTTCGACGTGTGCTTGTTCGATAACCGGATTTAAGGTGGCGGTGTAGAAAAGGTTGAGTTCAACAAAAAGGGAAATATCGCCAGCCGTCAAGACATCGTAGCGGAAGTAGGGAGCGATGGTGTAGGAGGCATATTTGGTGCTCATAAAGCCTTTGGAAGCCCAAGAGGGAAACTGGGAGCTTGCCATGGGAATGATGGTTGGGTCAAGAGGTTGATTTTCGAGGGTGTACATAGAATAAGACCCGGATACACCAACTTGTGCTTTGCCGAACTTGTAACCGAGTTTCAGACCTGCGGTGAGGTTGGAAGTGGCGATGGGGAAGATGGTGGTGTCGTTTTCGGAACTGGTGGCGACGGAAACTTGAGAGTGGATGTTGGTGTCACCTGAGAACTTGCTGCCCCCAATGTTGGCACTAATAATAAATTGTGCATTGGCTGAGAAAGCGAAGACTGCCAAGGCGAGAGCGAGAAATATCCTTTTCATTTATAATATTTTATTGTTTCAGAATGAATAATCTTTGCATGTTCAGACTATGTTTTTGGACATAGTTTTGAACATGCAAAGATACAACTTTTTTTTTAATTACAAAAAAAGTTTGTCAGAAGACTACTTTTGAAGAAAGGATTCCGCCTTCGACTTTGTGGAGCAGGGTGCCGTCGGGACGGAAAGTGTAGAGGTCGGCATTGGCATTGTAGGGGCTGTTGGAGATGTAGAGGTTGCCGGAGGCGGGGTCGATGTTGATGCTGTAGGCGTAGGGCATATCGGAGCTATATTGCTGAAGAATAGGCTGAGCTTGCATGGTGGAAAGATCGACTTTGTAGAAGTTGGCGGAAGGGTGATATTGGGCATCGTAGGATGTGTTGTAGAGGTAGACGTTGTTGTCATGAATGTCGAAGTTGGTAGCAGCGACGGGAAGGGGTTGGTGTGAGCCATCGGAGACATTGACTATTAGGGTTTGGGCGGGATTGGCATCATAGTCGCCTGCGCATGATACAATGAAGCGATGGGAGTCGAGGGCTTTGATTTTGCCAGGGTTGTGTCCAACATTGATTTTGTGGGTCTCGGTAAATGATGGGAGGTTGACAACGGAGACAGTGCTGTCATAGACGGAGTTGCCGTTGGCATCGTATTGCCAGCAGTTGCAGACGTATATATTGTCGCCAATGATGCAGAGTTGTTCAGGTTGCATGCCACTTAGGGGACAAGAGGCTTCGATTAGGAGGGAGAGGGTGTCGATGCATACAATGGTTTTGTCGTAGCAGGAGACATAGATTTTGCCGTTGTGAGGCACGATGTAGCGCGGGCCACGGTTGCCCATGTCGATTTGTTTGATGCTTTTGCCGGAGACAGGGTTGATGACTTCGATGGTGTTGGAAGTGAATACCGTGGCATATAGCTTGTTGCCATAATGGATGAGGTCTTGGGCGAGGTCGCCAATGCCTCGTCGGTTGTTGCTGCTGAACCAGTCGAGGGTGATATTGCCGTTGTCTAAGTTGATGAGGCTGATTTCGGCATCGTTGCCACCCCAGGAGCCTTCGCTGAGGAGGTATGCGGATTTTGGGGTGGAATCGGTTGGTTCGGGGTCGGGTTGCGGGTCTTTTTTGCATCCTGTGGTGAGAAGTGCAGAAAGCATCAGCAGAATAAATACATTGTGTTTCATGTTCTGTTGTTTGTTGATTAATGATTTATAGTTGATTAAATGATCCATGTTAATCCGAAGCGGTAGTTGCGTCCCATCATGGGGTAACTCTTCACCACTTCATATTGTATGTTGAAGAGATTGAGGATTTGCAACTTTGCTTTGAGTTGGGTTTTGCCGATGTCGAAGGAGCGGCTAAGGGTAACACTTTGGTCGGCGTAGCCCGGGACACGGGAGGCAGGTGTATTCTGCTGTTTGGCGAAGCGTTCGCCGACCAGCATGAGAGAAAGGCCTATATCGACCCAAGGAGTAGAGGCGGTGAGAGTGGCATTGCCGCTGTGACGAGGCGTGTAGGGAATTTGGTGCCCATAGGTTTTGTTGGAGGGGTCGGTGCGATCGACAGCATATTGGTAAGAGTAACCGATACTGATGTCGATGCGAGTGCGGGGAAAGGTGTAGTTTTGGAAGGTGGCATTGGCGGTAAGATCGAGTCCTAAGATTTCTACTTTTCCCAAGTTAATCATTGACCAAAGGTACATGTTTTGCATCGGTATGGCTACAATCTTGTCGCTGACACGATTGATGTATAGGTCGGCGGTGGAGGTGTAAGCAGCCACAGCCTCTTTGAGGTGAATGGGGTCGCTTTGGTATGTGAGGCCGATGTTATGCTGGAGTGCTTTTTCGGGTTTGAGCGAATGCCCCACAGTGTAGTAATAAAGTTCATTGAAGTTAGGAACCCGATAATTCTCTTTGAAGAAATAGCGGAAAGTGAAGTGGTGGAGAGGGTAGGAGATACCCAGATAGGGCGAGAGCCGTTTGTACGGGGAAGAGGTGACGGCTGATTCGTAGTCGTGAATCCATGTGCCAAGGAGGTTGGCGTTGGCACGGAGGTCGTTGAGGAATGGAATAAGATGTGCTTTGTATTCGAGAGAGAGGGCACCCAAGGCAGAGAGACGGAGCACATCGTTATGGAGGTTGAGGTTGCTGAGGAGGTGGTTGGCAGATTCGTCTGCGGAAAGACTTATTGACAAGAAATCATTGTGGTATCGCAGGGCTTGGGAGAGGTAACCTTCCTGTTGTTGGTATTGATTGCGAAGAGTACCGATGGTGTGTACGGCTGTATCGACATAGATGTCTTCGCTCATCTGGTATTTGCTCAGTAGTTGGAAGTCCCATTGGTGACCAGTATGGCGAAAGCGGGCTTGGGTGAAAAAGAGTTGCTCTTCGCTATGTTCAGACCCTCTTGCAGAATAATAAATCACGGGGCCTGGCAGGGCATGATAACCATTCATGTAGTGTGCTTTGATGTGCAGGCGGTTGTGGCTGTCGATGCGGAAAAAATAGTTAAGGTCGGCGGTGCCGATGTTGATGTGGGAATTTGTTCTCCGCTCGTGAGAGCAGCTATCGGTGCGTCCGGGTGTGTAGTAAAGTGTGAAAGGATAGTTGCCGTCGGAGTGGAGAAAGTTGCTCCAGAAGGAAAGGGACATGCGGCGTCCAATCTGTTGTTCGTAAGAGAGTGTAGGGGAGATGAGTCCGAAGGAGCCACCCTCAAGGCCAAGACGGAGGTTGAAGGGTCGGGAGCCGAACTCGGGTTCGTGGGTTTCCATATTGATAATGCTGCCAGCCGAATGGGCGCGTGCAGAGTTGAGAGCGTTGTCCATTTGTCCGTTTGAGAGGGATATGTAGCTACTGTTGCCGAGCATGTAACGCCCGAGATCGACTTGTCCGTTCTGGCAGTCGGTGACAGCAACCCCGTCGATGGTGAGGGTACTGAATTGGCTGCCGAGACCACGTGCGGAGACGGTCTTTATTCCCCCGATGCCGCCATAGTCTTTGATTGATACGCCTACCATGCGGCGCAGGACATCGCTGAGTTGGGCGTCGCCCAATTGTTCCATCTTTTCCGAAGAAGCCACTTGAGTGGGTGTTTGGGTCTTGATGGTCTCAGGGCGGCTATTTGTTTGGATGACGGTGACTGGGGGTAGTGTGACAGCTCGCCGTGTGGTATCTTGTGCTGATACGGTGGCTTGAAAGAGGTTTAATAATATAAGTAATAATATTATATATTGTTTCATAAATGTAATTTACAAACCTTTCCTCGAGGTCGGTTAAATTAGCGATTTGGCAGGTCTTCTGACTTGTCTCACGATTTTTTTAAGCCTTCCCATGCCGAATGGTAGCACAGTGGCATTGCAATAAAAAAATCGTTGCAACGGACTTACAGCAGCGGGACTGTTGCCGACTTTCACGGCATTCCCTATTCACGCCTTAGTGGCGACCAAATCGGCTGCAAAATTACAAAGAAAAATTGACATGATAGAAAAAAACGAATCAGGAATATTCTTGGGCGCAGGAGTGCTGTGGTAATGTCCCATCTGAGAAGTATCAGCTAAAATGTTAAATACTATTAATTGTTGTAAGATTTGGAAGAGTGCTTCGTTATTGTAATAAACATAAAAACATAGAGAGATGAAGAAAACAATGTTGTTGTATATTTTAGCGGCAATGGTCGTAGTTGTGACAGGCGTTTTAGCCTGCGGGAAAACAGAAAAGAATGTCGATGTGAGAGTTGCTCAGGTGTCGACGACAGATTGTGGCACACATGCTGAAGGATTAGGGGCAAAAGACTTAGATGGCGGGGAGCAATATCTGCTTTCTTATTATGGTAGAGCATTACATGTAACACATGTGAACTGGGTTGTGCCGTGTGACTTTCACAATGTGCGGGTAACGGTGGCAGTGGAGGAAGACACAATCGTGATTGACGAGTCGAATGAAGGAGGAGAGGTGGATTGTATTTGTAGGGTTGATAATAGGTATTGGATAGAAAATGTTGCGCAAGGAATGTACACTATCATTTTCAAGGTGGGCGGTGAAGAACATCATCGTTGTGCGTACAATATGTAAGTATGATTTCGTGAGTGGCAGAAGTCTACATATATGAAGTAATAGTTGTTATAGAATTGATTTGCAGATTGATGGTCGAATATATGGCGTTTTTTTTTATTTTGATGGGTACACAATAAAAATTACAGAAAGAGCGTTATGTAATATCCGTATATGAAGTGCGGATATTGTGATATATGGCAAAGAACGCAGAGAATGAATCCCCCTTGATGAAGCAGCATGCAGAGATGAAACGTAAGTTTCCTGATGCAATGTTGTTGTTCCGTGTAGGCGATTTTTATGAGACATTTGGAGAAGATGCCCGCAAAGCATCGCAGATACTGGGTATCACTTTGACTCGTAAAGCGAGTGGAGGTGGTGGATATACCGATTTGGCTGGGATACCATATCATGCAGTCGACCAATATTTGCCTCGTTTGGTGAGAGCAGGATTGCGTGTGGCCATTTGTGAGCAATTGGAAGACCCTAAGACAGTGAAAGGTTTGGTAAAACGTGGTATCACTGAGTTGGTGACACCAGGTGTGTCATACAACGATATGGTGTTGGATGTAAAGGAGAACAATTTCTTATGTGGTCTTCATTTGGGAGACAAGATTCATGGCATTTCGTTTCTTGATGTCTCAACGGGAGAGTTTTTTGTGGCGCAGGGAGATTTAGCTTATATCGATAAATTGATGCAGAATTTTCATCCTTCCGAGGTTGTGCTGCAACGGAAGAAACTGCACTGGTTTCTGGACCATTTCGCGGAGAAATATTATACCAATACTTTTGATGACTGGGTTTTTACAAGCGATTTTGCCAATGAGTTATTGATGAAACAATTTGGCACCACGTCGTTGAAGGGATTCGGAGTGGAAGAATTGACAGAGGGTGTAATAGCTGCAGGTGCCGCTCTTTATTATTTACAAGATACACAGCACGACCGCACACAACATATTTGTTCAATCAACCGTATAGAGGAGGGAAGATATGTTTGGCTGGATAAATTTACTGTGAGGAATTTAGAGTTGGTCTTTTCCCCACATGACAATGCACGCACGCTCCTTGATGTTCTGGATCAAGCCGTCACTCCTATGGGGTCACGACTGCTACGCAGATGGATTGTTATGCCGCTAAAGGAGCGTTCGGCCATAGAGGAGCGTCTGCATGTGGTAGATATTTTGGTACGTAACCGCGACATGGCTACTCAGTTGCTTCCTCAGATTCAGATGGTAGGGGATTTGGAACGCCTCATTTCAAAAGTGTCTGTTGGACGGATTAACCCCCGAGAATTGCAGCAGTTGAAGCGCTCGCTAATGGCAATAGCTCAAATTCAGCAACTCTGTTTAAAGGTTGATGACGAAGCGTTCCATCGGATAGCAGAACGCCTAAACCCTTGTCAAAATATTTATGAGCGTATTGACAGGGAAATTAAAGAAGACCCGCCTGCGAAAATGGATAAGGGAGGAGTGATATCCGCTGGTGTCAACGACGAACTTGATGAATTGCGTTCATTGGCAGGATCAGGTAAGGAATGTTTGATGGAGATTCAGCGTCGAGAGAGTGAACGTACCGGTATTCCGTCGCTGAAAGTCGGATTCAACAATATTTTCGGCTATTATCTCGAGGTCACTAATACTCATAAAGACAAAGTACCTCCCGATTGGACCCGCAAACAGACTCTCACTAATGCAGAACGTTATATCACACCTGAGTTAAAGGAATATGAGGAAAAGATATTAGGGGCTGAAGAACGCATTCTTACGCTCGAAGCGCAATTGTATGGGCAGCTGCTTTCCGACTTGATGGCTTATCTTGAACCCATTCAATATAATGCTCAGTTGGTGGCAAGATTAGATTGTCTGCAAGGATTCGCTGAAGTGGCTTTGGCTAATAATTATTGCCGTCCTGTCTTGTCGGACGATACTGTCATCGACATAAAAGAAGGCCGTCACCCCGTCATTGAGACTCAATTGCCTCTTGGTGAGCAGTACGTAAGTAATAATGTCTTTCTTGATTGCAATACCCAGCAGATAATAATTATCACGGGTCCCAATATGTCTGGTAAATCAGCTTTGCTTAGACAGACAGCACTCATCGTTCTGATGGCTCAGATCGGGTGTTACTGCCCTGCCAAGGAAGCTCACGTAGGTATAGTGGACAAAATTTTCACCCGTGTGGGTGCGTCAGACAATATTTCTTCGGGAGAATCGACGTTTATGGTAGAGATGAACGAAACAGCGAGTATCCTTAATAATATATCTGACAGGAGTCTTGTACTGCTTGATGAAATTGGGCGAGGAACATCAACCTACGATGGTATTTCCATAGCATGGGCTATTACCGAATATCTCCACAATTATCCCAAGGCGCGTGCCAAAGTGATGTTTGCCACCCATTACCATGAACTTATAGAGATGGCAGATCAGTACGAACGGATTCAAAACTATCATATTTCTGTACGTGAAGTGGCCAATAAGGTTATTTTCCTTCGGAAACTGGAGATGGGTGGGAGCGAGCACAGTTTTGGCATTCATGTGGCGCGGATGGCAGGTATGCCGGCGCAGGTTTTAAAGCGTGCAAACAGTATGCTTGAGCTGCTCGAATCGAAGAGTGAAAAGATATCAGATTTGAATCCAAAAATAGAAAAAAAGAAGAAAAATGAGGCTAAAAATAGCCCTGATGCAGGCTATCAACTTAGTTTTATTCAGCTTGATGACCCAACATTGTTAGAAATTCGAGACAAATTGTTGGATATTGATATTGATTCACTTACACCAATAGAAGCTTTATTGAAGTTGAATGAGATAAAAAATATTGTCAAGAAAAAATAAAAAAAATTTCTTCAATTCAAAAAAAGTTCGTACTTTTGCACCCGCTTTTGAAGGCAGAGAGGTGCTTGAAATAGTGGTAAAGCATAATGCGGAAATAGCTCAGTTGGT
>DBXQ01000022.1 GCA_002309955.1 Bacteroidales bacterium UBA1208
CCTACGCATTTATCGGAAGAGCCAAACATCTTCCTACCCTCAACACACAAAAGCTTCTTCATTCATCCTGCCGAGTCCTATATCATCCTTGCCTATCCTCACACACTCCATCCCATTAACCCAACTAAAGCCCGATTTGGGATAAAAAAACCAGCGGAAAATTTCCGCTGGTTTTTAATGTATCTCTTATATAATCTTGTCTATCTGAAAGGAAACTGATACCCCACCGTAAGCAGCAATGCCATATTGTTTCCCATGGGGACTTTGGCATTGGCACCATTCAAAGACTCAATGGCATCCGGTGTCTCAGTAACAGCCATAAAGCCATAATCAAGCTGAAGCATGATAGAGAGATCTTGATACTCATAACCTACACCAAACAGCAGGTTGGCATCTATCCTGTTCATCACGTTGAAAGCCGATTCGTTTTTAAGATAGTTCCAATCTCCTTGAGGCAATCCACGAGTGAATTTCCTATCTTTCACAGTGCCAATCATTCCAATACTAACAGCCGGTCCCACAGACAAGAGAGCATAATGTCCCGGTTCACGAATAGGCAATTCATAACGTATGGTTGCCAATAAAGGTATCTGTGCATACCATGCATCATACGAACCTTCACGGATCGACATGGCCATCTCAAGCACTTCTTGAAATTTGCAGCCACGGCGTATGATATTCACTCCCGTCTGCAAACGGAAGACATCTGCCAACATCGAGGCGGATTGAGTGAATCCATAGGTAACAAAGCCCCCCACATTGGCAGCCAATATTGGGGAGTTATCAGCCAAATCATCAACATGTGTGGCAAAACCCGTGCCCACACGCACTCCAAAATTGAGGAATTGCGCCTGCGCCGTTGTAGCGAAGACCGTGACCATGGTCAATACTATCAAAAATCTCTTCATATCGTTTTAAATAAAATCGTGCAAAAATACGACTTTTTTTTGGATTAATGATTTTTTTCTGTTTTTATAGTTTACGGTAGATAAAATCTGTCATCAATTCATACAAGTTCAAACGGGTATTACCTCCATAAATGCTGTGGTTCTTATTGGGATAGATACGGAACTCGAATTGTTTCCCAGCAGCCTCCAGTGCCGTGACCATATCCACTGCATTCTGGAAATGGACATTGTCGTCACCCGTACCATGCACCAAGAGATAGTTACCTTTCAATAGGTGAGCAAAGTTCAAAGGAGAATTGTCGTCATATCCACGGGCATTATCTTGCGGGCGTTGCAGGAACCGCTCTGTATAGATATTGTCATAATAGCGCCATGTGATGACCGGGGCAACAGCGATAGCGCTCTTGAACACTTCATGTCCTTTCAAGATGGAAAGTGTCGACAGATAACCGCCAAAACTCCAGCCAAAGATACCGATGCGACTCTCGTCAATCCATTTCTTTTTGCCAAACCAGCGGGCTGCTTCCACTGCATCCTCACATTCCATTTTGCCCAGATTCTTATATGTCATCTTTTTGAAATGGGCTCCTCGGCCACCAGTGCCGCGACCGTCAAAACAGGCCACCACATAGCCATGCTGTGCAAGCATGTGGAACCAATAATAATCGCTATAGCCATAGCTGTTCGTCACCTGCTGGTTGCCCGGACCGCCATAGACATAGAAGAACAAGGGATACTGTTTGCTCGAATCGAAATCGGGAGGCAGGATAATATAATAGTTCAGCTCCGTACCCAACGTCGTAGTCAACGTGCCGAAAGTCTTGTTCCCTACCCCATACTCTTTCATTCTCTGCTGCAGGTCGGCATTGTCCTGAAGGGTCTTAAGCAATTTCCCATTACTGGTATGGAGCGTATAAATCGGAGGCGTGTTGGCATCAGTGAACGTGCTGATATAATACTTGCTTGTAGCGCTGAAACTGGCACTATACCATCCCTCTCTCTCGCTCAGTCTCTTTTTCTTCTTACCATTGAAATCAATGCAATACAATTCACGGTTTATTGGCGATGTCTCGTGCGAAAGGTAATAAATCACTCCTGCTTTTTCGTCAACCGAACAAATCGTCACCACATCATAGAAACCGTCAGTAATCTGTTTGACCAGCTTACCCTTCAAATCGTACATATAAATATGGTTATACCCATTCTTCTCGCTTGTCAGCAACATGTGCTTCCCATCCTTCAGGAACATCCATGTCTCTGGCACTTCCACATAGGCATCATCCTCCTCAACGTAGAGGGTACGGATGGCACCCGTAGTGGCATCAGCCAACAACAGCTCCATCTTGTCCTGCAACCGGTTCATGCGCATCATGGCAAGCGTATTGGGGTCTTGTGTCCATTGCATACGGGGCATATATTGGTCGTTCTGACTCCCGATGTTCAATTTCATCGTCTTCTGCGATTCCAAATCATACACCATCACATCCACAACCGAGTTATCCTCGCCAGCCTTTGGATATTTATATGTATAATTTTCGGGATACAACTCACCCCACATCTGCATGGAATACTGCTTCACCTTGCTCTCGTCGAAACGATAGAATGCTATCTTCTTACTGTCGGGCGACCAGTAGAAACCCTGTGTAATGCCAAACTCTTCCTCATACACCCAGTCGGTCGTACCGTTGATTATCTCATTGAACTTCCCGTCTGTGGTGACAGCCGTTTCCTTCTGCGATCCCAATGCCATCACATACAGGTTATTGTCGCGCACATATGCCACCATCTTGCCGTCAGGCGAAAAGGTGGTAAGACGTTGTTTCCCTCCGCGTGTAATGCATTCCATCTCACCGTCAGCCACATTATAGATATAATACGTGCTCACACCGCTGTGACGATATATGGGTTCAAACTCGGCACTGAGCAAAATCTTCTGTTCATCCGCCGAGAACTCATACGACTCAATGGGAGGCATCGGACGCACTTTCTTGCGCATGGGGTCACTAAAAGCGCACACAACGCCCACTTTCTCTCCTGTCTTATAGCTATACTTCTCAATGCCTGAACGGGTCAGCACACAGTAATGCTCACCATCCTGCATCGAACGGATAGATGAAATGCCATTGGGCCGGAACGTCGAACGCATCCAGATGTCCTCCAATGTGATTTTTTTTGTTTGAGCCGGAACGGCTCCGAAAAGGGTTGCAATAGTCAATACGGCAGCAAGTAACTTTCTCATACCAGATTTTTTTTGAGCGAAAAAACAAGCAAATTGTGAATTGCCGTATGCGAGGCTTTGGGGTCCCGTACCGCAATTCACAATTCGCGATTATACTATTTTACAGTTTGGGACCGGCAGAAACCAAAGCCTTTCCTGCTTCATTGTAAGTGAACTTCTCGAAGTTCTTGATGAAACGGGAAGCCAGGTCTTTTGCTTTTGTCTCCCACTCACAGGCACAACCGTAAGTGTCACGCGGGTCAAGAATCTTCGGATCGACACCGGGCAATGCTGTCGGCACCTCAAAGTCAAAATAAGGAATCTTCTTGGTCGGAGCCTTCTCAATCGAACCGTCAAGAATAGCGTCGATGATACCACGGGTGTCTTTGATGGAGATACGCTTGCCTGTGCCGTTCCAGCCCGTGTTGACCAGATAAGCCTTGGCACCNNCCGCTCTTCTCCATGCGCTTCACCAGTTCCTCGGCATACTTCGTGGGATGCAACTCAAGGAATGCCTGGCCAAAGCAAGCACTGAAAGTGGGCGTAGGCTCGGTAATGCCACGCTCGGTACCAGCCAGCTTGGCAGTGAAACCACTCAGGAAGTAATACTTGCACTGGTCGGGAGTCAGAATGCTGACAGGAGGCAGCACTCCGAAAGCGTCCGCACTGAGGAAAATCACATTCTCTGCCACAGGACCGGCACTCTTACCATAAATGGGCTGGACAATCTTCTCTATATGATCGATCGGATAGCTCAAACGGGTGTTCTCCGTAACGCTCTTGTCCTTGAAGTCAATCTTGCCGGCAGCATCAACAGTCACGTTCTCCAACAGGGCATTGCGTTTGATGGCATTGTAAATGTCAGGCTCGCTCTCCTTGTCAAGGTTGATCACCTTGGCATAGCAGCCGCCTTCGAAGTTGAAGACACCTTCATCGTCCCAACCATGCTCGTCGTCGCCAATCAGCAGACGCTTCGGGTCAGTCGACAGTGTGGTCTTACCGGTGCCGCTCAAACCGAAGAAGATGGCAGTGTGCTTGCCCTGCATATCGGTATTAGCCGAGCAGTGCATCGAGGCAATGCCCTGCAAGGGCAGGTAATAGTTCATCATTGAGAACATGCCCTTCTTCATCTCGCCGCCATACCATGTGTTCAAAATCACCTGCTCACGGCTGCTGACATTGAATGCCACACAAGTCTCGCTGTTCAATCCCAGCTCCTTGTAGTTCTCCACCTTGGCTTTCGAGGCGGTATAAACGGTAAAACCGGGTTTGAACTCCTTGAGTTCCTCAGCGGTGGGCTTGATAAACATGTTGGTCACAAAGTGAGCCTGCCATGCCACCTCCATAATAAAGCGAACTGCAATACGGGTGTCCTTGTTGGCTCCGCAGAAAGCGTCCACAACAAAGAGATCCTTGCCACTGAGTTCCTTTTTGGCAAGATCCTTCATCTGAGCCCATACCTCCTCACTCATGGGATGGTTGTCGTTGGGATACTCAGGTGAGTTCCACCACACGGTGTTCTTCGAGTTCTCGTCCATGACAATGTATTTGTCCTTAGGCGAGCGTCCTGTATAGATACCTGTCATCACATTGATAGTATCCAGTTCCGTGAGCTGACCCTTGTCATAGCCCGTCAGGCTGGGGTCCATCTCGAACTTGAACAAATCTTCATACGAGGGGTTGTAGTGAATATTCTTCACACCGGTAATACCCATCGCTTCGAGGTCCTTCTTGATTTTATCGTTCATATCCATATGTATTTAATTGTTATTCATTACTCATGGTCATTTTATACAATCTAACCGATCCGTCAATGTTCTTCTCCTTGGCTGAATTGCCGTACTTGTCCACATCAAACACGTTGCGCGGAGAGCGGGTGATACTGAGCGGACCTCCCACACAGCCTCCGTCGCAAGCCATGCCCTCAAAGAAGTTGGCTGTCTCTTTCTTGGCACGCAGCAACGTCAAATGCTGACGACACTGGTCAATGCCATTCATCACACAAGGTTTCACTCCATCCACTCCGAGTGACTTGGCCACATCGGCCACACCTTGTGCCAGACCTCCGCTTTTGGCAAAAATACGTCCGTAGAACGAGGCATTGTCCAGAATGGTGTCCTCGCACTGTGTGGTATCGATACCGCGGGCATCGACAAAGGCTTGCAGCTCCTCGAAACTCATCACGCTGTCAATCATGCCACCTGTTTTCTCCAGTGTGTATTCGAATTTCTTTGCGGCACAGGGACCAATGAAGACCACCTTGGCATTAGGATCGCTATGCTTGATGAGTTTGGCCGTCATCACCATAGGCGATACCGACGACGAGATGGCATCTTTTAATTCGGGAAAATTATTTTCCACAAAACGCACAAAAGCCGGGCAGCACGAAGTGGTCATCACAGGAGCCTCACTAACTTCGGCTTTCTCCTTGAATTCGTAGGCCTCGTTGTAAAGAGTAATATCGGCGCCCAAGGCAGCTTCTACCACTTGGTGAAAACCAAGTTTCTTTATGGCAGTGACCACCTGCTCAATACGGCCGAAACGGCACTGGCTGACAATGGCTGGTGCGATGACAGCATAGCAGCGATAACGGGTATTATTTTCCGATTCTTTCAACATCTTGATAATGTCGAGCACCAGACTCTTGTCGCTGATGGCACCGAACGGGCAACTCACTATGCATGCCCCGCAAGCGATACACTTGTCGTTGTCAATCACAGCCTTGTCCTCCTCATTGATGCTGATGGCCTTCACTTTGCAACTCTTGATGCAAGGACGTTTCTGGGCGATGATAGCACTATAGGGACATGCGGCTGCGCATTTACCACACTCGATGCACTTCGACTTGTCGATGTGGCAACGATGGTCGACGATGGTAATGGCATCTTTGGGACACACCTCTTTGCAGGAGTGCATCAAACAACCGCGGCACACGTCGGTGACCATCATACCGCCAGCGGGACATTCATCGCAGGCTTCGTAGAGTACCTCCACCACATTAGGGTTATCCTTATCGCCACCCATAGCCAACTGCACACGATCCATCAGAACGGCACGTTCTTTGTGTATACAGCAACGGGTGTCAGGCTTGGGGCCTGGGGCGATGGTGCGCGGTATAGTATATGCATTTTCCAGACCGCCCTCGTAAGCCCGCTTGATGACCTCCTTGAGCACCTGGTATTTAATCCACTGTACGTTAGTATCAAATAGTTTTTGTTCCATTTTCAATCATAGTTTACCGTTACAAGCTTACCCATCTTGCGCAGATTTTCGGCCAGATGTTCTACAAGTTTGAGCTTCATCGTGATGTCTATCTCCAATCCGGCATGGGCTGCATTGACGTTCTGTCCCACAAAGAAGACAATGTGGGTGGCTTCCTCAAAGATGATATTTGCCAACAGCGAACCACCGTCCTTCTTGGTGTAAGTCTTGGGAGTAAGATCTCTGTTCGAGACATACTTCTCCGACAGTGCCAGCAGGCGGCGCAGGGTGATGACACCTTCCGTTGTCAAATCAATTCCATCAATGAAACCTATGGGTGGCACTTCCTTGTCGGGAAAATCAAAACTGGTCTTAAGCTCACGTCCCAAGCAACGGGCCACCACCTGTGAGGTGGTGCCACCGCAAACGATGCGTTTGTCGGCACCCTCCATAAAGCGTTTCACGTATTCGGCATCCTTTTCCTTGTCCACCGGCGGGCCTACCATGATATGGGTCTCGCAACGCGGACGCAGGCGAACGGCGGCAACCGTGGTATCGTCCCCAGGACGGTCTAAATACAAGTCGTTGCAGGCCGATGCCAACAGGCAGGCGGCGGCACGGGCAGACATATGGGCATCGATATAGTGGTCTAAATGCTCCATAATCTCTTTGCGCTGCCAGCCAAAATTGAGCATCTGTCCAATACCGGCATGTATCGTTCCGTCGCTCATCACAAAAATCAGATCTCCCGAATCAAGATGCAGTTCAGTATAATAGACTTTCTTACCGCAGATTTCCAACTCAGTTCTGGGAAAATTGGTGGTATGACCATTGTGGTACCAAATGGCCTCTGGATTGTCGAATTCAAACAGATGTCCCTCTCCGTAGTCGTTCAAATGAATCACGGAAAAGGTGCTGTAGGCCACCTGACGTTCTTTACACACTGGCAAAGTCTGAATGATGGTCTCCACACAGTCCTGCATTTCGGCGCCTCCGGCGGTCATTGTGCAAAGAATCTTGCTCGTCAGGGTAGAGAGGATGTTGGCCTTCACACCACTGCCTAAACCGTCGGCCAAAACCAGTGTTGTCCAACCGTCACACACGCACATCTCCACGTTGTCGCCGCAGAGCTCCTCGCCATAATGGTTCAGCGAAGTATATCCGTAATCAACACAGAGCTGTTTCATACTTTAGCGGTTTTCCAGTCGGTCGGTCGTCCGTCGACACCCAGGTCTCCCTGGCCGTCGGAGAGCGTTTTTTTCAGTTTGAGCAACGCGACCTTGGTCTCGGCAGTAGTCTCGCCCAACAGCGAAGCTATCTCCTGCGCCACACGCATTTGCTTCATGATGAGGTCGTCGGTGGTGGAAATGGTGTCCATACGCACTTTCTCCAACTTCTTATCGTAGTTCACCATGTCGGAAATATCCTTCATCAGTCCAAAGAGCAGGTTCTGCTCGCTAAGCATGCTCACGGTGAGGCTCAGATAGCGGTCAGTGGCGGTCACATGCAGTTGCGGGTTCTCCACACGCTGCTTTTTCGTATAGGCATTGTAGAAGTCGATGGGCTGGAAGCTCTCGGCCACCGGACGACCCACAACGTTTTCAGGAGTACCGCTGAGACCGAGCATTTTCATGGCCGACGTGTTGATGTCGACAATATTCATGTCAGGGTCGACAATCATCACGCCTTCAGGCGAGTTGCGAACAATGTCCACTGCCAGGCTCTCAGCCCGCTTGCGCATATACGGCAGACAGATGTCGATGTCGGCATAGCCGTTCACAACAGCCCACGCCTTCTCGCGGCAGGTGTGATAACCACAAGCTCCGCAGTCCAGTTCATCGGCCTTGGTGAACTTGCCGGTGCGATGCAGCACATCTTCAATCTCTTTCTCCGTAGCCGGACGGCTCTTGGCACGCAGACGCGGATGGGCATAGGACAGTGACACCCCTGCATCCGGGGCAGGCAGATGTTTGCGTGTGGCCATTTCCAACTCCACATAACGGTCAATGTCGGCCTCGGCCTTGATCATGCCGCCATCGTGAGCAATGGAGCAGGGACCGTTGATGCAGCCACCGGGGCAAATATTCATCTCGATGAACATATGGTCCATCGACTCTATGTTCTCCAGCACGTCGGCAATACGGTCAGCTCCGTCCACCGACATATACCGGTATCCCTCCGGCAGGGCATCAAACGAACGTATGATGCCCTGGGTGGCAGGATAAGCTTTGGCGCGGTTGGCAATGGTGCTTACGTCACCCACTGCTAAGCGGTTCATGTTTTTAAGGTCAATATTGTTCTCCTCCAAGAGCTGAAGCAGTTCATCAAAAGTGATGACGGCATCGATGGCATGTTCGTCGGCCTCGCGTTTTTTGGCAATGCAGGGGCCGATAAAAACCACTTTAAGCTCAGGAGCGTTGCGGCGCAGCATCTTAGCGTGTGCCACCATGGGCGAGTCTACTGGGGCGAGATAAGGGAGAGCTTTGGGGTAGTACATCTGTATCAGACGGCAGGCTGCCGGACAGGCCGAAGTGATGAAGTTCCGCATGTCGCCTGTGGCCAATAACCTTTTGTATTCTTCCGTGACGGCCTGCGCCCCCACGGCGGTCTCCTCGGCAACTGCAAAACCCAATTTGGCCAGCGCAATGCGCAATATAGAGAAATCCTCCTGGCACAAACTGCTGATGAACGACGGTGCCACCGTAGCGGCCACAGGGACTCCGCTTTTCAGCAGTTCCCTCACCACTGGCAACTCGCTATGCTCTATCTTGGCATGTTGCGGGCACACCTTTGTGCAGTGACCGCACAGGATGCAATGTTCCTCAATGATCTGTGCATGGTGATCCTTAATATTAATGGCCTTCACCGGGCATTCTCTCAAGCAACGATAGCAGTCTTTGCATTGTACAGTTTTAAATTCTAAATATTCAGACATGATTGTCAGTTAGATGATTAGTTCAAAAATAGTTTGGGATAGATTTCTTTGGCAAACAGTTCCTCGACGTTGCCAGCGTTGACACTATGCAGGAAGAATCCGTCAGGTGTCTCCTCCACCTGTGGACCGCGCTCTGCAGGCTCCATGCCGTCACACGCCACGGTGACACCCAAAGCGCAGTGACCGAGACAGAAACTGGCTTGCAGATCAATCACATCTTCAACGTCGTACTTTTTCAGCACCTCCTTGAAAGCTTCGATGACTTCGTACGAACCCTTCAGGTGGCAGGAACTGCCGACACACACTTTGATTACCATAGTTTATTGTAGTCTATTTTTTTATGTATTATATTCTTACTTTTTTTCTCTCTCTTCCTTGATAGCGGCCTGAGCGGCGGCAAGACGTGCCACAGGAACGCGGAACGGGCTGCAACTGACATAGTTCATACCGTTCTTGTAGAAGAACTCAGCGGCAGTCGGGTCGCCACCATGCTCACCACACACACCGCATTTCAGGTTAGCGCGTGTGCTACGGCCACGCTCAATACCTATCTTCACCAACTCACCTACGCACTCGCGGTCAAAGTTGTTGAAAGGATCAGCGGGGATAATCTTCTCGTCGATATAAGTCTTCACGATAGCGTTCACATCGTCGCGGCTGAAACCAAAGGTCATCTGAGTCAAGTCGTTCGTACCGAAGCTGAAGAACTCGGCCAC
>DBXQ01000054.1:0-251 GCA_002309955.1 Bacteroidales bacterium UBA1208
CATCCTGCAATACGTCTTCACCCACTGACCACAGCCGCTCGCCCCCGTCAATCCC
Organism: Bacteroidales bacterium UBA1208; assembly: GCA_002309955.1. GTDB lineage: Bacteria > Bacteroidota > Bacteroidia > Bacteroidales > P3 > Colimorpha. Next base: position 56 of record DBXQ01000054.1, read on the forward strand.
CCAAACAACCCGTCACGAAAAAAAACTACTCATAATCCTCATTTTCAATTCATCCACCGCCACACCCCAAATCGGTCATTTAGACATTATCAAGATATTTCACATCGGCCTACCCTCCCCCAATTTGGCTTATCTGCCCCCTTGTTCTACCCCCATTTCTCCTTTCTCTGTGGGAGAACGATGGGAGAACGATGGG
>DBXQ01000054.1:291-486 GCA_002309955.1 Bacteroidales bacterium UBA1208
ATATCGGTCACCGAGACGGAAAACAGGACAAAACGGTTATTATCAGCCTGTCCATTTCACATGTATCCGCTTTGCTCTTAGACGGCCTCAGTCGGAGGCTGGCTTAGCTTAATGGTCGATTGGGGTTAAACAAATCAACATTAAAATCCATCAACATTAAACCCAAATTGGTCATTAGGTTTTATGCCAGAGTGG
>DBXQ01000054.1:596-21828 GCA_002309955.1 Bacteroidales bacterium UBA1208
CTAATGACCGATTTGGGTTAAATTTGTCAACAGAACTAAACGGCAATCATGCCCGAAGCCACAACTAAATGGGCGTCGTTGTCGTAGATAGTGGCATACTGACCTGCAGCAATGCCCTGCACACGCACGTCCGACTCAATCCGATATCCCTCTGGAGTGCGCATCAAATGTCCCTGAGCGAAATCGGGAGTATGACGGATCTTGAACTTCACATCCACCGTCTCCCCCTGCTCCAAGCGTTCACCCCACAAGTCACCTGTCAGGAAATGGAAACCCAGCAGATTGATCACATTCCCATACTGCGTATCGGGGTCGTAGCCCTGTGACACATAAAGCACATTCTCCTCAATATCTTTCCTCACCACAAACCAAGGTCCCCCGCTCAAAAACAGTCCTTTGCGCTGACCTATCGTGTGGAACCAATAGCCCCTGTGCGTGCCCAGCACGCGCCCTGTTTCTAACTCCACAATCTTCCCTTCCCGTTCACCGAGATACCGTCGCAGGAAATCATTATAGTTAATCTTGCCGAGGAAACAGATACCCTGCGAATCTCTGCGGTCCGCACTGGGCAGATGAGCCTCATGGGCTATAGCCCTCACCTCGTTCTTCATCATGTGGCCGATAGGGAACATCAGCTTGCCAATCTGTTGGCAGTCCAGCTGCGACAAAAAATCAGTCTGATCCTTTACAGGATCCTTTGCCGTGGCGAGGAACGGGACTCCCTCAATCCTCTCCGTCGTGGCATAATGACCCGTGGCGATCCAATCATAATCGTGTCCGCGGCGTTGTTCGAAAGCCCCGAACTTAATCAACTTATTGCACATCACGTCGGGATTGGGGGTCAACCCCCGGCGCACCGAGTCAATCGTATAGGCAACCACATTGTCCCAATACTCGCGGTGCAGATTAACCTCCTCGAAACGGCACCCATACCGTTTGGCAATCAACTGAGTGATTTCGATATCCTCTTCGGCGGGACAGTCAAGATACCCCTGCAAAACCCCAGCCCCGCTATCACCGTCGTCCTCATTGCCGATACGGATATAAAAAATATCAGGTTTCCGCCCCTGCTCGCAAAGCAGATGCACCACTACTGAACTGTCCACACCCCCCGAAACCAATGCTGCAATACGTTCCATATACCTTTAATTCGTTAATCTTTTGAATTCGTGAACTCGTAAATGTGTTAATTCGTTAATTGATTTACACATTAACACGTTTACACATTCATTCACTTTCCACCTTTGACTTCCCCTGCACCGAGACCACCAACACCACCGCCGCCAGAATCAGCACGATACCTGCCACAAGCCAGCTCGTGAGCCTTTCGCCAAACACAAAGATGCCTATCAACACTGCCGTCAAAGGCTCGAGTGCCCCAAGAATGGCCGTCGTGGTAGACCCCGCATAGCGTGCCGCATACACAAGCAATACCAAAGCCATGATGGCCGGAACCGTGGCTAACCACGCCACATAAAACCAACTCGTGGCACCGTGGGGGAGTGCAATGGGCTCGCCACTCAACAGCGAAAACGCCACCATCCCCAACGCACAACACAGCAATACATAGAAATTAATCTTAAATGGAGACAGATGCAACCTGCTGCGGTTTACTACAATGATATAGACAGCATAAGTGAGTGCCGAAAGTAGCACAAGCACCACACCGCCTAACGGCAACACTGCGCTGCCGTCGCCACAATAAAGCAATGCCACACCTATAAACGACAACACAATCGACGCTATCGTAACCCCGTTTGCCCGCTCATGGAAAAACAGAGCCATGATGACAGCCGTCATGACCGGATAGGTAAAGAGGATTGTCGAAGCCACACCCGCATCCATTATCCGGAAACTGAGATAGAGCGTCAATGACGAAGCCGTGAACAAGAGACCCAACCCTAACAACACCTTCAGTTCGCGACGAGTTACCCGCAACGACTCGTGACGGAAAAACAACACTGCCGACATGATAAGCCACGCCAAACCGAAACGATAGAACAACACCGAACCCGTTGACATCCCTTCGGCATACAACTTCAATGCACCCAGCGGATTGGTGCCATAGCACACCGCCGCCAGCACACCGCAAAGCATGCCCCACGCTTTCTTCGATTTCTTTCCTTTAATACTAATCAAAGCCGTATCAATCAGTCGGGCAATCCGAAAAGGGAAGTGTTGGGACGCACACTGCCGTCCGATGCAACAGACGAATTTGTAGCTTCCGACTGCGATGAATACACCGGACCCTCCTTCTGCTGCAAATCATAATTCGTTTTTCCCGTCATTTGGTCAAACGTCATTGATTCCACCTTCTGGGGACCGTTTACGTCATTACGCAGCAAATTATGGATAGCCTTGATCCGTTCAGCCCTGTCGATGGCCAAGATATCAAGCGACCGGTCTCTGTCCTGCGACTCACCCGCAACAGGCGACTCGCCAACCGAAACCGTCTTTTCGATTCGGCACCCGGCCAGTCTCTCTGTCTCCTGTTGCACCTCACGAGTCTTCATTACAGGTTCAATAGGGGCATGTGTTTGCAAACGAATGCCGTCATCTGAATCATTAACAGACTCTTTGCGTTTTGCAGCAGGTTGCTCGGGGTCGTCGTCGAGAGTGAACACCTTGCCGCGGGTGACATGTGTCTCACCATCGGTCGTGGTGGGTTTCTCCAAACCTTGAGGCGAAGTGACCGATGGGGTCTTTACCGTCTCGATTGCAGGCGGTACATAGTCGGGCATCCGCTGTATACGGTTCTCCATGCGACCGTCAGACCCATTGCCGGGCTCATCGGAGGGTTGACGCTGCAGCAGAGTCGGTTCTTTCAAATCGACAGGAGCCGTCTCTGGCTTGCTGGGAGTCTCCTTAAGCACATGCACAACCGGATCCTCCCTGTCGCGCTGCTCGAAACCGGTGGCGATAAGCGTAATTTTCACCTTGTCACCGAGAGTATCGTCCGAACCCATGCCCCAAATGACATTGGTCTCCATACTGCCGGTCTTCGAGGTTATATAATCTGCCACCTCGCCCATCTCGTCCATCGTAATCTCATGGTCGGGACCGAACGAGAAATTCAGCAGTACATTCTTCGCACCGGCAATGTCGTTATCGTTCAACAAAACAGAAGTCGTGGCCTCCTCGACAGCCTGGCGGGCGCGGTTCTCGCCTTCGCCCTCGCCAATGCCCATCAAAGCCGTGCCACTGCCCTCCATTACCGTATACACATCACGGAAATCAATATTCACATAAGCATTCAGTGTGATAATCTCGGCAATACCCTTCACAGCCGTCAGCAGTACATCGTTAGCCATGGCAAATGCGTCGGTCATCACCAAATTGCCGTACGAACGCAACTTCTCGTTATTGATAACCAAAATAGAATCCACATACTTACGCAACTCTTCGACACCCTCCTGAGCCTGCTGGATGCGACGGTAGCCTTCAAATAGAAACGGCGTAGTCACAACAGCCACCACCAGAATTTGGGTCGGGTCGTCCTCATCCTCGCCCTGGAGCTTAATCTCCTTGGCCAAACGAGCGATAACCGGAGCGGCACCGGTACCCGTACCACCACCCATACCGGCAGTGATAAAAACCATCTTGGTATTCGACTCAAACAACTGTTTAATCTCAGCCTCACGTTCCTCCGCGGCCTTGCGTGCCTTCAACGGTCTGCCTCCCACACCCAAACCCTCGTGACCCAGCACAAGCTTGTTGGGCACAGGGCTGCCCTTCAGAGCCTTCATATCCGTATTGCACACAATGAAGTCAACCCCAGAGATACCCTTGCGGTACATGTGGTTCACAGCATTGTTTCCGCCGCCGCCTACACCCACAACCTTGATGTACGACGACTGTTCAATGGGCGAATCAAAAGTAATTATTTGCGAATCGGGCATATGTAGAAATATTATAAATTATTATCACTTATATCGTTATATGGTATTTCCAATTTCAATTTCAATTTGTAAAATTACAAATTTATTTCCAAACAGAGACCCTCACGGTGAAAAGGTTTATCAACACGTTATCAACAGCATCTATTCGTTCAGGCCATCCTCAGTGAAATTGCGGGTTAGCCAATCGGTAATCGATTTGCTAAAATTGCGTGCATCAGTCGAAAGAGACTTCTTTTTCGTCTTTTCCGACTTGGTCTTCTTCTTGTCGACTGGTAGCTCTTGTTCCTCAGGCTCAGGTGCCGGCTCTGGCTTAGCCTCACTAACTTTCTCTGACTGCTCACGCTCTTTCGTTTCAGCCTCAAGAATACCATAGATGACCAAACCAATACCCGTGGCATACATAGGATGACTCAAATCCTCGAACGAAGCACTCCCCTGCATATCAAGATGCTCGTCAGGCATGCCAATACGCGTGTCAATACCCGTAATCAGCTCTGCATACTCCTTGATATGCTTCAATCTGGCACCACCTCCCGTCAGAACCACACCCGCAATCAACTGGCTCTCAAAACCTGACATCTGAATCTCATATTGCACCTGCTCCAGAATGATGCGCATACGGGCGTTGATAATAGTCGCCAACGTCTTTACATAGATCTCGCGCGGGTCCTGGTTGCGGATACCCGGGATGGCAATAATATCGTCCTGGCTGACATTGGAAGGCAAACAAGAACCGAATTTCGTCTTCAGACTCTCGGCCTGATGTTTCAGAATCTTGCAATTGTCGCGAATATCGTTCGTGATGACATTCCCCGCCAATGGAAGAACCGAAGTATGACGGATAATGCCGTCCTGGAAAATAGCGATGTCTGTAGTGCCACCACCGATATCCACCAAAGCCACACCCGCAGACTTGTCGCCTGCGTCCAGCACGGCATATGCCGAGGCGATAGGCTCCAACACCACCCCTTTGATACGCAACCCCGCCTCCGCCACAGCATCGCGGATATTTCTCACATTCGCCGTATTGCCCGTCACAATATGGAAATTTGCCACAAGGCACTTGCCCGCCACACCCACAGGGTCAATATCCGGGTCAAGTTGGTCGTTATCTACAATAAAATTCTGAGGAAAGACATGAATGATCTCCTCGCCTGGCTCAAGCATAATACGATATTGATCCTCAATGAGACGATCCACATCCGACTTCTCAATCAACCGATGATCCTCAGGAATCATCACACTCCCTTGGTTCGAACGACTCTTAATGTGCTGTCCGGCGATGCCTACATAAACCTCCTCCACATCATACTTAGCCATCTCTGAAGCATCAGCCACCGCACGGCGGATAGACTCAGCCGTACTGCGAATATTGCGCACAATTCCACGTTCCACACCTACCGACTCCGTCTTGCCGAATCCTACAATACGAATCCTGTCCTTCTCTGCCCGCTCACCGATGAAACAGGCGATCTTAGTAGTACCAATATCAAGTCCAACAATATACTTATTCATAATTACATGTATTTATTTTATTATTAATTGCATTTATTTTGAATACGTTAATTCGTTAATCGACTTACACATTATCGCGTTCACCTTCTTTTCCCAACCACCTGTCCCTTATACTTTACACTGATTTGGCTGTAAGTCTCCCATCCCGTCTGTGGAAGCCCTCTAACATAGAAAGCCAACAGATTGCGGAACTTATTATCCAAATCGTCGGGCGCGCCCACTTGCACTACATGCTTACCCAGCTTTGGCGTAAGATACAAATCGCCCTTGTCATCGCGATAAATCTGGTCGAATAGCGGAGCAATTCGCTCATGCTCGTCAAGATACTTGGCCAATAGCCACACATGCCTCAGACCCTTGCCTTTGGGTGGTATATTTCCGCTGGCAACTACCACGTCGGCAGAGCCTATGTTGCTAACAGGAACACGGATGCCCCTGTCATCAAGATAATATTCACCACCATAGGAACAGATCCGCACAACAGGTCTACACTGCACGGCATGTACCACAACCGCGCCGCCGACAGAGGTCCCAGCTTCACACCTCCGAAGCCACGGCGAAGCCACAGCCGTGCAAGCCACCTCTCCGAGATCTACATCACATAAGCGTTTCGTCGTCAGGTCAGGAAGACGTTCTGTAATCAAGTCTGCCACCTGTTGGGGGGTGACAAGCGTGTCGGCACCACAATAGTCAATATCAACACGTATATTGCGCACCTGCGAACGGCTACGCCATATGTTGGCAGCTACTATCAAGACAACGAGCAGCAGGATGATGCAAAGGGGTGCTATTTTGACTTTCTTCTTCATGGTGACGGCTTTTCAATTAAAAACTAATATTCGTCGTGTCGGTTATAATCGTTAATTCTTAATCCGCAACAAGTGCTTCAACCAAACGCGGTACAAGGCGGTCGATATCACCGGCACCCATGGTTACAACGATGTCGGGACAAAGGGCAGGGACAAGTTCTATTACTTGGTCGGGAGTACAAAGATATTTGGAAAGGCTATCTACTTTGCGCAGCACCATAGAAGAAGTGACCCCAAGAATAGGCTTCTCACGGGCAGGATAGATTGGGAGCATGATGAGTTCGTCGAGCGTAGAGAGCACTTTGGCAAAATCGTCAGCAAAATCGCGTGTGCGGCTATACAGGTGAGGTTGGAAAATGCCTACAACCCTCTTGCCTGGATAAAGGTAGCGTATACTCTCAAGGCAAGCAGCGATTTCTTGAGGATGATGTGCGTAATCGTCAATGAGAACAAGATTAGGAGTTTTGATGCGATAATCAAACCTGCGACAAACTCCAGTATATGTCTTGAAACCATGACGAATCTGATACTCATTGAGTCCTAAAGTGACAGCAACAGCAGCAGTAGCCACTGCATTTTCGACATTATAGAGAGGCGAATTGGGTAGTTCAATGTCGTAAAATACACCCTTGGGAGTACGGAGATCGAAGAATATATTGCCGTTGTAATGTCGTACATTCCAAGGGTAAAAATCGGCCTCGATACCATGAGCAGTATAACTCTCAATGTGTGCAAACACTCCCTCTACATGCGAGCCATGGTGATGCTCATCATGACCATTGTGATTGTGCGGCTGAAGAGTAAGACCCTGCTTAAGAACAAGGGAACCATCCTTGTCAACCTGAGAGGCGAACTGATGGAAGGCTTCGAGAAGATTGTCGTGGGTACCGTAGATGTCAAGATGGTCGGCATCGGTAGCTGTAATGACTGCACAATAGGGATTTAATTGAAGGAACGAACGGTCGTACTCATCCGCTTCGACTACAACATATTCGCTTTCGTTATTGACCACTACGTTTGAGTTGAAATTTTTGGCTATACCACCAAGGAATGCACTACAGCCCATCTCGGTTTGACTGAGAAGATGGGCAATCATACTAGAGGTGGAGGTTTTGCCATGTGTTCCGGCAACAGCAATACACTTTTTGCCACGCGTCAACTCTCCCAACACTTGTGAGCGTTTCTTTATGGGAATGCCTTTATCTAACAGGTATTGATACTCGGCAGTGTCTGTCGGTACTGCAGGGGTATAAATAACAAGGTCTACATCCTGTGGGACAAGTGAAGGGTCGTCGAGATAGTGAATAGGGATGCCTTCTTGTTCCAACTGCAGGGTAAGCGGAGAGGGTGTTCTATCGTAGCCACTCACGCCATCGCCGCGTTGGTGAAAGAAACGAGCTATTGCACTCATCCCTATGCCTCCTATGCCAAGAAAATAGTAGTTCATATTGTTAAAAGCAATTAGAATTCGTTAATGTGTTTATCCGTGTTGCAAATCGTTAAACTTATCAACATTAAACTTATTAGCATTCACATGTTCATTATGATTCGTTATTTTTTTCTGTCGCGGGCGAGCAGGGCTTCGATTTGGTCAACTATGCTGTCGGCGGCATGGGGTGCGGCAAGGCTGCGGATGGCTTGACCCATCTGTTCACACCGGTCGGCATCACGCAATAGTTCAAATGCCTGCGGAAGTCCTTGGTCGTGGCATTGGTTGTCGCGCACCATGATGGCCGCTTTTTTTTCGACAAGAGCCATGGCGTTTTTTGTTTGATGGTCTTCGGCGACGTTAGGCGAGGGCACCAATATGACAGGTTTCCCTACCAGGCAGAGTTCGGAAATGGCTATGGCGCCAGCCCGGGAAATGACGACTTGGGCTGCCGCATAGGCGAGATCCATCTTCCCGATGAATTCATGGACTTTGACCCATCTCTCTATTCCAGCTTGCTCTACAGCCTGACGTGCTTCCTGGTACATAGCTCGTCCTGTCTGGAAGATTATCTGGACTTTGTTTTGGGCAAAGAGTTGTAGGTTATCGAGCACCATGCGGTTGATGCTTCGGGCTCCCAGACTTCCTCCTACGCTCAGCAATACGGGCAAAGTGGGGTCTAACTGGAAATATGAGCAGCCTTCCTGTCGGGTGGCGGTCATTTGTTCTATGTCAGCCCGCACGGGATTACCTGTGAAGACTATCTTTTCTTTGGGGAAGAAACGTTCCATGCCTGAATAGGCCACGCAAATGCAGTCGGCTCGGCGGGCAAGGGTTTTGTTGGTGAGTCCGGCATAGGAGTTTTGTTCCTGCAGCAGGGTGGTGTAGCCCATGCGAGAGGCCATGCTTAGTGTAGGTTCGCTGGCGAATCCTCCCACTCCGACTACGATGTCAGGCTGGAACTGACGAATGATGCCACGGACTTTGAGTCGGCTGAGCAGCACTTTAACGGGGAGTTGGAGGTTTTTTATGATGTTGCCTATGGTGAGCTGGCGTTGAAGGCCGGCTATGGGCAATCCTTTGATGGGATAGCCTGCGGCAGGCACTTTTTCCATTTCCATACGGCCGTTGGCTCCGACAAAGAGGATGTCGGCGTCAGGATAGCGCTTTTTTAAAGCATTGGCTATAGCCACTGCGGGGAATATGTGTCCGCCGGTTCCCCCTCCGCTTATGATGGCTTTCATATCTGTTGGGTATTTAAGGATGTCTGCCCGGATTCAGGGCTGGTTTTTGTATTTGTATGTGAGTCACCAGCATTTCGGTCGGTCTGTTTGTCGGAATGCTGGGAGACCTGTTTGTCGCTGTCTTTTTTCTGTTGCCGGGCTTGCTTTTTGTTGTCGAATGCCACTGCCTGGATTACGCCAAGGCCAAGGCCGAGGAAGAAGTAGGCCGAACCGCCGTAGCTGATGAAGGGGAGTGTCTGCCCAGTGACGGGGAGAAGTCCGACGGCCACGCTGATGTTGATGATGGCTTGAAGCAGTATGAGTGTTCCGATACCGGCCACACAGAGGCTACCAAACTGCCCTTTGCAGGCTGTTGCAATGCGGATGCAACGGAAGTAAAACCATGCATAGAGGGCAAATATACCGATGGCCGAAAGCAGTCCTGCCTCTTCGATAATGATGGCAAAAATGAAATCGTTGTGTGCCTGTGTCATGAGACGTCCATGAATGGTAGTGCCTATGCCGTTACCCAGGAATCCACCCCGTGCTACAGCCATGCGAGCCATATTTTCCTGAGTGAGTTCGTCGGGATTGGGGTGGACCCACGACTGTAGCCGATGAGACCATGTAGGTATACGTCCGGCATCGATATGGCTTCCGACGAAATAGAAGAACAAAAAGGCCACGGTCACTATTGCAAGTAATATCAACAAGCATTTCCACCATAATTTGGGATTTACGCCACCGAAAAGTAACAGAAGATAGCAGGAGGTGAAGATGAGTATGCCTGTGGAGAGGTTGGCGGGGGTGACAAGCACACAGGTGATAAACGCGGGGATGAGAAGTTTGAAGAAGGTTCGATTGTCGTCAACGGGGTCTTTGTTGACTGCTATCTTGAACGACATGAAGACAAGAAGTGCTACTTTGGCAATCTCGGAAGGTTCGAACCTCGCAACATGGGGTATCACCAACCAACGGTCTGTCCCCATGATAAGTACTATAACGAGTGCTATAAGCGAGAGATATAATACCCATTTGGAAAGAGGGGCAAACCGACGATAGTTGACATGGGAGAGCAGTACAACGGCTATATAGGTGGCCACAACGAAACCCAAATGGCGGCAAAAAATCCGCATGGGTGTTGAATTCAAGTCACTGATAGCAGAAAGCCCGATAGTGCTATAGACGGCCACGAGCGATACTCCAGACAAGAGAAAGAATATCACCCAAAGCGCCTTGTCGCCTGCCATTATGTTCAATTTGCGTCGCATCTATTATCGTTTATCCGTTGTTACGATACAAGTCGTTAAATATTAAACTTTTCAACATTAAAAATATTAACATTCACACATTTAAAAGGTTCATATTTCGTTTACTTGCTGTACAAATTGCTGTGCAATCAGAGCTGTCGCGCCTCCCTGAGGTGTCGCTGGGGAGAAGACTATCCGGCTTTTTTGACCAGGGTGGCGACGGGCAAGGGCGAGGGCTGTTGCGATGTCATCAGCGTCGACAACGGTGGGGAGAATCGGGTCGAACCAACTATGCAATGCCCCGTTGCGGGAACCCACACAGACCAGCATGCTCACTTTGCGCAGCGCTATGGGGAGCAGGGGGTGGTAGTCAGCGGTGTCGTCGCCGCCGAGGGCGATCCAGACGATGGGTCCGGAGGTATTCTGTAGTGAGTAGAGTGTGGCGTTTACGCTGCGGGCAGCGGTGTCGTCAATGTATTGTTTGCCATGGATGGTGGCCACGGGTTCCATGCGATGGGAGGTTTCGTCGAGACGACGGAAGCAATCACGCAGGGTGGTGTCGCGCATGCGGCGGAGCAGGGCGGTGTCGACGGTGGCAAGGCTACCGTGCAGCCTGTCACGGCTTTGTTTTGCAAGTTGTTCTATGCTCATGTGTTTCGTGAATGCGTTAATTTGTTAATGAGTTAATTCGTTGAATATGATTTACACGTTCACACGTTTGTTATCTGAGTTTGAGGGTTACAATGCTTACGATTGCGAGCAGGATGCCAATGATGACGAACCGCTGAACGATCTTAGGTTCGGGGAGCCCCTGTTTCTGATAATGGTGATGGATGGGGGTCATGAGGAAGGGACGATTCTGCACAGGCACGGCTTCGTCAGGCGGCAGGCGGTGTTTGCGGCGATAGAGTTTGCAGCCCCATCTCTGCCAGATGACGGAAAAGTCTTCGACGACGTATATGCCGCACAGTATGGGAAGCAGCAGTTCTTTGCGGATGAGGAGGGCGAAAACGGCGATGATGCCACCGAGAGCCAACGAGCCTGTGTCGCCCATGAAGATTTCGGCAGGGTAGGTGTTAAACCACAGGAAGCCCAGTGTGGCACCTACGAAGGCCGTGATGAAGACTGTCAACTCGCCAATGTTGGAGAGGTAGACGATGTTGAGGTAGTTGGCCATGATGATGTTGCCGGAGAGCCATGCCAGAATGGCCAAGGCTCCGCCTATGATGGAGGCTGTGCTGGTGGCAAGGCCGTCGATACCGTCGGTGAGATTGGCGGCGTTGGAGACAGCGGTCACGACAAAAATGGCCACCAACACGTAGACCACCCAAACCCAGTTCTGCGCCCAGTCACCCATCCACGTGATAAGCCATGCATAGTCGAACTCGTTGCCTTTCACGAAGGGGATGGTAGTCTTTGTGGAGGCGATGCCGGGATGGAAGGAGAGTAGCAGTCCCACACCCAATCCCAGAGCGACTTGCCCGAACACTTTGAATTTGCCGGGCATACCCGCTTTGTCTTTTTTAAAGACCTTGATGTAGTCGTCAATGAAGCCGATAAGTCCCAGCCAGAGTGTTGTGACGAGCATGGTGACAACGTAGACGTTGTCCAGCTTGGCCAGCAACAGTGTGGGGACGACTATCGCCGCAAGGATGAGCAGTCCTCCCATTGTGGGCGTGCCTTCTTTCTCTTTCTGCCCTTCGAGCCCCAGATTGCGCACGGTCTCTCCTATCGACTTGCGCCTGATGAGACGGATGAAGGGTTTGCCGCAGAAAAGCATGATGAGCAGGGAGAGTATGGCAGCCATGGACGCCCGGAAGGAGATGTATTGGAACACTCCCGCTCCGGGCAGGTCGAATGCCTTGTCTAACCAATCGAAGAGGTAATATAGCATTTTGCAAATATTTTAGTTTCGTTAATCTTTTAAATTCGTTAATCAATTTACACATTCACACTTTCAGAGGTGTCACTTAATAGGTTCTGGAGCTCTTCTTTGTCATCGAAATGATGTTTCACGCCGTTGATGTCTTGGTATTTTTCGTGTCCTTTTCCCGCCACAAGGAGGATGTCGCCTTGGCGAGCCATGATGACTGCGGTCTTGATTGCCTGACGGCGATCGGTGATGCGCACTACAGAACTCTTCTCGTCGGGTGCGAGCCCGGCTTCCATGTCGTCGAGTATGCGCTCGGGGTTTTCGGTGCGGGGGTTGTCGGAGGTGAGGACGAGCCGGTCACTCATGGCGCAGGCTATTTTTGCCATTTCGGGGCGTTTGGTGGTGTCGCGGTCGCCACCGCATCCCACCACGGTGATGAGCATCTGGCTTTTGTTGCGGATTTCGTTGATGGCGGCAAGTACGTTTTGCAGGGCATCGGGGGTGTGGGCATAGTCCACTATGGCGGTGATTCCCCGTCCGGCAACGTATTGAAAACGGCCTTCAGCGGGGTGGAGCGTGCTGAGTAGCCGCAGGGCTTCGCCAGAGGGGATTCCGAGGAGCACGGCTGCAGCGTAGATGGCGGTGAGGTTGTAGGCGTTGAAGCGCCCCACGAGCTGAGTGGAGACTTGACGGCCGTTGAGTTCAAGCAGGAGGCCTTGGAACGTCTGTTCAACGACTTTGCAACGGAAGTCGGCGATGCGTTGCAGACTATATGTATAGACGTGTGCGGGGGTGTTCTGCACCATGACTGTCCCGTTGCGGTCGTCGATATTGACCAGTGCGAATGCTTCGGGGGGCAGGTTGTCGAAGAACATTTTCTTGGCGGCGATGTAGTTTGCCATGGTCTTATGGAAGTCAAGATGGTCGTGGGTGAGATTGCTGAAGATCCCCCCAGCGAAGGTGAGGCCCCCGATGCGGTGCTGCACCACACTGTGGCTGCTGACTTCGATGAAGGCATATTCGCACCCTGCCTCGACCATGCGGTTTAAAAGGGCGTTAAGCTGGAGCGGATCAGGCGTGGTGTGAGTGGCAGGTATCTCTTCGTCGTCGATTTTGTTAACGATGGTGGAGAGTAGTCCCGCGTGGCACCCATGGGCACGGAAAAGGCTGTGGAGGAGTGTGGCGGTGGTGGTTTTGCCGTTGGTGCCTGTGACTCCGACAAGTTTCAGTTTGCGCGACGGGTGTTGGTAGTAGTTGTCGGCCATGATGCCGAGGGCTTTGTGGCTGTTGTCCACCACGACGTAGGCCACACTTTTGTGCGGTTGTCGGGGCATACGCTCGCACACTATGGCCACGGCTCCTTGTTCGACAGCCTTGTCGATGTAGTCATGGCCATCCACGGCGGTTCCTTCGAGCGCCACAAAGCAGCTCCCTTTCCCCACCTTGCGTGAGTCAAAACAGAGGTCTTCGACTTCCGGGTCGACCTGAACCGCAACAAGTGGCACGATTCCCTTTATGAGCGATGTCAGTTTCATGGTTTCAGTTCTAATGTTATTGTTGTATTTTTTTTGACGGGTGTGCGGGGCTGCGGGGTCTGGCTGACGACTTTGCCCTGCCCTGTGAAACGGACTTTCAGACCCGCGGCACGCAGCAACGCCATGGCATCGCGGACGGTCATCCCTTTACAGTCGGGCACCAGACCTTTCGGCACATCATAGTCGGCATACACTCCCCGGCTCTCGTCGTATATGGTCCAATCGGTGAACCGTGCGCTGTCGGGCTGTGCAAAGGGCAGTCCCAGCAGGTTGTGCACGGCTTTGAGCGAGCCGCGACGGCTTTTGGTTACCACAGGGCGCATCATACGACCCGAATCCTGTAGGTCGACACTGCCCAGTTCTTCGTCGAAAGCCACCACACAGTCGGCAATCTTCTTGAACACCGGTGCGGCGGCGTGCCGTCCAGCAATGCTTGTGCCTTCCACAAGCACAAGGCAGGTGTAGCGGGGATTGTCGGCAGGGAAGAACCCCACAAACGACGAGTTCTTAATGCTCTTGTCGCTGATGCCTTCCGTCGTACCCGTCTTGCCCCCGATACCGTACACGGCATTATAGACATTGTTGCCCGTACCGTTTTTCACTACCCCCACGAGCATTTCACGCATCTGCTTGGCCACCTCTTCGCTGCACACATGACGGTTTAGCACCACAGGCTTCACCGGCCGCGGACGGCCACCCTCGATAATCTCACGGCAGAAAAGCGGCTTCACCATTCTTCCACCGCCCGCAATGGCATTATAAAAAGTGATCAGCTGCAGCGGCGTCACTGTGGCCGAATAACCATAACTCAGATTCAGGAAATCGCGATCCGAATTCAGATTTACAACCCGTGTCGCAGGCTCAAGCACGTCAAGGTCGGGATTCATCCTGCCGAAGCAGAAAACGGCCTCGATCCCCCTTTTCATATCCTCACGGCGGTTACGGTAATACTCCCATGCCAACTCGCACATACCTACATTCGACGACTGCGCCAGCACACCCGCCAGATTAGTCGTGTCTGTCGTATAGCCGTGCCCCGCATTAATCTCGCCACTCGTGGCGCTATAGCGTTTCTTTCCTCCGCATTGCACCCGCTTCGCGGTATCTAAAGCCACCTGTTTGTCGTTGAACATTGCCACCATGACGACAGTCTTGAAAGTGGAACCGGGCTCATACCTGTCGCTGCAAGCCACATTGCTCCACAAATTCTCCCTCAGCCGCCCCGAAGTATCGCGAGTCAGGCTGCTGCACGCCAACACATAGCCCGTCTCCACCTCCATAAGGATAGCGCAACCCGCCCGGCCTCCATATTGGTTCATCGAACCCCGCAACGCATTCTCTGCAATATCTTGATAGCGCGTATCCATCGTTGCCACAATACTCTTCCCATCCACACGGTGGCGCACCAACGTCGAATCCTCGTCCGGCACGCTCCCATCCTCAACAGGAATCCACGTCCCCAAAGTCAAACGGCGGCACACATACTGACCGTCCTGACCCCGCAGCACACTGTCGTAGAAACCCTCCAAACCTGTGTACCCCTCCCTCTGAGGTGTCTTGTAATGCAACCCGATCACATTCTCCCCCATATTGCCGTAGATATGAGCACGCACAAAACTCTTTACATCCCCCTCGGCAGTCTTCTCCACCACGCAGCGACCCCAACCCGGCAGTTTCCGGATAGCATCCCACTTCGAATACGGCACCCTCCGCTCCACATACAGACAGCGGCTCGGCGACGTTTTGGCATACTCACGCATAATCCGGTTATAATAATACTCATAACCCTTCGACGGAAACTGCTCATGCAGAATGCGGCACACCTTGGTCACATTCTGCTTCCATGCCCTCTCATCGGCAATGCAGCTCTCCATCACCACCTTCCCCTCCTTGTTCCTCACCGCCTCTCCACGGCTGTTGCGCTTCGGCCAACGACCCAGATCAAGACAAAGGTCGCAAACAGGCACCGTCGTGGCAAGCACCTTCCCGTCCGACGAAAAGATAGTCCCCCTGCGTGCCTCCTCCGTACGGTTAATCACCTCACGGGCACGCGCCTTCTCACGCCACATCTCTCCGTTCACCACCTGAGTGTTCACCGTGCACACCAGCATCCCGCCACCCGCCACGGCTACGACAAGCAGATACAACACCAACATTCTGGTGAACAAAGCTTTATTATGACTCTTCTCTTCCAATTTCTAATATATTTGGGTGTTTCGCCATCAATTAACACTACAAGTAACGTTCCATGCCGTCGGCATCCAACTCATACGGCGGGCCCGCCGTAATACCAATCCCCGTACCCTCCAGCATCTCGGCGATATGCGAAATCTTAATCGACTCCTGATACCGTTTCTGCAACTCAATCCGGGCTTCACGGAGATAAGTGATCTTCTCCTGAGTCGCCGCACGCTCCTTGGTAAGATCCTCCACGCGGTAACGATTATACACCAACAGGATGGCATAGAAGCAAAGCATCACCACCAGCGGCACCTGCTTCAGAACCGCCCGGCTCTGCAACACCTCGCCACCCATGATACGGGAGAACCAATTGGGACGTTTCCGATCTTCGGACTGTTCCAACGTGGCTTTCTCGTCAGGTCGAGACTCTTGCTGCATATTCTTTTCCTGCTCTTCCATCCAGTATAATTTATTATTCGTTAATCAATTTACACATTCACACATTCACACATTCACACATTCACACATTAACACGTTCACACGTTCCTCTCTGCCACACGCAGGCGGGCACTACGGGCACGCGGATTACGTTGCACCTCCTCGTCACCAGCCATCACAGCCTTACGGCTCACAGGAACCAACGGAACGATAGGATTGCCATAGAAATCCTTCTCCACCTCACCTTCGAAATTCCCCGCACGGAAGAAATTCTTCACCAGCCGGTCTTCAAGCGAATGATACGACATCACCACCATTCTACCCTCAGGCCTCAGCAATTCCACACCCTGTTGCAACAAAGCCTTCAAAGCCTCCAACTCACCGTTCACCTCAATACGCAACGCTTGGAACAGCATGGCCAGATACTTGTTTTCCATTCCTTTAGGCAGATGACGGCTCACCGCTTCGCGCAAATCAAAAGTTGTCACAATCTCAGCTTCCGAACGGGCTTGACAAATTGCCTTGGCCATCTGTCGGGCATTGGGCAGCTCACCATACAGGTGCAGAATCTGCGTCAACTCGGCCTCGTCGACACTATTCACCAACGTGCGGGCTGTCAACTCCTGTCGCCTGTCCATCCGCAAATCCAGTTCCCCGTCCAACCGGGTGGAAAAACCCCGTTCGGCCACATCGAACTGGTGCGACGACACTCCCAAATCCGCCAGAATTCCGTCAACACTCCTCACCCCCTCCAACCGGAGGAAACTCTTCATATATCTGAAATTTTCATGTATCAACTTAAACCGGGAATCCTCCAAGGCATTAGCCAGTGCATCGGCATCCTGGTCGAAAGCATACAAACGACCCTCGGAACCCAAACGCGACAAGATAGCACGCGAATGCCCGCCACCACCGAAGGTGACGTCCACATAAATCCCGTCAGGCTTTATGTTCAAATTCTCGATGCATTCATTGAGCATCACCGGCAGATGGTACATCATTCAGCATAGTTTTTGGGGCGTCATCCTTACGCCCGAGTCTTTGGTCAACAATCTCAGCGAAATTCACAATCTCGCTGTTCATCTTGTCGTATGCCGAACGTTCCCAAATCTCTATACACTTGCCGGTAGCCTGTAGTACTATCTCCTTCGCATCGCCGATTATCGCTTTCCGCTCGGGAGGCACCATCAAACGGTCGTTACTGTCCAACTCCACGATATTGGCACGCATCATCTGACGCATTATTTGATTATCGCGGATGCTGTATGGATTCAACTCTTTCCGGAGGATTTCCACCTCATTCTGGAAACTGGCATACGTCCATAGCTCCAAGCACTCGGCAGTGAACCCTTGACGGATTACAAAACGGCAATCTTCCGTCTCCAACTGCTTTTTTAGCGCAATCGGAAGCTTGAATCGACCGTTCGAATCCATCTTACAGTATTCTG
The DNA here is from genome assembly GCA_002309955.1 of Bacteroidales bacterium UBA1208. Taxonomy (GTDB): domain Bacteria; phylum Bacteroidota; class Bacteroidia; order Bacteroidales; family P3; genus Colimorpha. The sequence continues at coordinate 18,197 of DBXQ01000054.1, forward strand.
TGCCAAGTATTAAAGCCATTTTACATACTATTTTTCAGAATGCTAAAATACAACTATTTTTCCAATAATTGCCATTTTTTGCCAAAAAAAGTTATTAACTACCATTTTTTCATTACTCGCTTATACGTAAAAGCCAAAAAAAGGTTTCACTTTTCGACAAAATCCTGTTAATAAAATCGAATCTGTGAATCTGATTTACACATTTACACATCAACACGTTCATTAACCACTCTTCACCATAACCATGCATTAACACAATCTTTTTTCACCTGTTGACTTGGTCGAAAAAGGGTTGTTCTTCGATACTTACCATTAAACAACTTTCAGCGGAACAGTCAAAGGACTGGCATGCAGCATTCAGGTACCCATGTTCAAGAACTACGACGGCAACTGCACAAGGACGATAATGGAGAAAAAAATCTGTGTATGAAAAAAAAATCGTACCTTTGCAGTTCGAAATCATTGTTCTTTCCCCATCGGCGATGAGGAAAGAAGGTATGTCGGTATCGTGCTAACCAAAATGTAACAGACTATTTACAACCATGTTGCATCCATTTTCTCCATACACGGGGCATTTTTGGTTAGGCACAAAGCCGCTATTATTAATGTAAAAAATATAAATGCAATATAATTAATAATAAACATCAACAACATGAAAAAAGTCATTCTTACCCTTACCCTGGCTCTTATGGTCATGGCACCGGCAACCAGCCGCGCCGACGAAGGCATGTGGCTCCTCTCGCTCATCGGCAAGAATTATGCCGACATGCAGAAAGCCGGTTTCAAGCTCTCGCCCGAGGACATCTACAGCATTAACCAGAACTGCATCAAGGACGCCATCGTAGGCCTCGGCAACGAAGGTCGCCCCTTCTGGCACTTCTGCACAGGTGAGATTATCAGCAACAAAGGCCTTATCTCCACAAACCACCACTGCGGCTACGGCAAACTGCAGGAACATTCCACAGTAGAGCACGACTACCTGCGCGATGGTTTCTGGGCTTACAACATGGCACAGGAACTTCCCAACCCTGGCCTGACGGCTTCAATTCTGATACGCATGGAAGATGTCACTGCCCGCGTGCTTGAGTGCCTCAGCGACGACATGAGCGAAGACGACCGCGCCAAGGCTGTGCGCAATGTCAGCCAGCGCATTGCCGAGGAAGCCACCCGTGGCACCGACTACGACGCCACCGTCAAGCCTATGTTCAACGGCAACCAGTACTTCCTCTTCGTTCACATTATCTACAAAGACGTGCGCCTTGTGGGTGCTCCTCCTTCGTCAATGGGCAAATTCGGCGGCGACACGGACAACTGGTCTTGGCCCCGCCACACCTGCGATTTCTCAATGTTCCGCATCTACACCGCTCCCGACGGCAAACCCGCTGCTTACGCCAAAGAGAACATCCCCCTCAAGCCCAAGCATCACCTTCCTGTCAGCGCCCGCGAGCTGAAAGATGGCGACTTTGCCATGGTGCTCGGCTTCCCCGGAACAACCGACCATTTCCTCACTTCCTACGGCTTGAAAGAGACAATGGAGGTCTCCAACAAGCTGCGCTACGAACTCCGCACCGTGAAGATCAACATCCTTCGCGAAGAGATGAACAAGGATCAGGCTATCAAAATCAAATATGCCTCCAAGTATGCCAGTTGCTCCAACTACTGGAAGTACAGCAATGAGCAGAATATCGCCTTGAAGAAACTGAACACGATGGCTCTGAAGAAGGAGATTGAGAAGGAGTACTACGATTGGGCTTTAGACAAAGACCCGAAGTATCGCAACGCCCTCAACTTGATTGAGAAGAGCTATGCCGACCGTCGCGAACTGCAAGAGGCTGTCACTTATCTGGACGAAGGCCTGCTCGAAGGTCCCGAACTGCTCTATCAGTCCACACTTTTCGGCCGCCACATCAAGGCTATCTGCGAAGAGGACAATCCCGACCAGCGTGACGCCCTCCTTGCCGACTTGCGCGACATGTCCGCCAAGTTCTACAAAGACTACGACGAGGCTGTAGAACAGCGCCTCATGGCTGCCATGATGGAGTACACCTACCGCAACATCAATGTCAAATACATCCCCGACTGCCTCAAGACCGCCGACCGCAAATACCGTGGCAATTTCAATGCCCTGGTGGCTCACCTCTTCAGCCGTTCTATCTTCGCTAATCAGAAAGCGTTCGACGAATTTCTCAAGAATCCCACGCTCAAACAACTGGAACGCGACGAGATTTACAAGTACGGTAGCGAAATCCTCGAAAAATACCGCGAGGTGTATCTGTCCATCCCCAAGGAAAACCGCGATAACTTGACCCGCGGCACCCGCGATTTTGTTGACGGAATCCTGCAAATCAACGCCGGTCGCAAACTCATGTCGCCCGATGCCAACAGCACCATCCGTCTCACCTACGGCAACGTGAAGGCCTACGAACCCCGCGACGGTGTCACCTATCATTTCTACACCACTCTCGAAGGTGTGATGCAGAAAGAGGATCCCAACAACACCGAGTTCATCGTGCCCCAGCGTCTCAAAGACCTCTATGCTGCCAAGGACTACGGCACCTATGCCAATGCACAAGGCCAACTGCCCACATGCTTCATCACCAACAACGACATCACGGGTGGCAACAGTGGCTCCCCTGTTCTCGATGCTTATGGCAACCTTATCGGTCTGGCCTTCGACGGCAACGGTGAAGCCATGAGCGGCGACATCGATTTCGAAGAAAACCTGCAACGCTGCATCTGCCTCGACAGCCGTTACATGCTCTTCGTCATCGACAAATACGCCAATGCCCAGAACCTCATTGACGAGATGGACATCGTACGATAACAAAATGTGTGAATGTGTAAATCAGAATAACGGATTAACACATTCAAAACCACACAAGCAAAACGGAGAACCCCCAGTGGGCTCTCCGTTTTGCTTTTCTGCACAACTCTTCTAAGTTTTATGAACGTGAGAATCAATTAATGAACGTGTAAATGTGATAACGCGCAAATTGATTAACGAATTATCGAATTCAAAAAACTCCACTGCGTCAAAAGCCCATTTAATAAAGAGGACTTCTATAAGGACATATAAGGACAAAAGCAAAAAACGTAATCCATAGAACCCGCCTAAAAAAAAATTTTACATCCCATGTCACAAATTGCCTCCTTTATGTGCCTTTAGCACTAAACGATCCCTCACTATGCCAAAAAAAACTCCCGACAAGGAATTTGTCAGCTTCATAAAACAGAACCATGACAAGCTATGGCACATCTGCAAAGACTTCTCCCTCAGTCCCGCATGGGAAACGGAAGATGCCTTCCAAGAAGTCGTATGTGCCCTGTGGCAAAACTGGCAACAGGCCGACCGCTACGAAAAAAGCAAAGGCTGGATGATGAAAGTAGCCTACCATACCCTGTTAAACATCAAACGGCAACATGCAAACCAACCCATCAATCAAATCAACGAGAATATGCCATGTGCCATATCCTACCCTGACGACAGTGACATCTTCTTCATCCAGATGACGGAACTCCTTCCTAAAAAACTGCGTAATGTTGTAGTAGCACGGTGGCAGGAATTCGATTATAACGGGGTCTCCTGGATGCTTGGCAGCTCCGTAGTCTCCGCCCGTCAACGTCATTATCGT
>DBXQ01000091.1:0-19304 GCA_002309955.1 Bacteroidales bacterium UBA1208
GGGAGAACGATGGGAGAACTGAGGAAAAAAGGAGCGAAGGAATAATTGTCGGGACAGGATAGGGGAGTGTGGCGCTAAAGTGTCTCTTTTGTGGCGAAGATGGTTTTGCCATAGGGGGTGAGCGTGGCGTTGGTGGCAAGCCATGGGAGAGACATGTCGACAAAGAACATGCCGAAGGCATAGCTCTGCACACTGTAGAGGTCGTAGAAGGCAGTGAGGGTGGAGCGTGTGCTGTCGATGATGAAGCCGTCGGGCATGGGTAGGCGGCTTTGGTATTGGCCGTCGAGAGAAGTAATGGTATTGCCGTTGGCGCGGTTGGAGGGGACTTCTTCGAGTGCGCGGATGAGGAGAAGCCCGATGTCGGTGGTGTCCATCAGGTCTGAGAGGCGGACAATACGTCCGGTGCTGCGGTCCACAATGAGCGAACGGTAGCCGTAGATTCCGTGGGCAGCATAAGCTACATTGAACTCGTCGTTTACCGTGAAATGCAGTAGGTTGCCGTCCTGCCGAACCTCGCCGTGGACAGTGGCATAGTTGTATGGGTAAATCTCCACTGAGTCGATTTTGCGGTGTTTGGCGGACAGACTGTTGGAAAAGAGGTCGTCGTCCTCGACCCATGTGCGGGCAAGAAACCGCCGAGCGGCTTCCTGCAGGGTGGCGGAGGTGCTGTCGTTAAAAGCCATGCGGATCAGTTCGCGGCGCACTTGGGGCTCGAAACCGTCGAGGTCGGGCCAGGCAATATCAAATTGGTTTTCCACATCGAGGTGGATGCCGTCGACAATAGGGATGGTGTCGTTAGCGGTGATTTCAAAACAGCTCCGGCCTTGCACCTTGTGGATGGGCAACGGCTGGAAGGACCCCTGTCGGGGTTCCTGTTGATGGCAGGCGACAAGCATCATGGCTGCCGCCAGAAAGGTTAATGAAAGTTTTTTGTTCATAGTAATTATAAGATTTGTCCCGGAATGGGAGTTATTGCTCGGGAACGATGGCAAAGAAGGTGAGCGGCTCGGTGGCGGAGGCATTGATAAGGCTGTGGGAATGGCCCTTGGGGCAGTAGTGGCACTGGCCCGGAGTCAGTTTCTCCTCGCCGTTGTCGTACAACACGCGGGCTTGGCCGCTGAGGATGTATATCATCTCGCTGCTGGTGTCGTGGCAGTGGTAGCCGATGGTGCAGCCAGGGTCGAGACAGCCGCGCATTATCTTGTTTGTGCCGTCGTTGAACATTTGTGTCTTGGTCACTCCTTCGCCGCCCTTTAACTGCGGCATAAGCGATACCTCGATGTTGCTGAAATCTATAATCATAATTTTTTTGTTAGAGAAAAATCAAGAGGCACATCATTCCTGGTGTTGCCCCCTGTTGATTGTTATTTGGTTGTTATTCTGAATCCGGGCCTACTCCGTCTGTGTAGTAGTATGACACCTTATCTTCTAATAGTATTCTTTTCACTAATCTGTCATTTTTGTACTCAATTTTGGAAGAATCATTCAACAAGTTATGCTTCGAGGCATGCATTGCCATTGTTCCGGCATCGTTAAGAGCTAGAACTATGGGCATATTTGAATATGCCGAAGGTTTATTGTCGTATGTGTATGAATAGACGCTATCTGTTGATGTTCCATTCGCATAAGTCGTATTAATAGTGGCTTTCACCAAATCGCCATCCTTCCATTCGAATTCATACTTGTTGATCCTGCTTGATGATATATCCTCAAAACCGGTTATTTCACCGTTGGAATTGTAACCGGTTATTACTCCGTGAGTCGTCTCGTTTGTATAGGTTTTCAATCTGCCGTTCTCGTACGTAAAATACCAATGTAATGTTGTGTCGCCATTGGATAAAACCTTATACGTATGTACCACATTGTTACCTTCATACTCATAGTGCTTGGTACTAATAATCGGTATACCCAATACTGAAATTGTGTTTTGTTCCGATACCAGCAAATCGTTTTTCCATGTATACTCGCTGGCTATTGTTTGCGTCATACCACCGGCAGTGGCTTCTATCACTATTTTTTTCAGAAATATTTTGGCGGTAGGGTCTTCTTTTTTGCATGCAGTAAACAGAAGGACTGACACTCCTAATACTAAAAAAATCTTGGACGTTTTCATAATTGTTACGTTTTTAATTAGGCCTATTCTTATTGTCGCAAATTTCGGTATCTTACATATCAGTTTGTTATAAGATAATTACTAATGTTGTTTTCCAGACAAAGATACATTATTTTTCTGAAACGGGATACTTTTTTTTGCGCAATGCCGTTAATTAGCAGTTAATAGTAAAAAAAATGCTGCTGATAGACGATAAAGAGAAGACGCTGCTTACAATGGCGGCGATGGACAAGGGGAAGGCTTCGAATATTCCCCCTGATGAATTTGCACAGAACCTGCATGCCACTGACAGTATCACACAGACGATTACGGACAGCCTGAAGAACATGGATCTGACGGATTTGAAAGGCGTGGTGACGGGCGAGAACACGCTGTTGCGCGACGGGATGAGAGAATTGACTGAACTGACGGTAGGCTTTGTACCCAAGTTGTTGGTGGCCATCCTGATATTATGGGTGGGTATGAAACTGGCCAAGATGGTGCGCAAGCTGATAGTGAAGGCGTTGGAGCGCCGTAATGCGGAGGGGTCGTTGAAGTCGTTCCTTGGCTCTTTGGTCGATGTGCTGTTGAAGGCGATGATTATTATTATGGCGATGGATGTTATTGGCATTAAGGCCACGTCGTTCATCGCCCTGTTGGGTGCCATGGGTCTGGCCATCGGTATGGCGTTGCAGGGCACGCTGCAGAACTTCGCCGGCGGTGTGATAATTTTGCTAATGAAACCATTCAAGGTGGGTGACTATATCGAGTGCGGCCAGTTTAAAGGCTATATTCAGGAGATTCGCATCTTCCACACGGTGATGCGTCCGTTCAACGGTCGCACGATTGTGATACCCAACAGCGAGCTGTCGAACAAGAGTCTTATCAACCATACCAAGGAAGAGGTCATCCGTCTTGATGTGGTGGCCAGTGTGGCCTATGGGTCGGATTTGGACAAGGTGAAGGAGGTGCTGATGGAGGTGATTGCGGAAGAGCCGCTGATTGTGAACGAGCCGAAAGCCCCCGTTGTGGCTGTGAGCGAGTTGGGGAACAGCTCTGTGGATTTGTCGATGTGGATGTGGGTGAAGGTCGAGGACTACTGGGCGGTGTGGCTGCGTATCCGCGAGAATATATACAAAGCATTCTATCGGAACAACATCACGATTCCGTTCCCGCAGGTGGATGTCCATATTGCGAATGATGATAAATTGAAGATCGAAAATTGAGAATTGAAAATTGGGAAATGAGAAAACTGCTGTTTGTTTTGATTGCTGCCGGATTGCTGTGGGTGCCCTGTCGGGCACAGGACAGCGAGGGTTTGCAGTTGTCCGACTCGGCTTTTGCCAGTATACTGACTTGCGGTGCGGGCAACGATTTCTATACTTCGTTTGGACACAGTGCCATTCGTATTTGCGACCCGTCTATGGGGCTCGACAATGTCTATAATTACGGGACGTTCGATTTCGATATTCCTCATTTTTACTGGACTTTTGCACGCGGCAGATTGAACTACTGCCTCAGTCGCAGCAGCTTCGACAATTTCATGATGGAATATGTCTATGAGGGACGTGCGGTATGGGAGCAGCGGTTGCGCCTCACCCCACAGGAGTTGAACAATCTGTTTGTGTTGCTTGAAACAAATTATTTGCCTGAGTATCGATACTATATGTATGATTTCTTTCGGGACAATTGTGCCACCCGAGTGCGCGACATGGTGCAGGGTTGTTTGTGCCATCGCACATTGAGTTCCGAATGTACTGCCGACACAAATCTGACTTACCGTAAACTACTATACCGTTCGACAGAAAGGACGTTGCTGTGGTGGCGTTTGGGCATTGACATGGCTTTGGGTGTGCGCTGCGACAAACGGTGCAGCAACTATGAGTATATGTTCTCCCCGATTGAGTTGATGAAGCAGTTCGACACCCTTACGCTGAGCGATACCCGCCAGCCTTTGGCCGAACCTGCCAAAGTGTTGCTGGCTGAAACCCGTAGCCCGCTGAGCCGTAGTGTGTCCCCGGCTTTGACATTTTGGGTGCTGTTGATGGCAGTGTTGTGCCTTACACTGATAGAATGGAAAAAGGGATGGAGGTTGCGGTGGTTTGACAGAGTGCTGTTTATTGTTGTATCGATAATCTCGCTGTTGGCTCTGTTTCTGTGGTTCTTTACCGACCATTATTGTACGAAGACCAATTTGAATATGCTGTGGGCATCGCCGCTTTTTATCTATTTTGCTGTCAAGCTGGAGAAGAGCAATCGTTATGTGGTTGGGATTCAGTTATTGATGCTCATGGCCGCCATGGTGATGACTCTTGGTCCGTTGCCCCAACAAATCAATATCGCACTTTTCCCCGTTGCCCTCATGTTGGCCATACGGTTGGTGTCGAATATTCGTCCCAGAAACAAATAGTGTTAGAACCTATATCCCGCGTATACCAGCATCTTGCTGTCGAAGATAGATGAGTGCATGCCATCGTCTTGGTTAGTCCAGCTGTTGGCTATGGAGCAGATGACTCCTGCCAACCAGCGTTGGCTGATATTGTAAAAGCCTGCCAGTTTGAGCATGCAAGCCGCAGACAGGTATGTGGCCCGAGCACCGGCTTGCAGGTCGTTGACGGTTTGAAGATAGGCTGTCTGCTGAGATTCAGGCCAGTTGGACAATAAGCCGTTCGGGTTGATGTCTATCTTGGTGTAATAAGCCCAGCGCAGCAGGGGCAGCACTGAGGCATGGAGCATCCATTTGCCGTCGTCCCACACTTTATTGTAAGCATAACCTATTCCTACAAGGATGTTGTGGCTTAGGTGATGGAGGGTGTCGGCAAAATAGTATGCGTTGGTATCGAACTGGTCGAAGAAGTCTTTGTCGAATCCTGTGTAGGAAGCGTAGTAGGAGATGCCCGCGATGGCACTGCCTGCACTGCGTTTTTGCCAAGTGGTCTGCGAGAGTGCTGATGCGTAGGAGAATCGTTTGGGGTTGAACACAATGTAGGAGTTCAATTCGAGTAGAATCATTTCGGGGCCCATAAGTCCTCTACGCTGTCCTCGTTGGGGATTGTCGCTGTCGATGTCTGCCCAGCGGAGGTTGCTGCGCAGGCGTTGGAAATAATCGATTTTGATGTCGAAACCTATCATGCGGCCATAGGATGAGAAGGTGAAGTAGAAGTCGGACTTGTTGCTGAGTTTGGGGCCGATGCTGATGCCCCAACCGCGATAATAAAGTCCTGCCGTCAGTTTGGAGGAAAGACCTGTTGTGTTGTCGATTTGGCAGTAGCTGTCGCCTGAGAGGTTGGGCAGATGGAGCGAGAGATTGGTGATGGCCATTGTGCCATAGAGTCCTGCCACCCATGGATATTGACGAGGGAAATCGACATAGCCGGGTTCGTATCCTTTTAGTTGTGCTTTCTCTCGCCAACGACTAAACCAATTCCAAGTGGAGACAAAAAAATTGGAACGCACTTCCGTGTCTTCGGCAACGGTTACATGAGGGGAAATAGTATCCTGTGCCTGTCCATAGAAGGCAAATAGTAGCATGATAGTCAGCAGTATTGCTAATCGGTTAGTTCTCATCATCAGATTGCAAAGGTACATTTTTTTTGTTATAATATACAATTCGCATCGTCCAATTCGCAAAAAAAGTGTATTTTTGCATTTTGAAAAATAGCGAAAAAAGCATGTAATATGAAGCACAAAAGCCTACTTATTTCAGCCGTGTTGGTGGCACTGGCATTGCCGGTGGCAGCACAGCACAAGACTGTCCTCTACGATAGCACATCGGTGGTTATGGAAGAGAGCGGTCTCAGCCATGTTATTAATCACCAGCGAATCCGTGCCAACGACTATGCGGGTTGTAAAGACCTTGCCACGGTAAAAATCGACTACGACCCATTGTCGGCTTATGTCGAGTTCAGACAAGTGTTGCTGCACCATGGCGACGGCACATCAGAGGATGTGTTGCTGCGTGTGTACGACTATGTGGCTCCGGCACGTCTTATTTATTGGGGTGCCAGTCAGAAAATGGTGCAAATTGGTCATTTGGAGCCTGGCGACGAGGTGGAGTTTGTTACCTATAGAAAAGGTTTCACCTATGCGTTGCTTGGCGAAAACGATGATGAAAAGTACATCCCTCCCATGCGTGGACATTTTTATGACATAGTTCCGTTCTGGAGTGAAAGCCCTGTCAACAAAAAGGTGTATCAGGTCAGTGTTCTCACAGAGAAGAATCTTCGGTTTGAGCTTTATAATTGCAATATGACGGAGGGCTGTGGAGTGCAGATTGACAGCACAGTACAGGGAGACCGCACCGTTTATACCTTTACAAAGGACAATATCATGCCTCTGAAACGGGAGCCAAGAGCGCTTGCCAACAATGACATTCAGCCAAAATTGTTGCTCAGCACCAGCCCTAACTGGCAGGCAAAGTCTATATGGTTCTACGGAGTGAATGAGGATTACGGTAGTTTTGTCCCTACACCCGAGGTGCAGGCCAAAGTGAACGAGTTGGTGAGAAATGCCAAGACCGAGCAGGACAGTATAGCAATCTTGACGCACTGGGTGGCCGACAATATTCGTTATGCGGGTATCAGTATGGGCCCTGGAGAGGGTTTCACACTGCATAATGCCGAGATGAATTTCACGGATCGCTGCGGAGTGTGTAAGGATAAAGCCGGTATGCTGGTGTGCATGCTTCGTGCCGCTGGTTTCAAGGCTTATGCAGCTATGACCATGGCTCATGAACGTATTGACAGAATCCCTGCCGACCAGTTCAATCACAGTGTTTGTGCTGTTCAGCACCGTAACGGAACTTTCGAGATGCTGGATCCTACGTGGGTGCCCAATGTCCGTGAACTTTGGTCCAGTGCCGAACAGCAGCAGGGCTATCTTATCGGGTTGCCAGAAGGTGCCGATTTGGCTTATACTCCGATATCAGCCCCCGAGAACCATTATGTGCGCATTAATGCAGACACCCAAATCGGTGAAGACGGTACTCTTACCGGCAATATCACCATTACTGCCGAGGGACAAAGTGACGCTGCTGTGAGACGCATCTTCAACAGCCGTACTGCTGAATGGATGCGCAACATGGAACTTGAACTCCTTAAGATTGCCCCAGCCGCACGCATCACCAAGATTCAACGCACTAATAATGATAACTATTTGAAACAGCCTGTCTCCATTACTTACCATTTCTCCATTCCCGATTATGCTGTTGTCGACAAGAACACACTTATCTTTACTCCCCTTTCTGCCCGCAACTTCTACAGTCGTGCGATGGGCCATCTCAGTTTTGATGTCACTCCCGAGACACGCACCCAGCCTTTTGCTGACGCTTGTTCCCGATTGGTTGAAATTAAAGAGACTATTCAGCTACCAGCCGAATACAAGCAACTCCATTTCCCCTTTGTGAATGGTGTTGCAAACCCTGCCGCCAGTTTTGGCTGCCAGTATTGGATGGAAGGCAACAAACTTACTTTTGCTGAGAGTACGCTCTTTGGAAAGCGTGTTTATGACCCGAATGATTGGCCCAGTTTTCGTCAGTCGGTAGCCAACCAAAAGAAACTGGCAGAAACACCTGTTATCTTAACCAAATAATATTGTCTTTATTGCTTTAAAACATACACAAAATGAAAAGAATAATTCTTAGCACCATAGTCTTGCTGACGGTTGGCACAGCTTTGGGCCAGACCAATCAACCTGATGCCGAATACAATCTCATCCGCCGCAGCTATCGCACCGTTGGTGACAGCATCACTGAGATACGTTTCCACAAGGAGATTGTCTTATTGCGTAACAGGGCTATTACAGCCTATGCCGACAAGGGCGAAACTTTCATTACCTATAATCCCGATTTTGAAAACCTCACAATCAACGAGTGCTATACCATCCGTCCGGATGGCACAAAAGTTAACACTCCTGCAAATGCATTTGTCAAACAACTTCCTTCTGAGTGTGTTGATTGTGGACGCCTCAACCATATTACAGAGATGGCTATAGTCCATACGGCTCTTGAGTACAACTGCACAATTGTATTGGATTATACCCTTCGCCGGAGGGCTTCATTTCTTGTTGAACGGTTCAATCTCGCACAGGATTGCCCTGTGAAACGTTATGAGATTCGTTATGCCGATGGTCACACCGATGTGCACAACAATATTGCCCAGACAGTCAACGACCCCTATATGCCTGTTGTAAAATCTTTCGATGTGGAGTTTCAATTGGGTCAGAAACCTGTCTACACCACCGAGAAATCCCTTCCTGAAGCAGGTCGGTTGTTATCTTCGCTCAATAGTTCAAACAGCAAAGAGTATGCCACAGCTATTCGTGATTGGGTGGTTGACTACATCACCCTTAATCCTATTAATCCTGCTCGTGTCAACTATGTAATGACACCTGCCATTGATGTTTTTAACAGCAATTGTGGCACAGCTATAGACAAGACCGGTCTCTTGGCAGCACTGCTCAATCAAGCGGGTTTCCGTGCAGAGATTGTCGACAACAGCCTCAATGTTTTTGGCGACAGACCGCTCGAAGTGGAGGTGACAATTGATGGGTTAAAATACCGTCTTACTGCCACTGCAAAAACGCCTCTTCTCACAGAGAGCGAACAGGCCGACGCTGCCGCAGTGGCAGCTGCTCCCATATATGTTGATCGCAAACTTGACTGGAATCCCGACACCATTGTGGACAACTATGTCCGCGTCATATTGCCCTCTGAGAAAGGAAGCATAAACATCGACCCCACTCGTCTTAATGCTTCTCGCACCAGTGACCTTCAAGCACGTGCCACTACAGAGTTCTACCACTATACCATGGAACTGCCCAAAGGAGCCAAACTGATAGGTGGTGACGTTAATATTGAATACAACCGCAATGTGGGCAGCATCAGCATCATTATCAAACAGAAAGGGAAACGACTGCTCGTCACTCGTAGCTTGCGTTTGCGCAAAGCCCTCATCACCAGAGCTGACTATTCTGATTTCCGCCAGCTGATGATTGACTGGAATAGCCATCGCGAACTCTTCTTCAGCCTATGAGCGGTGCATTATGGGCACTCATATGTGCTTTTCTCTGGACTGCGGGAATGCTTTATTTCGACTACCGCAAGAAAAAGAAATAGAATACAATAGAATAAGTAAAAAGGGTATCCAAAGGGTGCCCTTTTTTTATTGTTTTTTTCAATCCAAGGATACAGGTCTTTACTATTTGATTGCGTCCTGCGAGTTTTTTTTGCAATAGGGGTTGCAATCATTGTGCGGAATGGAATACTAAAGGGCAAAAAGAACATCATGAAAAGCTATTGTTTTCACACTTCGGGTAGGAGACTGTCTATGCCGCCTTGATTGAAAAAATGACGTTTTGTCGTTGACCTGACATATTTTTTTAATAATCAAAAAAAAAAGCGTATCTTTGCAACTTTGAAATAGTACGAATATGAAACGATACATCTTAATCCTATCAATGGCTTTCGTGCTGACGGGTAATGCCTTAGCGCAGACACTGGCTTTCGATGACGTTGGCATGAAATATGGTTATAAAAACAACAATGGCATTTGGCAGATACCTCCGCGCTACCAAGTGGCCTTCCCTTTCCAGCATCAAGATCGTAAATTTGCCGTGGTGAAATACGACGGTCGCTGGGGGTGCATCGACGAAGCTGGAAACATGATTGTCCGCAATATTTTCCGCACACAAGAGGAAGCACAAGAAGCCGGTGACCAGTGGTACACTGCTGAGGAACCTGGCAAATGGATTTATCCTGCCGAGAATCCTGCTGACCACAAGTGGGGCTTTGTCAACTACTATGGTCAGTGGAAGTATGAACCTGCCTATGAAGGAGCCGGCAAATACTACGGTCAAGACCCCATGAGTTTTGCTCCCGTTAAATTAGAAGGCCGTTGGGGTTGTATCGACTCTAAGGGTATCCTTATTATCAATAATATTTTTGAGAACATGGAGGATGCCACCGAAGCGGGTCATCAGTGGATAGTCGGTCGCCATTACGACACATGGCGCATCGCTGTCACCAATCCTAAAAATGAGAACCAATGGGGTATTGTAAACTATTTGGGTCGTTGGATTGTCCAGCCCCAGTATGCCATGATACGTCAATTCCCCGGTGAACATAACTACATCTATACCCAAGCTTTGAAAGGTGGTAGATGGGGAAATATCGATCGCAACGGAAATGTGATCAGCGACTTTATTTTCAGTCACGAAGATGATTGTGTCTATGCCCTGTCGCAAATTGAGCATGGCCGTGATATCGATGGATGGAGATTGCCCGAGATGCGTACCGACACCAATCTTTGGGGGTGGGTAAAAGCTGATGGAAGTTGGGCTATCCAGCCCATATACCTTGAGGTGTCGCGTTTCCCCAATGATACGGGTCTCTTTGCCACGGCCAAATGCGAGAATGGTTTCTGGGCCAGCATCCATGAGGACGGCCGTCTGCTTTCCAAGCCAGTCTTTACACTCTCAAGTGAAGCCGCAAAAGCCGGCAAAGAATGGGATGACAATCAGAAGGGCATTGAAGAGGCGGAGCTGGGTCATTGGCTTTTCCCCATCCAGGAACCCAAAACGGGCCATTGGGGCTATGTCGATTTTGAGGGCGAGTGGGTTATCTTACCCCGTCTCGAAGATGCCAAGCCGTTTATCAATACTTGGAACAACCGTGTTGCTCCCGCCAAGGAAGAAGGTCGTTGGGGCTGTATAGACCACACCGGTCAGTTTGTTGTAAAACCCATCTACAACAATTCTGCCGATGCCTATGTGGCTGCTCGCCAGTGGGGTGCCAAGAAGAAGTTCTAATGGATTATATCATCAAAAACGGCACCGTCGTCAATGAGGGTGCCATTGTCAAACGCGACCTCTTTATCCACGACGGACGGATAGTGGAGGATTCTGCAACGTTGCGCAATCCTCAGCTCTTTTCGGCTGAAGATTGCTATGTACTGCCGGGTGTCATCGATACTCATGTGCATTTCCGCGACCCAGGATTTCCCGACAAGGCCGACTTCGCCACCGAAAGCCATGCTGCGTTGGCAGGAGGTGTAACCTCCGTCATCGACATGCCCAACACCAAGCCCCAGACCACAACAGTAGCCGATCTCGAAGCCAAAGAGCAAATAGCGGCACAAAAGAGTGCAATAAACTATGGCTTTATGTTGGGTGCCACAAACGATAATATTGATGAGCTTTTGGCCATTGACCCTCTTCGTTATGCTGCAATCAAACTCTTTTTGGGAAGCAGCACTGGCAATATGTTGGTAAACAAAGCTGACGTTTTGGACAAACTCTTCTCACAAAGCCGAAAACTGATTGTAGCCCATTGTGAGGACGAGGGCATCATCCAGGCAAACATGCGCAATTTCAAAATGGAGTTTGCTGGCAAAGAAGGGGAGGAAGCCTCATTGCACCCCAAAATCCGCAGCCGGGAAGCTTGTTTCGTCTCAACCTACAAAGCTGTTGAACGGGCTCGTAAATACAACACCCGTCTCCACATTGCCCATGTCAGCACGGCCACAGAACTCTCCCTCTTCAGTAATATGCCATTGCAGCAGAAGAACATCACAGCCGAGGTCACTCCCAACCATCTTTGGTTCGACGACCGCGACTATGCTGAACTGGGAAACAAAATAAAGTGTAATCCTGCAATCAAGAGCAACGACGACAGGCTTGCATTGTGGGGTGGCCTTTTCGACGGGGTGTTGGACACCATTGCAACCGACCACGCTCCGCACACGTTGGCCGAAAAAGAACAACGCTATTTCGACGCTCCGGGAGGCATCCCCAGCATACAGCATTCCTTGCAGATGATGGTGGAAGGATTCTTTAACCCAACAGTGTCTCAACGTGAAGATTACGATGATTTACTTAAAGAATGGCTTCCATTGATTGTCACCAAAATGTGTCACAACCCGGCCGAGATATTTGGCATTGCCGACCGTGGATATATCCGTCCAGGTTATTATGCCGATCTTGTGATTCTTCAATCTGGCGACACTGTTATAACACGTGATAGCCTGCTCTACAAATGTGGCTGGAGCCCACTTGAAGGGAAGACTCTTCACACACGTATTCGCCAAGTATTCCTCAATGGCATGCCCTCAGGTCAAAGTACTGCCATGCCGTTGAAATTCATAAAATAACATTCCAGAAACATAAACACACAAAAAACATGAAAAAGTTTGTTTTAACCTTATTGACCCTTGTGTTGGTGTGCGGCAGTGTTTTTGCCGGCAGTCGCAAAAGAACCATTGACCCCGAAAGCCTGCCCAAGCCTGCCATCGAGCTTATTCAGAAACATTGGCCTTCATGTGTCATTGACCAAGCCTTTATCGATGGTAAAGAATACGAAGTATTGTTGAGTGATGGCACCATGATTGAGTTCAATGCCAAAGGCGTTTGGAAAGAAATGAAATGTACCGACGGCCTTCCTGTCACGCTGGTGCCTGGCTACATTACCCGCTACGTTGTTGAGCGTTACCCCAAACAGCTCATCATCAAATGTGAAAAAATGCGTGGTGGCTACGAAGTCAAACTTACGAATGGATTGGAAATACAGTTCGACCTTCAGGGGCGCGTAACCCATGTCGACGATTAATACCCTTGCCGTATCGTCTTATATTTGAATGTGCTAATGTGAAAGTACAGTTTCCTCATTAGCACATTCAAAAAATATCAACAGAATAACAATCTTTTAGTTTCCCCCATTTATGACACTGCTTTACTACTTTCTTAGAACGTGGTTCGCCTGCGTAAGGCGTCGCAAATCCTTTCGCCGCACCTCTTTTCATGACGGAAAAGTGATGTACAAAAACTATAAAGGCGACGACAAAAAAGGCCTTTTGCAGGTACTGCACGAGTTAAACGTCCTTTCCCGATACTGGAAATGTTTCCCCGACTCCTATTTCCGCTTTGCCATGTTCAAGAAAGAGTATGACAGCATGGAGTTAATGAAGACCTATGTCCCTCAGGGTGCATATGCCCGCTATTGTGTCAACCGTAACCCTAAGTACCAGGTGCTCATAGACGACAAAATTCTCTTCCACGATATTATGACACGGTATGGACTGCCTGTCCCCGAGCGACTCTTCTCCTTCAGCTATGACATGTTCAAGGCAGATGGGCATCTTCTTTCCGACCAAGAGGTAGACCAAATACTCTCTTCCTTCACCGACCCCCAGATTTTCATCAAGCGCAATATGTGTGGCGAAGGCAGTGGGGTACACCTTGCCAAACGCAAAGAAGACGGTTACTATGTCGCCAGCGGTCTGAAACTCACTGCTGCCACAATCAGGGCTCATTTCAACAAAGCCGAATACCTTTTCGAGCGTCAAATAGTGCAACATCCGGTAATGGCACAATTCAATGCCAGCTCTGTCAACACCTGTCGAATCATTACATACAAAAACAAAGCTATTGCCTGCGGAGCCCGTTTCGGCCGCGAAGGCTCATTTATCGACAATGCTGCCAAAGGAGGTTTGGTGGTTAGCGTAGATATGCAGACAGGCCTACTGGGGGCATACGGACTGCGCGAATACGATGCCACCAAATACTATGAACATCCCGACAGCCATGTGGCTTTCAAAGACGTTGCTGTTCCTTTCTGGCATGAAATGGTGGCCGCCGTTGAACGCACCAGCATCATGCTTCCCTACTATAGCAGTGTAGGGTTCGATGTCGCCTGTACGCCCAATGGCCCCGTCATTATCGAAGTCAATACCGGCACAGGCGCTTCTGCACCCCAAATGGGCAAAGACCGTGGCATTGCCGACCTGTTTCTGAAAGGTTGAGTCCATTCTTTTCAACGCATGCCCTTTTTCGCGAATCCTCCCCAACCTGCACCCAAGTTCTTTTCGTACTGTCCTTGGTCCATTCTTTTGTCCACCCATCGACCTCCGTTCTACCTCATTTATCCTTTTGAAATGGGAGAACGATGGGAGAACTGAGGACTAAGGAGCGGAGGAAGAGGGGTCGGTTCCATATCAATCATCAAGAGCAGACCTTGGAATATCTGTTTGCTAATTAGGTAAAACAGCCTCTTTGGGGCTGGGTATCGTCTCAGCGTCTGTGTGTCGGAATATTTTATATCCCAACAGGGCAATGAATATCGACATGAGCGGAGAGATGATATTGAAGAAACAGTAGGGGAGATACTCAATAGTTGGGACTTTGAGCACCAAAGACTGGGTCATGCCGCAGGTGTTCCATGGTATCAGCACCGAGGTCACCGTGGCGGAGTCTTCGGTTGAACGGCTGAGCAGACGGCCTTCAAAGCCTTTCTCTTTGTACAGCTTTTTGTATATATTGCCTGTCAGGACGATGCTGAGGTATTGGTCTCCAGTCACCATGTTGGAGAACAATCCTGTGGCTACGGTGGTCGACACCAGCGAGCGTCGTCCGCTAATGCTTTTGGCCAGAGCCGTGGTGATACTTTGTATCATACCTGCACCCGTCAGCGCACCACCGAAAGCGGCTGCACAGAAGATGAGGAATACTGTGCTCAACATCCCTCTCATGCCGCGGGTCTGCACAAGGCTGGTGAGAGCCTCGTTGCCGGTGTCGATGGAGGTGCTGCTGTAGTAGGTCAGCATCAAGCCGCGGAAGTTGTTGCCTTCGCCTATTTGAGCCACGATGTCGGGTTGTGCGAAGAGCATCACCAGTCCTGCCATCAGTGCAGAGAGAAACAGCACAATGGCGGCAGGTAGCCGAAGTGCTATGAGCACTCCTGTGACCACCGGCACCAAGAGCAGCCAAGGGTTGATGTCAAACACGCTCTCCAGTCCTTCGGCAAAAAGGTCGGCTTGCACACCGCTGTCCGTGGTGTGACACAGGCTTACTACTAAGAATATTGTCAGGGCAATGGTAAACGAAGGCACGGTGGTGATAAGCATATAGCGGATATGCTTGAACAGCGGCACTTCGCCGACCGACGAAGCCAGCACCGTGGTATCTGACAAAGGGGAAATTTTGTCGCCGAAATAGGAACCAGAGATGATGGCTCCGGCTGTCCAGCCCACCGAATAGCCGTGGGCTGTGCCAATGCCCATCAAGGCAATGCCAATGGTGGCTACCGTCGTCCACGAGCTGCCTGTGACAATCGACACTAATGCGCATATCAGACAGGCGACAAAAAGGAATACCGACGGGCTGACAATCTTCATGCCGTAGTAGATCATCGTGGGTACCACACCGCTCATCATCCAGCTGCCCGACACAGCACCGATAAGGAACAGTATAAGTATGGCGGCGCCGATAGTTTTGACATTGTCGGAAATGGCTCGGTCGATGTTACTCCATGGCACACGATAGCCAATCATCCCTATCGCCACCGCCACCCCGGCCGAAAGTAGCAGCGCCGTCTGGCTTGCACCGTCCAGCGCATCAGAGCCGAACTCGCGTATCACGACCACCTGCAGCGCAATAAGTACCACAAGGGGTATCAAGGCTACCGTCCAGTGGATGCGGGGCAAAGGGGCAGGGCGCTCCATAGTGTAGTATTATTTTGCGGAATAAAAAATGTCAAAGCTACGTTGCAACTTGGCTGGGTCGGTCTGATAGGAGTTGTCTCCATAATAGAAGTTGGCTATTACTTCATAAAGTCGGCAGAACTCACCGAGGTCATGCTTGCCTCGTTGTGCATCGATGGTGAGTGATAGCAACTCCAAAGCCCGGTCGGCGGCACGGCGACATTGCTCCTCGTTGCCCTTGCTTTTCCGGCGGTTGGCGTGCGACACCTCGCTGCCGATGTTCAGCATCTGCTCTGCCAGTGACATCTCTGCCCAACGGCCAGCGGCTAATTCGGTGTGCTGGTATTCGCTCATATGATTATCATATTAAAGATTGTTATTTACTGATTGCAAAAATACGAACTTTTCGCGACATGGGAAAATAAATTTGGCTGAATGGAGAAATATTCGTAATCTTGCAGCCGATTTCAACGGTGAAATCACGAAGCGTTATGCTCGTTCTGCGGATAGGAACCTAGGAAATTCCATAGCATTGCAGAATCTGTGTAATAGCTGCGCTGTTCAGCGTGGGCTAACTCCATCTTCTCAATGCAAGGTTATTCCTAGGACCTCTATCCGAAGAAGAGTGTACAGCACCACGCTTCTTTTATTGTATAATGCTCAACGGGGTGCGGAAGAGTGGTAGAAGTTGTGCCCGACACAAAAAGGGTTTACATAATGGCAATTTACGTTAAATGCTCTTCTTGCGGTGAATTATATAATGAATTAATCCATGATAGATGTCCAAATTGTGGTAGTGAATTGAGAGATGTTATACCATCTGAGTTAAGGCGATATGATGATAATGATTTATCCGAAAGCAAAAGAACTGATTCAACTATCACCCAAAATGAAACAAATGATGAGACCAATTCTCAACAACCATTCAATGAAATACCAGAGTTTTATTCAGATGTTTATAATCTCATCTTTAAGAAGGATAAAAAAAATTGGAAATTACTACTGGTTATGATTGCTGAATTATTAATCGGTTTTGCGTTTACTTATGTTGGTTACATATTAATTGCACATAATACACTTCATCGGGGTTCTACAGCTGGAATGTTTGCATCTTTGACAGGAATGGTTGCACTAATGCATTCTTTTCATTCAATAATAAAATTTACAATTCTTTCTATTATTGGGAGAAGGGAAAACCAAAAGACAAAACAATGGACAAACAGAGTATTGTTTATAACAGAGTTAGTGTTGGGATTTATTATTATCATAATAATAGCAATTACTGGATTAGATGATGTTTTTGTGGTATTGGGCTTAGGACTTGTTATCGGTGCTATTTGGTCTTTAGTTAAATACTTGACTCGTAGTCGAGTAAAAAGGAAAATAAAATAATAAAAAGTAACATTCAGACCCCCGGGATGTTCATGAGTAGTATGAGGTCTGGTTGTGGCGGATTTGCAATCTACTACAGCTATCGACAAAAGAGACTTGCAACAGTATCGTAGTCCTATGGTTGTTACACTGCGGTTCCTGTCCGCATAACCCCGTCGTATGGCAGTGATGGGCGGTTATTGGGAATCAGAATTGAGGGCTATGTAGTAGGCTGTCCCCGAAGGGGACACAAGAATACAGGCAGGGGTGCAGCGAAGCGAAACCCCTGTACGACGGACACCCCACCAAATCCCAAACCCCGAAGGGGTGACAGAATAGTATCATGACACCATCTGTCACCCCTTTCGGGGTTCTATTATTTATTTACCATATCAAACAGGGGTAGTACCCCTGCCTGTGTTCATGTACAGGGGTTGTACCCCTGTCTGTGTTCATGTGCAGGGGTTGCGCCCCTGCCTGTATTCATGTACAGGGGTTGCGCCCCTGCCTGTATTCATGTACAGGGGTTGCACCCCTGCCTGTGTTCTGTCGCCCTTTCAGGGCTATCTGGGTATGTTCCAACGTTTCATTCTTTGTTGAATCAACAAATTCATTCTTCAAATGCAAACCGTTCATCGTATTGTATTCCGTATGCTTCAAGGAACAGTTTGTATTCTTCACGGAATGTACGTTTCTTGTGATGCTCTGCTTGATTACGGATATAGTTCATTGTTTTTTCAATCAATGTAGGGCTTACCGAGAATGCCCCATATCCTTCTTGCCAAGAGAATTTGGAATAATGTCCATCTAATTGTTTTATCCATTTGCTGCTGTCGGCCTTGATGACTTGTACGAAATCGGTCAATGCCATTGTTTTTGGTAGTGAAGTTAAAATATGGACATGGTCTTCTATCCCGCCAACGATAATAGGAATGCCACCGAGATTGTTGATGATTCCGCCCAGATAAGCATGAATGCGTCCAAGATCATTTTCACGCATTTTTACCCCATGGCTTTTTGTATGAAATATTAGGTGGATGTCGATTTTTACAAGGGTACTTGCCATATTTTGTATTATTTATTCTGTCGCACCTTCGGGGCTTGGTGCTAATTTCTGTTCACATTATACAGGGGTTGCGCCCCTGCCTGTGTTCTGTCGCCCCTTCGGGGCTATTATCCTCTAAAAATGTTTAAGGTCACAATATGCGACCTTAAACAAATATATTAAATGATACTTATCCCTTGTAGAAGGGCATCTTGACAGTGTCAGCCTTGAGAAGTTCTTTACTGTTCTTGATGTAGATCCTGGTGCCGGTCGTGGCTTTAGAAATCAAGCTGCTCCCATTCCGATGCGGGGACATAGATGTGGAAGGCCACTTCGGGGCCGGAAGCCAGTTTGCCAGCCATCTTCATACGGAAGCCGTTGTCGTCTTTCTCAACAATCACGGTGCCGATGGTGTAGGGGTCGGAGCTTTCGAAGCTGGTGATGTAGTTCACCTCGGAGGTTACCCGGAAGAAGATGCCGCCACCTGTGGCCAGATTGTAGGTGCCGTTGGCGGGGTGGTCGGAGACGATGTTGAAGATGGGCAGCCCGTCGGCGGTTTTGTCTGTTGCGTTAGCATCGATGTATACGCGTCCGCTATGATCGGTGGTATAGGTGCTGGCCATCTTGTAGATGGTTCCGTTGTATACCAGCGTGTTGGCGGCCACTTCGCCTTCCTCGGGCGGTTCGCAGGATGCGGTGGCAAACATCATGGTGGCTGCAGCCACTAGCATGATTAATAATTTGGTTGTTTTCATAGTGCATGATTGTTATTTGTTGACGAAAAAAAGGGGGTGACTGTGCACCCCCTGTTCTTTTTTTTATTCCGAGTGCAGGATTATCCTTCGTAGAAGGGCATCTTGACGGTGACGGCCTTGAGAAGTTTCTCACGGACTTTGATGTAGATTTCGGTGCCGACCTTGGCGTACTCGGCGCAGATGAGGGCGGTGCCGATGTTCTTACCTGTGCTGGGGCTGGGGGAGCCGCTGCGCACTTCACCAATCTTTTTGCCTTCGGCGTTGCAGACTTCGTAGCCATTGCGGGCAATACCGCGGTCGATCATCTCGAATCCGGCCACTTTGCGTTTGAAGCCAGCAGCCTTTTGGGCAAGGAGGAGCTCCTTGTTGATGAAGTTGTTGTTCTCGGCTTTCAGCTTGACTATGAAGGCCAGCGGAGCCTCGAGGGGGCTCACGGTGTCGTCCATCTCGTGGCCGTAGAGGGCGAAGCCTTTTTCCAGACGGAGGGTGTCGCGGCAGCCAAGACCTGCAGGCATGATGCCGTATTCTTCACCAGCCTCGAAAACTGCGTTCCACACCTCGATGGCTTTCTC
>DBXQ01000091.1:19359-37398 GCA_002309955.1 Bacteroidales bacterium UBA1208
ATGCCTGCGAAGGTGAGGATCTTGAAGGTGTAGTACTCCATGTCGACGATGTTCTCGGAGGTCAGCTTCTGCATAGCCTTGAGGGCGTTTGGACCCTGAACGGCAAGCTGGGCCCACTGCTCACTCTCGTTGACGAAGTCTTTGCCAAGTTCCATGCCCATCTTATCGGCAATCTGGCTCATCCAAGCCCAGTCTTTGTCGATGTTGGCAGCGTTGGGCACCATGAAATATTCGTCGTCATGGACGCGGTAGACGAGCATATCGTCGACCACACCACCTTGACCGTTGGGGAGGCAGGTGTACTGCACCTTGCCATCGAAGAGGTCCTCGACGTTGTTGGTGGTGACATACTGCATGAAGTGCTTGGCGATGGGGCCTTTGGCGCGGAACTCGCCCATATGGCTCACGTCGAACACACCTACGTTGTTGCGGACATTGTTGTGTTCTTCAACCAATCCTGTGTACTGAATAGGCATGTTGTAGCCGGCAAATTCGGCCATCTTGGCTCCAAGTGAAATGTGGAGGTCTGTGTACGGAGTTGTTTTCATTATATTAATTGTTTGATTTATTATTATTTATGTCGTAAAATATATTATTATTGAATTTACAAATATACAATTTTTTTTTAAATAATTCCTAAAATTTTTCTTTCAGGTTCATGTTTAATGCTGTGTAGAGATGTTATGTTCCGTTATTTTAAATTGTGTTTCAAGGCATTCTGTGTGTAAAAAGGTCTTTTGCCGGGTTGTTATTTTGTTGTATTATGTGCATTCGTGGGTCGCTTCATATTCGTTAGTTGTTCCTCATTTATTCCTTCGTTCTTTCTCCGGAGAGGGATAAATGATGGTAGAAGTGACGGAGAGACGAGTTTGAAAGGGCGGAGGTGGGATTTGTGGGATGATGGTTAACTGCCAACCTGCCAACAGGGAGATTTGCATGGGCATGGTTGGGGGTGAGGGGCACCGACAGTGGGCAGTCGGGGGAGATAAAAAAGAGGCACGACGTGGACGTGCCTCTTTTTTTAATGATTGAATTCTGTTGCGCTTACGGCTATTGTATGAACAGTTTGACGGGTTTGTTGTCACCAATGCGTACAATGTAGATGCCGGTTTGGGGTACTTTGAGGGTGACGTTTGAAGTTTGGCGGGTTTCGGATTGGGCAACGGTGCGGCCGAGGAGGTCGTAAACGAACACTGGTTGCCCTTCAACGCCTTGGATGGTGAGTTCGTGGTAGCGGGTGAGGATGAGATAGCCGCTGGTTTGTGATGCGTCGTTTATGCCGAGGGGTGTGCCGAAATAGGCTACGAAGACGGTGTCTTGGGTGAGGATGACCGAGCGTGGGTTCTCGGTGCTTTCGTCTTGCCACTTCATGAAGCGGAATCCGACTTTGGGGTAGGCATGGATGTTGATGACTTCGTTCCGGTTGTAGAGGCCTTGTCCGGTGACGCGACCGCGCGTGTCGTTGTCGGCAATGATGCAGGCGTAAACTTTGTCGCCGTTGTCGGGGCATCCGGTAAAGACAATGTTGTTACGGTAGCGGTTGCGGCTTTGAGTTCCATTGATAGTGTCGGCGTAGGGGTCGGGGTCGGTGGAGGTGCTGTGGTAGACGTATGACATTATGTCGTCGGTGTTGTGGGTGAAGAATTTCTGGCCGATGTAGGTGCGTGTGCCGGAGTTGTCGTCAATGGCTAAGAGGAGGTTGTCGGTGCCGTTGTAGTAGAAGGGGGCGTTGAGGATGATTTCGTTCCAGCCTTGTTTATATTCGATTTTGCCTTCGAAGACATTGGTGAGTTGGGTGACGGGCATGAGGGGTGTGGAGTCGTTGAAGTTGGCGAGGGAGGTGTTTGCCATGTAGACGGTGCATTTTTTCTTTGATATCTCTTGGGTGCTGTTGTAGTAGATTTTGAAGGAACTGATGGTCATGGCACCCTCGAGTTCGGAGGCGAGGAAGATTTGTTGGGAGTAGTTGTAGTCTTCTCCGTTTGCATAGGGTATGCCGGTGCGCTCCACTTCTTGGTTGAGGTCAATCTGCAGGGATGTGGCATTGTTGCATATCTGGGTGGTGACGGAGGTGTTGGTGAAGTCGCTGGTGTCGCGGTAGGTGTTGCCGTCGCGGTTGTACAGGCCTGCGATTTTGATATCGTAGAGGGTATTGGATGAGAGGTTGGAGAGGGTGATGTGCGGCGAGGATACGGTTTGGTGCAGGAAGTTTTCATTGCTGCCGTTTGGGCGGTAGTATATGTTGTAGGCTTCGAAGTTGCCAATCCACGAGAGGGTGATGGTGGAGGTGGTTATGCGTTCGATTTGAAGGCGTGCGGGGCGTGGGTGGTTGCTATAGTAGAAAGTGATGGAGTCGCCGGGGGTGGAGATTTTTGTGATGGAAAATGTCGGGTCGGGGGTTCCGTCGGTGAGGTAGGGATAGATGGCTCCGGAGGGAGTGAATTGGCTGCGTGAGCGGCGTGGGGTGAAGTAGGCATTGCTGATGAGGCCGTTCTCGGTGTTGCTGTTTGAATTGGGGCGGAAGAGCCATATTTCGTCAAAGTGGTCACGGCCGTTGTATCCGGCGTTTCCTTCAAAGCGGGTGTCGATACGGTAGACGAGGAGTCCCTTGCCGGGGAGGGTGGTTTCGAAAGTCTCCTCATTGTCGCGGTATTCGACTACGTAGAATTGGTCTGGGTCGCTGCTGGGGAAGCGGTAGGCGACATTGCCGGGGGCGCTGTCGGCCACGGAGTGGAGGGTATAGGTGCCGGGGGTGGCGACGAGGGGGATGGAGTCGAGCCAGTTGCCGTATTTGTATTTCATGTAGGCACTCATGTGTTGGGGAGGACGCGAGTTGGTGGCCATCAGATCCCAGGGGCCGACCGGCGAGATGTCGGTGCCGCGGTTGTAACGGTAGAGGTCGGGGGCACCGAGCGAGTGGAACATCTCGTGGCANNGGCAGAAGGTGCTGGTGCCGAAATAGGAGTCGCCCGAACCTTCGAGAGCGAGATTGAAAGTGCTGACCCTTTTATTGTTGATATACACCTCGCGGCCATAGAGATTCCACTTGTGAGGCCAAAGCAAGTCACTCCATCCCGCGGCGGGACCCTTGACGACGAAATTGACATTGTCGATTTCGCCATCGTCGTTGCAGTCGAGAACAATGTTCGAGGGAATGGGTGCGGAGTCGTTGATATAGTTGACGGCACCGACGATGAGTTCGAATTCGCGTTCGCGGCGGCTGTCGTCGTTGGTGTAGCCAATGGTGTTGTATTCGGTATAGGGCATAAAATAGTCGCGCGGATGGGGACATTGGTACGAGAGGATATTGTCGCCGTCGGGTTGCGGAGCGTAGTACGTGCGGACGAATAATTTGTTGTACGAGGCATGTTTGAAATAATTGTAGACCGAAGTGGAGCCTTCCGACGAAGAGTCGCTGAACATATAGTCGACATTGGAGAGGGGACGGGAATAAGGCGTGTCGTCGGCAAAGCGGATGAAGATGATAAGGTTGCA
This sequence comes from Bacteroidales bacterium UBA1208, assembly GCA_002309955.1. Classification (GTDB taxonomy): domain Bacteria; phylum Bacteroidota; class Bacteroidia; order Bacteroidales; family P3; genus Colimorpha. The sequence continues at coordinate 22,855 of DBXQ01000091.1, forward strand.
GAAATCGCCATGGTTGCGACCGCTTGTTTTGGGTTTTTCAATGCGGTATTGCTCGGGAATTTCCCAGTATTTGCGGTGTTCGAGCCATTGATCGTAAGAGATGTCCAATCCGGGAGCGATGCCGAGAGAGGCGGGATTGAGCGTGCCGACGGGGTGAGCAGAAGGTTGAACACCCTCGGTCGGCGCGGGGACGGCGTAGACCCACCAGCCGCTCATGGCTTGGACGATAGTGTAATTCTGTGCATCGTGGTAACGATGGTAGCATTCGTCGCCCGTGACGAAGAAATGTACCGTGTCACCGTTGGGTTGAACTCTGAAAACGGGCATCCTTTCTACATAAACGGCATGAGCAGAAAAGCTGTTTAGAAGCAAGGCCGTCAAGAGGATGGTTCTGATAATGAATTTCATGATTAATAAATGTTACTGTATTTTATTGTAAATGGATTTTTTCAAAAAGAGAGCCTGAAGAACGCCCCGAAGTGCAAGGTAGACTATAAAGGCAGTCCATAGGATGTTGTTCCAGACAAAGGTGTCGGCGAGGTGTTGCGGGAAGATGGTTTTGCCCAGATAATAGACGGCAAAGAACATCGCGGAGGCGATGAGCATGCATATAAGCATGGTGCGGGAGGCTGTGGCTCCGACAAATATGCCGTCGAAAAGGAAGGCTGCAAAACCGCAGACGGGTATAATGAGTGTCCAGAAGAGGTATTGTTGGGCTCCGTTGATGATGTCGGGTTTGTCGCTGAAGAGACGTAAGATCCATTCGCCCCCGAATGCGTAGATGAGGGTGAAAAGAATGGTGAGAATGAAGCCCCAACGGAGCAAGAGTTTAACGGTGAGACGGAGGGATCGGCTGTCCCGGGCACCGATATATCGTCCTACAAGCGATTCGCCTGCGTAGGCAAAACCGTCCATAATGTAGCTGAATAGGGTGAAGAATTGCATAATGAGGGCGTCGATGGCAAGGACTTCGGGACTGATGCGGCTGCTGGCGGCAGTGACGAATGTGAAGACAGTGGCCAAACAAACCGTGCGGAGAAAAATGTCACCGTTGACTTTGAAGAAGGGTTTGAGTTTGTTCCATGGCAAGGATTCGCGAATGAGTGGTTTGAATTTGAAAGAGAGGGTGGTGCGGGATTTGATACGTTTCATTTCGCGATAAAGGAAAACGAGGCCTACAGCGAAACCACTGTATTGAGCAATGACTGTGCCGAGGGCCACACCACGGATGTCCCAGTGGAAAACCATCACAAAGACGAGGCTGCACGCAATGTTGACACAGTTGAGGAAGATGGCTATCCACATGGGGAGTCGCGAGTTTTGCATACCAATGAACCACCCTTTGACGGCATAGAGGCCAAGGGTGGCGGGAGCAGCCCAGATGCGTACAAAGAAATAGGTTAGGGCAAGTTGAAGCACTTGAGGCCCGCCTTTGAAGATGACTAAGGACAAACGGCTGATGGGCCATTGTAGCAATATGAGGAGGAGGGCTACTGAGAAGGCAATGGAGATGGCTCGAACAAAGATGCGCACGGTTTCGTCGAAGTCGTGCGCACCGTAGGCTTGGGCTGTAAATCCACTTGTTCCCATGCGGAGGAATCCAAAGTTCCAATAGATAAGGTTGAATATCTGTGTGCCGATGGCAATGGCTCCTATATGGCTGGCACTGAGATGCCCGACGATGGCCATATCTACCATTCCTAATAAGGGGACGGTGATGTTGGTGATGATGTTGGGCAGTGCCAGCGATAGGATGCGCTTGTTCATGTTCAGAGGTCGCACTGGACGACGTTGAGAATCCTGCGGCTTCCTTTCTCGGAGACGAAGGCTACTAAATGGCTGTGCGATTCAACAACCCCCTTGGGGATAGAGACGGGGAGGGTGATGAAATATTTCATGCCCTTGGCTTTGCCAACATTGATGGGTAAGCCCCAGATGTCGGTGTAAATCTCGCGGAGGACGTGGTTCTGGGCGTAGTGTTCGATGTCGCCGCCGGTACGGCTTTGAGTGGTGAAGATGCTGTCTTCGGTGAGCAGGAGGGTGAGGGTGAGCTCTTCGTTGACATCTTCCTCAAAGCCGATATGCACATCGGCAGTGATTTTGCTGTCCACTTTCGCTTTCTCCATCAGCATGGACACGACAGGTTTCCCGTTGACTATAGCGTCCACTTTGTCGTTGATGCCTCCGATGGGATTGAAGTGAGCGCCGCGGTTGATCATTGCAGCAGGAAGGCCGGTGCCGGTGCCGATAAAGCTCTCGTACCATTCGTTGGCTTTCTCGTTGCGCAAGTCGGGATCGTTGCCTAACGGGCGGCCAAAAGCACCGGAATGGACGGCCACGGCAATCAGTTTATCGCCATATTGGTCGAGGGCGGCATGGATGACTTCGTCGGCGGTGGGGCAGTTGACGCACCGCACACCGGTATATTTCTCGACCAAGGCACGCTGCTGGGTGGGGATCTCTTTCAGGCTGACAAGCCATTCGCCGGTGACGCCGCTGGGGATGATGTATTCGTTTTGCTCTATTTTATCGCACGAGGCGGCTACCGACAAGAGCGCTATGAACAAAGTGTAAAGGACTGTTCTTTTCATTGCTATTCATGTTGTGCGGAGAGGCTCCGCAGTGTTTTCGTTAATTCGTTAATTCGTTAATTCGTGAGTCTGCTGATTGTCTGATTGTCTGATTGCATGATTGTTTTAGTGATTGCTTGATTGTCTGATTGCATGATTGTTTGAGTATTTTTTACTCAAGTATTTACACATTCAAGCATTCAAGCAATAATTCACACATTAACACATTCAGAACGTTGTTGTGAGACTGAATGTGAGGCCGTTGCTGGCGGGCACCTGACGGCACACGCCGCCGATGCAGAGAAGACCTTCGCGCTGTTTGCCGTAGCCGAGCTGCAGACGGGTGGCGTCGTGGGTGTATCCCACACTGATGTTATAATAGTTGGCCTTGTTGCCGTCGTTGTAGACGTACTGGTCGCTGGCGGAGATGAACCAAGCTCCGGCGAAGTTGTATTCAACAAGCCCCATAATCCAGTCGCCACAGCGTTTGTCGTCCACGTCGGCGTCGTACTTGCTGTCGCTCCCCATCCATTCGGCTTCAAAACGGAGTACATTCTTCCTGTTCACCTTCCAGGTCATGTCGGCCACAACCACATGGTTGTGATGCAGGTCGCCCGAATGCCCCTCAACAGCAGGGTTGAAGATTTGGTAGCCGTAGGTGCAGGTGAGCTTGAGAGCGGAACTGAGTTTCTTGGCCACCTCGAGCGAGAGGTCGGTGTAATACAGGTCGCCCGTCTTGAACCATGAAGAAGTGTAGCCGTCGGTACCCATGAAGCCAATATGATTGGTGTCCAACCCAGTGATGACGGCTCCGTTGAAGTGGATATCCGTGCCATACCTGCCGCCAAGAAGGGTCCCTTTCTTTATTTTGTACATCACATCGCCCTGCAAGCCCATCTCGCCGGTGGTCTGTGTGGCATAGGGGTACATGTTGAGGAAAGCATAAGTGTGCTGCTTGGTGATAGCCGGGATATAGTTGATATACAGCATCTCGCCACTTTCGGAACGGGATGATTTGAAACACATATTGTCAATCCGTTTGGCCTGAAGGTTGGCGCTGAACCCCTTTTGCGAGTAAGTGGCATTGAGCATCAAAGCCTCCCCCTTGCGGTAGATATAATTGTTCATGATGCAGGGATCCTGCCCCTTGCGGGCATACTCAGCCTGGAGACCCCAGTTGCCATAGCTCATATCCATACGCACGGCGCCGGCTCCCACATTCCTCGGGAGGTTGAGCTTGTAGCCATTCTCCTGAGTGGCAATAAACTCGTCGGGTTCATACTTACTCACAAAACCGGCACCGAAAGAGGCGCGCAGCCTGCTGTCCGCCATAGCAGCGATAAGACCGTTCAGATTCACCTCGCCGTCGATACCCCTCACAATATTTTCGGAGATATAATTCCAGAAATAACGCTGCACGCCCGTCAGCGCCTTGATAGTCACACCGCTGAACGGGCGCAGAGTGACGTTCAAGCCGCGGAGCGAATTGTCGACACCCAAATAGCGGTCCTCATAGGCACGAAGAATCATGCCGCTGCCGAACTGCTCGTAAAAATTACCCGCCGTGATGCTGACCATCTCCCCTTGATAGCTGGCGAAATAGTTGGGTATCCCCATGCCCTTGTATCGATAGTCAAAACCCAGCATAGGGTTTAGATACGCCTCGAAACGCATACCGGCACTGAAATTGCCGTTAGTATAGAGAATGTCGGCACGGGTGTTTGACAGTAAGTTTTCCGGCACGTCCGTGGCACCAATGAGTGAATCGGCATGTGATATCTGCCCGTCCAATTGAATATTACCCGTAACATGTCCCCCCAAGATCCCTTGAGCCATAAGCGGGAATGCCGGCAAGCACAGCAAAGCCAAGAGAGGGATGATTTTTTTCATAGTAGTCATCTTTTTGTTGTGTGTAAAATATTGATTGCCTGATTGTCTGATTGCTTGATTGTCTGATTGCTTGATTGTTTGAGAAATTTGACTGCACCAGCCACTCAAGCATCAACACATTCAAGCAATAATTCAAGCATTTACGCATTCAAGCATTCAAGCGTTCATTAATTGCCCGATTCGGCAGCCACCCTTCTCACCACTTCAATCAACTCCTCCTCGTCGCCCTCGACATAAGAGGCGTGTTGCCATACGATTTCGCCCCTACCGTTGATTACAAACGTGTGAGGGGGATTCACCACATTCATGGCTCGTTTGAAGTCCTGGTTCTGGTCAATATATACTTCATATTCCCAACCATTCCCGTCAACATGGGGTTTAACACGCGAGGCACTGCGGGCATCGTCAATGGAGATGGCTACAATCTTTACACCGGTTTCTTCCTGCCATTCTTCGTACAATTCTTTAATTGTGTTCAGTTCGCGGTTGCATGGTTTGCACCATGTAGCCCAAAAGTTCACAATGATGGGCTTTCCGTCATTCTGGATGGCAGATGACTGGACGGTGCTGCCGTCAAGGGCTTTTAGCGTGATGTTTTGAGGCAAGGTTGCATTTTGCGCCATGGCGAAACACCCAATAGTCAGACTAATCACTGTTAAAAAGAATCTTTTCATGATAAGATAGTTTTAAGTTGTTTATTATTTATTTTGTATTCAATTCTGTGCTTTTATTGTAGTGTCTAAATAATTTGTTAGTATCGCTTGATACGGTTTAGAGACGAGTCGGTTATACTAATAAGTGTAGCATATTTTCCAATGCATTGCGGGACGGGCTGTCGGGTAGTTGTTTCAATGCGGTTGAAGCAAGTTCCTTGTGCTGGTCAATCAGTGTTTGGGGACTTGAAGTAGAGGGTAGCTGAATGTCGTGGACGGTTTGTTCGTCGGCAAGGTCATCAAGCATCTGGAATACGAGTCCATAGTGATAGCCAAAATCGTGCAACGCTTTGCGATATGGTGAGGGTTGGTTTGCAGCCAATGACAAAGCACCAAGTTCACAGCAGGTGGACATGAGCGATGCTGTTTTTGATCCGATTATGTTCAGATAGATGTCTTGTGTAATGCTTTTTCCAGCAGTCCAGTACAGTTGGGCTAATTCTCCACGGCTCATCGTGGCTACAGTTTCGGTTATCAGTATTGATGCTTCACGACTCTCGGTTTTTTGCAAGATAGACATGACCTGTGCCAGATAATAGTCACCGCACAATACGGCTACTTGGTTGCCCCATATTTTTTTTATAGATTCACTACCGCGTCGGTTATCCGATTCGTCCACCACGTCGTCGTGCATAAGTGTTGCATTATGCAGCATCTCCATTGCAGTGGCCAGCATAATGTGTCCAAAAGAAAGATGTCCGCAGGCTTTGGCAGACAACAATACAAGGAGAGGCCGCAGCCGTTTCCCTTGGTGTCGGCATAAGTAATCCTCCACTTGGTTCAGCAAAGAGGTATCAACGTTTGCTACATCTCCGAGGGCGTAACGGTCATATTCCTTTGAAAAAGCAAGGAACTCATCGTGTACAGTTAACCGTATGTCTTCTATAGTCATTGTAGTATGTTGTTTAAAATATTTATTTATTCACTTAGTTTCACTCCCCTTGCCGTTACGATGGCTACGTTTCTCTTTAGTTCGTCAGTGATGTGTATCAAATACACACAAGAGGTTTTCCCGTGTTTTATGCACTCTGTTTCGGCTGTCAATAGATTCCCTTTGGGCTGCGTAATAAACTCAATGTTGCTTCCTGACGTAACCCAGGCAATGGGCATGTCCTGTTCGAGGCATTTGCTGTTGGCAGCTGCTGCGAAAGCAAGGTCGGCAAGCGTGAACATCACACCACCCATCACAGCTCCCATGGCATTGCGCAATCCTTCTGAAAGGGGCACACTGCAGCGGGCATACTCCTGTTCGACAGCATCTATGGCCACGCCGGTGGCCTGTGTCGCATATGTATCTTGGCTGAAAATATGTCGGGCTTTAAGCGTTAAATTCGTCATACAGTGATGATATCTTGTTGTATAGTGGCTTGCTTACTTTGACAAGCGGCAGTCGCAGGGTGTTGCCTATTTTTCCTTGTTGTTCCATCAGGGCTTTTATGCCCGAGGGGTTGCCTTCTTCGAAGATGGCGTTCATCAGGGGGAGCATGCGGAAGTGCAGGGGGACGGATTTTTTCACGTCGCCTTTCAGAGCATGTTTTACCATGCTGCTCATTTCGTTGGGCAGTGCATTTGCGATGACGGAGATGACTCCTTGTGCTCCCATCAGCACCATGGGGAGGGTCAGGCTGTCGTCGCCCGAAATGACGATGAACCCTTCGGGTTTGCCTTGCAGGATCTGCATCACTTGCGCCATATTGCCGGAGGCTTCTTTGATGCCGATGATGTTGGGGCATTCGCGTGCGAGGGAGAGGGTGGTTTCGGCGGTGATGTTGACTCCCGTCCGTCCGGGGACGTTGTATATGACTACAGGCACGGGCGATGCTTCGGCAATTTGTTTGAAGTGTTGTGCCAGCCCGCGTTGGTTGGGTTTGTTGTAGAAGGGGGATACGGACAGTATTCCGCTTATTCCGTCGAAATTGGTGTTGGCTATGGCGTCTCTCACGGCCAGGGTGTTGTTTCCGCCCAGGCCCAGCATGATGGGGCAGCGCCCTCCCACGCATTCCACGATGAAGTCTTGAAGGGCATGACGCTCGGTGTCGGTCATGGTGGCGGCTTCGCTGGTTGTGCCCAGGGCGACGATGTAGTCCACGCCGCCTCCGACGATGTCGTCAATCAGCCGTTCCAGCCGGCTGAAATCTATTGTTTCCTGTTTTCGGAAAGGGGTGACTAAGGCCACACCTGTGCCAACGAATGGATTTTTCATGATATGCTATTTTATAATTTCTTTTAACTGCAATCTGTTCGGTTGTTATGGGTTTACGATTTTTTTATCCTGATTAGGTATTCAAGTATGTTGGTGAGGTAGCGGGAGAGTTCGAAGGGCTCGTTGCCCATGATGATGAGGTCGTATATATTTAGATAACTTTTGGTGTCGTTGCTTTTTTGATCGGAGGGGGAGGGGAGTGGCGGCGTACCGCCATATCCCACCCGAAGGCTTGAAGATGCGTTGAGTGTGACGTAGGGGCCGTAGAGGTCGCTACCCGTGGTGGTGTCGATAAGCACATCGTAGTGATAGCTGGAGAAGAGCTGCATGAATTCCATTTTTGGCAGACCGTATTTGTCCAACAGTTCATCGGCGTTGTGTGGCAGTTCAATCTTCCTTACCATACAGCCCCGGTTGGTCATATGGTGGGTGAACTGGCTTAGTGTTATTTGTTCAGCATCGGAGAGGCAGCGGGCAATAACACCGATACTTCTCACCTCGTCAAGGTGCATGATCTTTTTTCGGTGAGGTTTGGACACAAGTTCCTGCATCAGGTTGGCCCGGTATTGCTCTCTTATTTTCTCTACTACGTTCATGCTTCTATTGTTTAGTGTGGGATGGCAATGGGTGACGCTTTGTTTTCTGTATTCATTTTGGCCGGGTCTTTGCTCAGCTTAAAGGTCATGCGATGGATAGGGGAGGGACCGTGTTGCGCCAAGGCGGTGTAATGGCCTGCGGTGGGGTAGCCTTTGTTTTTGTCCCATCCGTATTCGGGATGCTGTTTGTGCATCTCGTTCATATAGTCGTCACGGTAGGTCTTCGCCAGTATCGAAGCAGCGGCGATAGACAGGTATTTGCCGTCACCTTTGACTATGGTGTAATAGGGGATAAGCCCTTCGTTGTAGAACCGGTTGCCGTCTATGAGAAGTAGTTCCGGTGTGACGGTCAGTTTGGCGATAGCTAAATTCATCGCGTGCATAGATGCCCGAAGGATATTGGTTTTGTCAATTTCCTCTGCAGTGACACTTGCTACAGCCCATGCCAATGCGTGGTGTTGTATTTCTTCACGAAGGGCATATCGTTGCCGTTCGCTGAGTTGTTTGGAGTCGTTCAGACTTTCGTTGCAATAGTCTTTGGGCAATATCACCGCTGCAGCATACACGGCCCCGGCCAAGCATCCTCTTCCTGCTTCGTCGCAGCCGCATTCAATCAAGTCGGGTGTATATTGACTCTTCAACATGGGTTTCGACTTGGGTTTAGGATATTAAGGGGGTTGTCCAATTTGCGACAACGAAGAATAAAACCACGGCAATAAACAATATGTTTAGCCATATTTCTTTGTTGTGTCTTCCAAAGCTTACCGATCCTACCGATCCCGAATCGATAAAAAGATATGTCGTACAGCACGCAAAGGGGATGGCATAGTTGCATGCTGCGATAGGGAATAGGCGTGTGTATCCAGCCAGTGCCACGCTGCCGATAGTGAAAAGAAGCAACGTCGTGACATTTTTATTGAAGTTGATATTGCGGTTTCTGCTCATCCCCATTATCCTTAGGATACCTAATACAAGCAGCAACAGGAAGACGATACTCACAATCCACTGGATTAAAGTGCCGCCAACACGTAGATGGAAATCAGTCAGTGTATATAATAGCAAGTAGTTGCGATAAAACATTTCATCGCAAACCCAGTAATATGTCTCAACCAGAATCCACGGCGCCAGAAGACCCAGAATAAACATGGTCCAGTCACGCCAGCTGTAGAGACTGTAATTGAACATGCTGATGATTACAGGGATGATGAATACCGCCATAGTGGGGCAAAGCAACATGGCCAGACCGACACAGGCTGCGGCTCCAAAGGTCTTGTCCAGCCCGATGGAAAGAAGGGTGCTTGTGAGCAACAATTGTTCTATGGCAAGCAGAAGAAACAGTGTCCCCGACAAAACAGGGGTCAGTGCCGGGCGGCCTAAACTCATAGCTATTACGAAAAAGAGAACCGGCATCAATGTCCCTTGTCCAATAAGTTTATGTCGGTACAGTATGCTTGTAAGCAATACTCCTTCCGACAGCATCAGGACAAAGGCAAGTATGATGGAGCCCAAGGGACTCAAAGCTCCTGTCAACCAATAATACAGACTGCCGCCGCCCGGGGCAGGGGTCGATATAGGATGGGCAAAACTTCTTGCCCACATCAGCCCTGCCACTGCCAACACGACAATAATCTGTACAATGATATTGTTATTCCTAAATGACTTGAGCATTATTCTCCTTTTGTTGCTGTATGAAATTGTTAGGTTGTTTCTATTAATCTATTAGTGAACCAGTCTTGCTGTGCGGGCACCACATTTCAAAATATAGATGCCGTGAGGCAACTCCGAGATGTCGAATGTGTCTTCCATCACCACATTCTTGCTCATCATCAGAATACCGTTTATGGAATAGATATTTACCACCTCGGGGGTGTGGCGGCCGGTCATCACTTTTATTATATCAGAGGCAGGATTCGGCCATACCTGTAGTGATTTTTCAAACCACTCCTGTGAAGCATTGTTGATGTCCACACGTGCCAACGCCTCGTTAACAGCGTTCAAGGCATCGACTTTACCCCATCCCCAGCCGTCGCTCATGCTGTCGCGTTCATGTAAAGGGCCTGTGCGGAGGTCGTTGCGGGAGGTTTGGCAGAGTATTTCTTTGACCTGTGCCGGTGTCAAGTCTTTGTTGGCTTCGAGTAGCAAGGCCACTATGCCTGTCACTGCGGGGCATGACATGGATGTTCCGGACATTCTGCTCCAGATGTAGTTTGTTCCTCCGTGCGAGAAGGTCATTACTGCATTGTAGGCCTCGGTGGTCATGGAGCTGATGGAAGAGACCACAAGGGAGCCGGGGGCTGAAATCTCGGGTTTGCGCCGACCGTCAATCAGCGGGCCACGGCTCGAGAAAGAGGTCAGGTTTCCATAGTTGATTGACCCGTCCATGTTTGTTCCATCGGCATTGTGCGCAGCCACGGCAATGCAGCTCTCGGAGCATGCAGGCTCTCCCACGCCATAGCTGTTGTCGCCGTCGGTGTAGTTGGGGAGCGAACCTTTCTTGAATTCCGCTCCCATGTTTCCTGCCCCGTTTTCCAGTATGCACAAATTCCATGCGTGTACGGTCCCTTCGGCGGCGGTGAATGCCAGATGGATGTTGTATCCTTCCACTTTGTCTACATTTAGTACCATGTGGGGACGGCCGTTAAAGATGTTGCTGTTCTCCACTATCAACTCAAAGTGGAGCCTGTCGCCGTTCGGTGCCACCATAGTGCTGTCTAAATAGTATACTCCGTCGATGAAATAGGGATAGGTGTTGTTGTCGGAAGTGCTCACCCAAGGCATGCACACGGAGTCGCCATTCTTCACCATGGCAAACGACATGTCGAAATGTTTGCCAGGTTCGCCCCACAGGGCAATGGCCTCGCCTATTCCGGGAGAACCGTAATAGGTGGCAATGGTGCGCAGGGTGTCTTGTCTGCCGCTCTCGAAAGTGCGGGAAGTGTGGAATTTGTCATCGCCGCAGTTTCCTCCGCTGACCACAAACACGATACCGCTGTCGGAAAGATTGTTGATGGCTTGGCTCGCAAGTGATGTGCCGTCGATGGGTCCGAGGGTGTACATTCCCCAGCTGTTGTTGACCACAAGGCGTTTGCCTTCCTCTTTGGCCACGTTCTTCATCCAGCCCACTGCATCAATCCATGATGCAAGGTCGAGATAGAACGAAGCAAAAATGAGATTGGCGTCGGGGGCTTGTCCTTTATATTTGCCTTCAATTCCGCGGCCCGCACAGATTCCTGCCACATGGGTGCCGTGGGTGGCATATCCATAAAGTCCCGAAGTGTCGCCGCCGGCCTCAAGCAGGTCGTGGCGTCCAACAATCTCGGTACCATAGTCATACCCTTCGGGGGCGGGGCCTTTCAGTCTGAACTGGTCCCATGCGCGGAGAAGACGACGGTTGTCGGTTCCGTTGTTGTTGTAGTTGGGGTGTTTGTAGTCGAAGCCCCAGTCGGTGATACCTATCAGGACGTCTTTCCCGGTGAAACCCCTTGGAAGGCCTGCACCGGCATGCACACTGTCGGTACGGGTGTCGAAGCGGGTGCGGTTCATGGTGGGGAACACTTTTTGCGATATGCTGTATTGTATGATGTATGGGTTGCTTTCAAGCATGTATAGCTTGTTCAGGGGGACTCTCAGCGTGACGATATTCCCGGCCTTGGTTCCTACAATGATGCCTTGTTTTTTGAGCTGTTGTATGTCAATGCCGTCAGCCACTTTGGCAAGCAGACGCACTTGTTCTTCACCCGATTTTGTTTGCCTGGTTTTTTGCAATTTCACTTGTGTTATGCCGTCGCATTTGTTGCTGTTCAGGCTTACCCTTTGTCCGAATGCCTGCACCGATGCAAGCAATATAGATAAGATGATAATGGTTTTGCGCATAATTATGTGAATTGTTAATCTTCAATTTCTTGTTCTACTTTTCCGTTTTTGTATATGGCATGGGTCACCATGCCTTTGCTGTTTGTGTAACGGCCTTCGCCGTTGTATCTGCCGTTTGCCCATGAACCCGTATATCGGGCGCCGTTCTCAAAGATGTATTCTCCTTGACCGCTCATGGCTCCGTTATGCCATTGCCCGGTATACGAAGCCCCGTTTGGCCATACCTTTTTCCCTTCGCCTTCAGGCACCCCGTCCACAAGGTCGCCTTCGTAGACGCTGCCGTTGATGTAGGTGAATGTCCCGTGTCCTGTTTGGGACATCCCGTCGGTGAATTCGCCTTCAAGCTCATCGCCGTTGGGGAAAAATATCTTTCCGGGACCGATCATCTTGCCTTCAACCCATGTGCCCTCGCAGCGCCCCCCCTTGGCATAGGTGTACACCCCTTTGCCATGGTATTTCCCTTTGAGCCATTCACCTTCGTAACGGTCTCCATTGGGGTAGTCCATCGTTCCATAACCGTTGGGTCGTGTAAACTTATCATATGTGCCATGATAAACATTTCCGCTCTTATATACCACGGGGCGGGATACTTGACCTGTCGCAAAAGGACTGTATGCCAATACAATCAGTCCAATGATTAAGAGTTTTTTCATTGTTTTCATATGCGCATATTTTTTTGCAAAGATACAAAAAAAATGGAATCTGATGTTTTTTTTACTTCAAAAGAGACTAAATTTAACCCCAACCGGTCATCGGAGAATATCGCCGGGGTCAATAATCCTGTTTTTCGAGCGAAAAAAAGCGCATCTGGATTGTCGATTGTGTATATGTTTCTTTATTTCAGTTGCTTGTTATATGTTTGCCGAGCATGACAAGGGACGTCGTTCCCAATCACAGACACCGCTCGTCATTCGTTCGTTCACCCTCAGTTATTCCTTCGTTCTCCCATCGTTCTCCCATTTTCGAAGGAGAAATGAAGGTATAGGTGACGGATAAGTGAAAACGAAGAGGCGGGGGATGGGCTATGCGAGGACTTTGAATACGCTAATGTGATAATGTGTGAAAAAAAGTATAGTGCATTAATGGTTGCACGCTGCGACAAATTAACGCGGCCAGACATGATGCCTTTGATATAAACATGCAATTTTCAATGTATGTGTCTTTTATGGAAATATTAACAGTCTTCCTTTTTTTTCTTTTTGAAAATAATGATAATTTATTGTTTTTTTTTCGTATTTTTGCACTTTCAATTAATAAAGCATTGTTTATCTAAATCTTATTAAAATGTCAAACGATCAGATAGTTAATAAAGATGACCTCGTCGTCCGCTTTGCCGGTGACTCTGGCGACGGTATGCAGTTGTCGGGTACGCTGTTTTCCGACGCCTCTGCATTGACGGGTAACGACATCGCCACTTTCCCCGACTATCCTGCTGAGATTCGTGCTCCTCACAACACAATCGCAGGCGTTTCGGGTTATCAAGTGCATGTGGGTAACCATATTTATAGTTCGGGCGACAAGTGTGATATTCTTGTGGCCATGAACCCAGCCTCTTTCAAATCCAATTTGAAGTGGGCAAAGAAGGGTGCTTCGGTGATTGTGGATATCGACACTTTCACCGACGAGGCTATGGAGAAGGCCGGTTACAAGGAGAATCCTTTCACCGAGGAAATGGAGCGTGCCTACACCATCATTAAGGCTCCCATCACCTCGTTCACCGCTCGCATCGGTCAGGAACAGGGTGCCGACAAGAAGACTGCCGACAAGTGCCGCAACATGTTCGCACTGGGTATCATCTTCTATATGACGCACAAGAAGCTTGACCAGACTTTTGCTTATCTGGAGCGCAAGTTTGCCAAGAAGCCCGATGTCATCAAGCTGAACAAGGCTGTGTTGAGTGAGGGTTATGAGTATGCCGACAAGCTGGAGGTTATCCACTCCCATATCTTCGAAGTCGCCCATGCTGAGATGCCCAAGGGCCGTTACCGCAATATCACCGGTAATGTGGCCACCGCATGGGGTCTGCTGGCTGCTTCGGAGCGCAGCGGTCGCCGCCTGTTCCTTGGCAGTTACCCCATCACTCCCGCCACGGACGTGATGGTCGAGCTGTCGAAGCACAAAGCTTTGGGCGCACGTGTGTTCCAGGCCGAAGACGAGATTGCAGGTGTTTGTTCCGCCATCGGTGCCAGCTATGCCGGTGCTTTGGCCTGCACCAGCACTTCGGGTCCCGGTCTGTCGCTGAAGAGCGAGGCTTTGGGTCTGGCTGTGATGACCGAACTGCCCTTGGTGGTGGTCGATGTCCAGCGCGGCGGCCCCTCCACGGGTCTGCCTACCAAGACCGAGCAGAGCGACTTGAACCAGGCTCTCTATGGCCGCAACGGTGAGGCTCCCCTTATCGTCGTTGCCGCTTCGAGCAGTGCCAACTGCTTCTACTGGGCTTACACCGCAGCCAAACTGGCTTTGGAGCATATGACTCCCGTCATCCTGCTCACCGACGGCTATCTGGGCAATGGCTCACAGCTGTTCCGCATCCCGAAGGTTGCCGACCTGCCGAGCATCACTCCGCGTCTGGCCAAGCCCAACGATCCGAACTACCGTCCGTTCCGTCGCGACCCCGAGACCTTCGCCCGCGAATGGGCTCTGCCCGGCATGGAAGGTCTGCGCCACCGTGTAGGCGGCCTTGAGAAATGCCCCGACGG
>DBXQ01000091.1:37435-37599 GCA_002309955.1 Bacteroidales bacterium UBA1208
AAGGTGAACCGCGTGGCCAACTACATCCCTGATCAGGAAGTGACTGGCAATCCCGAGGGTGACCTGCTTGTTATCGGTTGGGGTGGCACTGCCGGTGCCATAACCTTGGCTGTTGAAGAAATGAACAATGAAGGCAAAAAGGTGGCTTACACCCACTTCAACTA
>DBXQ01000091.1:37681-40366 GCA_002309955.1 Bacteroidales bacterium UBA1208
TGAACAACGGTCAGTTTGCCGGCTACCTGCGCACCCAGTTCCCCGAATGCCCCATGCATCAGTATAACAAAATCATGGGTCTGCCTTTCGAGGTTGGCGAGTTAAAAGAATGTTTCACCAAAATTTTAGGAGAATAAGTCATGGCACAGAGACATTTCGTTCCCAAAGCGGACAAAGAATATACAAAGGCTGATTTCACCAGCGACCAGATGGTAAAATGGTGCCCCGGATGCGGCGACCACGCCATTCTTTCCTCCCTGTTGAACACCTTTCCCAAGACAGGCCACAAGAAGGAGAATATCTGCATGGTGTCCGGTATCGGATGCTCCTCGCGTATTCCTTATTATGTGGACACCTATGGTTTCCATAGCATCCATGGCCGCGCTTGCGCCATCGCCACGGGTGTGAAGCTGGCCAACCCCGAGCTGAGTGTTTGGGTGAATATGGGCGACGGCGACTCTATGGCTATCGGTGGCAACCACCTTATCCATGCTGTCCGCCGCAATCAGGATTTCAACATTACTATCTTCAACAACGAGATTTACGGCTTGACCAAGGGTCAGTACAGCCCTACCACCAAGTTCGGACAGGTGACCAAGACCTCTCCCTTTGGCACTATCGACTACCCCTTCAACCCCGGTGAGTTGGTGATGGGTGCCCAGGGTACCTTCTTCGCCCGTTC
Source organism: Bacteroidales bacterium UBA1208 (assembly GCA_002309955.1). Taxonomy (GTDB): domain Bacteria; phylum Bacteroidota; class Bacteroidia; order Bacteroidales; family P3; genus Colimorpha. The sequence continues at coordinate 38,364 of DBXQ01000091.1, forward strand.
GCTCGACTGTGTGCCCGCCCTCACCAGCCAGGTGATGGAGGCCGCTGCCAAGCACGACGGCACCAGCGTGGTGGAGGTTCTGCAGAACTGCATGATCTTTAACGATAAGACTCATGCCGCTATTACCGACCGTGCCGTTCGCGACGACCGCACCATTGTGCTTGAGAATGGCAAGCCCATGATTTTCGGCAAGGAGAAGAACAAGGGTATTCGTTTCAATGGACGTTGCCTCGAGGCCGTCACTATCGGCGAGAACGGCATCACCATGGACGATATTATGATTCACCACGAGGACACTGAGGACACTGGTATCCACATGATGCTGGCTCGCATGAGCGGCGACCTTCCCGTGGCTCTTGGTGTTATCCGCAATGTCGAAAAGCCTTCCTACACCGAGTTGTACGAGAACCAGATGGACGAGTGCAAGGCCAACGGCAAGTACAAGTGCGTGGATGACCTGCTCAACTCCGGCGACACTTGGGAGGTCTGAGTGTAGTTGAGAATTGAGAATTGAAAATCGGGAAATGGCTGTGAGTGTATCCAGATGATTCTTGATTTTCAATTCTCAATTCTATTTAGTTATCAATATTCAATTCTCAATTTTCATTTAAATGTCAATCGCACCGAAGTACGACCCCAGCATTGTAGAGGAGAAATGGTACTCCTATTGGCTGGAGAAAAAATTCTTTCATTCAGAACCCGATAATCGTAAGGCTTATACTATTGTGATACCCCCGCCCAACGTGACGGGTGTGCTGCACATGGGNNAACACCATTCAGGATGTGCTGATACGTCGTGCCCGTATGCTGGGCTTGAATGCCTGCTGGGTACCCGGCACCGACCATGCCAGTATCTCCACCGAAGCCAAAGTGGTGGCTATGCTCAAGGAACGCGGCATCGACAAGCGCAGTTTGACCCGCGACAAGTTCTTGGAGTACGCATGGGAGTGGAAGGAAAAGTATGGTGGCATCATTCTTAAGCAGCTGCGTAAGCTGGGTGCCTCGTGCGACTGGGACCGCACTGCCTTCACCATGGACGATGTCCGCTATGAGAGCGTCATCCGTGTTTTCGTCGACCTCTACAACAAGGGCCTCATCTATCGTGGCGTGCGTATGGTGAACTGGGACCCCCAAGCCCTCACAGCCGTCAGCGACGAGGAGGTTATCTACAAGGAGAGCCACGGTAAACTGTATTACCTGAGATATTACTTGTCGGACGGGTCTGACTTGTCCGACTTGTCTGAACAGTCCGGCATCAAGCAGGATGAGAAAGGTCAGTACATTGTGGTGGCCACTACCCGTCCCGAGACCATCCTTGGCGATACCGCTGTCTGTGTGCATCCCGAAGACCCGCGCTACACTGCTTTGAAGGGCAAGAGTGTGGTCATCCCCGGTGTGGGGCGTGCAGTGAAGATTATCATGGACGAGTATGTAGACCGTGAGTTCGGTACAGGTGCATTGAAAATCACTCCTGCACACGACATCAACGACTACAACCTCGGATTGAAATACAGCCTTGAGACCATCGACATCTTCAACGACAATGGAACCCTCAACGAACATGGCTTGCAGTACGCCGGCATGGACCGTTTTGCCTGCCGCAAGCAGATTGTCAAAGACCTTGAGGAGGCCGGTCTGATTGAGAAGATTGAGGACTACACCAATAATGTGGGTCATTCCGAACGCACAGATGCAGTCATTGAGCCCAAGCTCTCGGCCCAGTGGTTCATGCGCATGAGCGATGTGGCTAAGAAGGCTCTCGAGGTGGTAGAAGACGACACTATCCAGTTCCATCCTGCCAAGTTTAAGAACACTTACCGCCACTGGCTGGAGAACATCAANNTCAAGGACTGGTGCATCAGCCGCCAGTTGTGGTGGGGTCACCGCATCCCTGCCTACTACTACGATGTGGATGGCAAGAGCGAGGTGGTGGTGGCAGCCACACGCGAAGAGGCCTATCGTCTGGCATGCGAGAAACACCCCGGAGCCGTGAAGAGTGCCGA
>DBXQ01000091.1:40510-41496 GCA_002309955.1 Bacteroidales bacterium UBA1208
TTCTGGGTGGCACGTATGATTATGGCAGGCGAGGAGTACCGCAAGGAGGTGCCTTTCCACCATGTCTATTTCACAGGTATCGTGCGCGACAAGCTTGGCCGCAAGATGTCGAAGAGTCTGGGCAACAGCCCCGACCCCATCATGCTGATTGAGAAGTACGGTGCCGACGGTGTGCGTATGGGTATGCTGCTCACCGCTCCCGCAGGCAACGACATCCCCTTCGACGAAAGCATCTGCGAGCAAGGCCGCAACTTCTCCAACAAGATATGGAACGCCCTCCGTTTAGTGAAGGGTTGGGAAGTAAGCGACGGCTCCGACAAGTCTGACCAGTCCGACAGGTCTGACCAGTCCGACACCCTCTACAACAACAACGTCAGCGTCCAGTGGATGGAGATGCGTATGGCGCAAGTGCTGGAAGAGATTGAGAAAGACTTCGACGAGTTCCGCCTGAGCGAGGCCCTCATGAAGAGCTACAAGCTCGTATGGGACGATTTCTGCTCCTGGTATCTGGAGATGATCAAGCCCGGTTACGGCACACCCATCGACCGCGAGACCTACGAGGCCACTCTTGGTATCTTCGACCGCCTCATGCGTATCCTGCACCCCTTCATGCCCTTCGTCACCGAAGAGATTTGGCACGCCTTGGCCGACCGTCCAGAAGGCTCCAGCATCATGGTGCAGCACATGCCCCGCAGCGTGTTCTTCGACCAGCGCATGCTCGACGACTTCGAGTTGGCACGCGAGATTATCGCTGGTGTCCGCAACCTGCGCAACAGCAAAGGCCTTTCGCCCAAGGAGGTGCTGGACCTTTATATCAAAGGCCATTGCCCTGCCATGTTCAACGGCATCATCTGCAAGCTGGGCAACGTGGGCAAGATCGAGTCCGTCACCGACAAGGTGGAGGGCGCATTGAGCTTTATGGTCGGCACCACCGAGTGTTTTGTGCCTGTCAGCCTCAACATCGACAAGGAGGCCGAACTGAAAAA
>DBXQ01000115.1 GCA_002309955.1 Bacteroidales bacterium UBA1208
GTGTCTACTTTATTAGGCTGGTACAAGTAGACACGGAAGGGCGGAAAAAGTTGTGAAATCGGCCTTGAAAAAATGGAAAAAGTTGTAAAATTAGCCATTATAAAATGGAAAAAGTTGTAAAAAAGAGGTGATAAAATTGGAAAAAGTTGTATTTTTGCATTGTCAAATGCAGTCATGCTATGCTAAATAGAAAGATACAACAAACACTTAACGAGTATTTTAACTCCAATAGAGATAAGGTTCTCATTATTGATGGCGCACGTCAGGTTGGGAAGTCGTACATTATTCGGCACGAAGGACGCGCCAACTTCCCCAACTTTATTGAGGTAAATATGATTGACGACAGGGATGGGGCACGTGTTTTCGCCGATGTGAAAGGGACAGAAGACTTTTATGTACGCTTGAGTGCTGTTGCCGGTAGACGGCTGGGGACGAAAGACAACACGTTGGTTTTTTTAGATGAGATACAGGCCTACCCCTCCTTGCTCACCTTGCTGAAGTTTCTGTGTGACGAAGGGCGGTTTACCTACGTTGCCAGCGGCTCCCTCTTGGGTGTGACCATGCACAAAACGCTGTCCATACCTGGAGGTCGGATACAGGTAGAGCACATGTATCCCCTCGATTTTGAGGAGTTCCTTTGGGCAAATGGCATCGGCAAGGAGGTGATTGACAGCATGAGGAAGAGGTTTAAGAATAAGGAGAGTTCTAACGATGGATTGCACCGTCGTATGTTGGAACTGTTCAAGACATACCTCTTGGTAGGCGGTCTGCCTCAGGCGGTAAACACCTATCTCGACTCGCAGAATATCTACCGTGTCCGCAAGATTCACGAAGAAATATTCAGCCTATACAAAGAAGATGCCTCGCAGTACAGTATGCAAGAGAAGCTGCAAATACGACGTATCTATGACATGATACCTTCCTATATGGAGAATCGCAAGAAACGTCTCCATTTCAATGATGTTGAAGAAAAACGGGGCAAAGCGGCGCGTGATTACGAAGACGACATAGAGTACCTTATCAGTGCAGGAGTTGCACTTGAGGTGAGGGCAATAGCCAATCCCACATTTCCATTGGTAAGTTCTGCCAAGAAGAATCTGCTGAAACTGTATCTGAATGACGTAGGGCTGTTGACGTATGTCCTGTTCAGAAACAACGTTACCGCTATCAAAGACGACCAGCTCAGCATCAATCTCGGCTCGGTGTATGAGACTGTTGTCGCCACCGAGTTGATGGCTCATGGGCATACTCTTTTTTATTACGACAACAAACAAAAGGGCGAGGTGGATTTTCTAATAGATGACTACGACAACCTTACTGTTTTGCCTATCGAAGTGAAGTCGGGCAAAGACTATTCCATCCACCGTGCTCTTGACCGTTTCATAGCCAACCAAGACTATAGGGTGCAGTCGGCTTTGGTATTATCCAATGAAGGAGAATCCCGCACCGAGAACGCAACAACATACCTGCCCATTTATTTTATCATGTTTTTGTAGCAGGTAATGGTTGTCTTTATAAAAGGATGCTACAGATCATTGCCTATACTCTCTGGGTTTATGATTTGAAAAAAAAGTCGTACCTTTGCAAACGGGTACTTGGTGTGTTGAGTGCCTTGACTAATCAGATTATCAGAATAATGGAAACATATCATCAGGCTGTGCAGCGAACCGCTGCGGGTGTGAATGTGGAGATTATGGCTCCTGTGGGGAGTTATGAGAGCCTCAGCGCCGCCATCCAAGCGGGGGCGGATGCCGTCTATTTCGGGGTGGGGAACTTGAATATGCGGTCGCGCTCGGCGGCCAATTTCTCGGTGGAGGATCTTCGCCGCATCGCCGAGACAGCGCAGCAGCACGGTGTGCGTACCTACCTGACGGTAAACACGATTATCTACAACGACGAGATTGAGGAGATGCACGCGCTGGTGCAGGCCGCCAAGGAGGCGGGCATCACGGCCATCATCGCAAGCGATATGGCTGTGATTCTCTATGCCAACAGCATCGGTGTGGAGGTGCATATCTCCACGCAGTGCAACATCTCGAATGTGGAGGCGGTGCGTTTCTTCGCCCGTTATGCCGATGTGGTGGTGACAGCCCGCGAACTGCCATTGCGGCAGGTGGCGGAGATTACCCAGTATATCAAGGAGAATGACATCCGCGGTCCGAAAGGGGAGCTGGTGCAGGTGGAGGTGTTTGCCCACGGGGCATTGTGCATGAGTGTGAGCGGCAAGTGCTATCTGAGTCTGGATGAGTACAACTACAGCGCCAACCGAGGTGCTTGCCTGCAACTGTGCCGCAGGGAGTATTTGGTCAAGGATGTGGAAAGCGACACGGAGCTGCTGGTAAGCGGCAAATATATCATGTCGCCTAAAGACTTGTGCACCATCGGTTTCTTGGACAAGATTATCCACGCAGGCGTAAGAGTGCTGAAGATTGAGGGTCGTGGACGCTCGGCAGACTATGTGAAGACAGTGGTGGAGTGCTACAAGGAGGCGGTGCAGGCCGTGGCCGAAGGCACCTACACACAGGAGAAGATAGCCGTCTGGACTGAACGGTTGGCCACGGTATTCAACCGCGGCTTCTGGGATGGTTACTATCTCGGACGCAAGATGGGCGAATGGAGTGAGCGGTACGGCTCCCAGGCCACCGAGAACAAGGTCTATTTAGGCAAGGTAACCAACTATTACAACCGTCCGCAGGTGGCGGAGATGCGCATCGAGACGGCCGAGACCCTGAAGCAGGACGACGACCTTATGGTGATAGGGCAGACCACAGGCGTTTACCGTGCCACAGTGGAGGAGTTGCGCCTTGGCGACACTGCCCAGCCCGTGCCGGAAGTGCATCAAGGCGACGTGTTCAGCGTCAAGACAACCGAAATCCTCCACCGCGGGGACAAACTCTACCGCGTGGACAAAGTAGTTGACGAGTATTAAAGATGACCGAAGAACAGGAACAGGCCTTACAGCTGGCTACTGAGGCGGGACACATTCTCCTCGAAAACGGCGCGGAAATCAGCCGGGTAGAGGAGACCATGACCCGTATTGCTTCGGCCTACGGAATTGAGGACGAGAGTTTCTTTGTGCTGAGCAACGGCATCATCGCCACCGGGCAGCACTATGCCCGAGCCGAGTTCATTCCCATCAAGGGCACACAGTTAGCCAAGGTGGCAGCAGTGAACCAGCTGAGCCGCGACGTGAGCAGCGGCAAGATACCTCTTGAAACCCTTAGTCAAAGTATTCAGGCTATCCGTTCCATGCCGGGAAAACCCTGGTGGGAGCTGTTGACGGGCATTGCTGTGGGAGTGGCTGCATTCTGTCTTATTTTTGGAGGCAGTCTGCTCGACTCTTTGGCCACACTGGTGGCAGGGTTGGTTTTGGGCACTTTCATTACTTTTGTTTCCCGCCATCTGTCGCGATTGGCGGGGAGTGTGGCAGGAGGCTTAGTGGGCGGAATCATGTGCATGCTCGTATATCGTGTGGCAATGCATTTTCAGATAGCCCCTCAGTTGCATTTGTCCAACATGATAATTGGCACCATAATAGCTCTTGTGCCTGGAGTCCCGTTTACGAATGGAATGCGAGACTTGGCCAACGAAGACTATATTGCTGGCACTACTCGGCTTACGGATGCTTTTTTGGTTTTTTTGTGCATTGCCTTAGGAGTGGCGCTGTCGATTATTGTCGATGGTGAGGTGGTGGGGGCCATTGTGCAGCTGGGCGTTCCTGTAAAGGATCCGGTAGCCTCTCAATGGTTCATTCAGCTGATGGCAGCCTTTGTAGGGACGGTGGGGTTCTCGGTTCTGTTTGGAGCTCCACGCCATAGCTATATAGCCTGCGGACTTACAGGGACGATAGGCTGGGTTGTATATCTGTGGTCATTATCGGGAATGTCGGTGGTAGGAGCTGCTTTCTTCTCGGCATTGGCCATTGCCACCGTGAGCCATGTGTTGGCACGAGTTGGACATCAACCTGTAACGATTTATCTGATTTGCGGAATCATTCCGTTGGTGCCAGGAGGCGGCATCTTTTGGACAGCCTATTATATAGTTACTGACCAGTTGCGTTTAGCTGCCGAGACGGGCTTTGTGGCACTGAAAGTGACCATAGCCATTGCCTTTGGCATAATACTTGCTTCGGGAGTGGTGAACAAATGTTATTTGAACTCGTCAATTCGTAAACGTGTTAATGCGTAAATCGATTAACGAATTAAAGAATTAACGAAATAACACATTCAAATAGATGGCTAAAGCACGAACATATTATTTCTGTCAGGAATGCGGCTACCAGTCGTCGTCCTGGCTGGGGCGTTGCCCCGAATGCGGCAAATGGAACACCTTTGTGGAGGAAGTGGTCAAGAGTGCCGTCCCCGCAGCCAAGACGGCTACCGCGGTCGCCAAGGCAACACCGAAACGCATACAGGAAGTCACCTATGGCGAAATCAAGCGCATCCCCACCCATTGCAATGAGTTTGACCGTGTGCTGGGTGGAGGCATCGTGCCCGGAAGCCTGCTGTTGCTGGGTGGTGAGCCGGGTATTGGCAAGAGCACACTCCTGTTGCAGACAGCCTTGGCTATCCACGACCGCAAACTGCTTTATGTAAGTGGCGAAGAGAGCGAACAACAGATAAAGATGCGCGCCGACCGCATCGGTATCAATACTGAGAGTTGTTATGTTGTCAGCGAAACAGTGACACAGCGTATCTTTGAGCATATCGACGCTGTACAGCCCGACCTGCTCATAGTCGACTCCATCCAGACAGTCACCACTGAGGATGTTGAATCGCCTGCAGGCAGTGTGAGCCAGATACGTCAATGCACCACTGAGTTCCAGCATTACGCAAAGACCACTGGAGTGCCAGTCCTGCTCATCGGTCACATCACCAAGGATGGTACGCTGGCAGGTCCTAAGGTCATGGAACATATTGTTGACGCTGTCCTCCAGTTCGAGGGAGACCGCAACTATGGTTTCCGTATACTCCGTGCGCTGAAGAACCGTTTTGGCTCCACCTCCGAGATAGGTATTTTCGAGATGCGAGGCAACGGTCTCAGCGAAGTTTCCAACCCTTCGGCTCTCCTCCTGTCGCACCGCGACGAAGAACTAAGCGGCACCGCCGTAGCGGCAACCGTAGAAGGGGCACGCCCCATGTTCGTTGAAGTGCAGTCGCTGGTCAGTACCGCTGTATACGGCACTCCTCAGCGCAACGCCAACGGTTTCGATACCCGTCGCATGAATATGCTTCTCGCTGTCCTTGAGAAACGTTGCGGTTTCAAACTCGGTGCCAAAGATGTCTTCCTCAACATGGCAGGAGGCCTGAGAGTCAGTGATCCTGCCCTCGACCTTGCCGTAGCCTGCAGCATTCTCTCCAGCAATGTCGACATACCCATATCCCCACGCTACTGCTTTGCTGCCGAAGTGGGGCTTAGTGGTGAGGTGCGTCCCGTCAGCCGGATAGAGAACCGGGTTAGCGAGGCTGCCCGATTAGGATTTGAGAAAATATTTATCTCAAAATATGACTCCCGGAATTTTGAAAAAAACAAATACCGCATACAAATTGTGGAAGTCAGCGTAATAGAAGAAGCTTTCCGCAACCTCTTTGCATAAGAACATGATAATGCGAAAATTGATTGACGAATTAGAGAATTAAAGAATTAACGAATTCAAAAAATGCATTACACCTATCAAACCGAACAGACCTGTAGCCAACAGATAGATTTCGATATTGTTGATGGAAAACTTTACAACGTATCCTTCTTCGGTGGCTGTCATGGCAATCTTCAAGGCGTGTCGCGACTTGTTGAAGGAATGGAAGTGAGTCAAGTTCTTGAACGTCTTGAAGGCATCCGCTGTGGATGGAAGGACACCTCCTGTCCCGACCAGCTCTGCCGTGCCATCCGTCAGACCATGGACACCAAATAGACTACCATTCGGCCGCCCCAGACCTCGAAACTGTCGCCCACGGCCTCGTTCAGCGAAGCCTCCCACCACCACGCCAACCGACGGCCCTCTATAGGCCAGCGAAGCCCCTTTACAGTCACGGGAACTTCAGGGGTGAGAGAAAAGAGCGACACCTGCTGCCCTGAATACGTATCGAACACCCCGTGTCCTTGCATGGGAACAAACATACCATAATCCGAAACCATACGGAACCCCACTCCGGGATACTGTTCCATGTACCAAGCCAGCAGACTGATATTGCCCAGAGTATGGTCCTCCCTCAGACCTGTGGCACCGATATATGTTATCGTAACATCTTCTTCTGGAGAATGGTGCAGAATATCGCGGGGAACAGACCGTTCCGCTTGTTCCAGTGCAAAGCGGGTGGCCTTCGTCAAGTCATTATACTCTTGTTCCTCCACCCAATGTCGACGGATTTCAATACCCATACATCCCTCCTCGGACATCACCTTCGGGTTGAGACTGTCACCATCGCCCACCACATCCACACTGGGATGAACCCTTGTGGCTTGACGCTTCTGCCAGTTCAAGTATTTTTCCAAAGCACCGTCACAGCACACAATCCTGTCGGCCTGCCGCAATACCGTATCAACCCACATGCCAGTGGGGAACAAACCGTTAGCTATAATAATGATATTCATTCGACTATGAAATTGTCATAAACACATACTATCTTACAAAAATACAAAATAATTCCCAATGTCGAAAAATAATCGTATTTTTGCAAAATGAATCTGATTAACGAATCAACGATTTTGAATGTGAGAATGTGTAAATCAGATTAATGAATTCAAAATGGAGTCTATCAAGAAAATATATCGCAAAGGTTACGGTCCTTCGAGCAGTCACACCATGGCACCCCATGCTGCAGCATTGCAGTTCAAGGCCGAGCACCCGGAAGCCTCCAGTTTCCGTATTACCCTTTACGGCAGGCCTNNCTTGCTGCCACAGGCCGTGGCCACCGCACTGACAAAGCCCTGCAAGACGGAGCTGCGCCCATTCCTGTAGAGATAGTCTGGAAGCCTGACATCGTACTGCCATTCCACACCAATGGCATGCATTTCGAAGCCATTGATATCAATGGCAGCGTCACGGGCGAGTGGACTATCTACAGCATAGGAGGCGGAGCCCTGGCCAATGAAACTACCGACCTTACCGAGGAACACGTCTATTCCATGTCCACACTCTCTGAAATCCTCCCCTATATTGAACATGAAGGCATGAATTATTGGGAATATGTGGAGCAGTGCGAAAGTCCAGACATTTGGGATTATCTGCAGGACATGTGGAATGTCATGCAGAATACTATCCGCGAAGGTCTTCAGGCCGAAGGTGTCATCCCCGGGGGGCTCCATTTGCGGAGCAAAGCTCGTCAGTACTATGTTCGTGCTTCAAGCTATAAACCGTCGCTCCAAAGTAGAGCTCTTGTCATTGCTTATGCTTTGGCGACCTCCGAACGCAACGCTGTGGGTGGCTATATTGTCACCGCTCCCACTTGCGGTTCGTCGGGAGTGCTGCCTGCGGTGCTTTACCATCTTAAGAAAGCGCATGATTTTAGCGACACTGAGATACTTAGAGCCATGGCTACAGCCGCTCTCTTTGCCAATGTCATCAAGCACAATGCCTCCCTCTCTGGTGCCGAAGTCGGCTGTCAAGGAGAAGTAGGCAGTGCCTGTGTCATGGCAGCAGTGGCTGCCAACCAACTTTTCGGTGGCAGCCCCCAGCAGATAGAATATGCCGCCGA
>DBXQ01000066.1:0-1366 GCA_002309955.1 Bacteroidales bacterium UBA1208
ATGCCCTTCGGGAGGATGACGTCGAAGGCGGAAATTCTGTCGGAGGCGACCATCACAAGCACCTTGTCGTCGATGTTGTACACATCGCGCACTTTTCCGTGATAGACGCTCTTCTGTTTGGGGAAATTGAAATCGGTATGAGTTATTGCTGACATAAGACACGGGGTTTTAATGAGGGCGCAAACATACACAAAATTATCGGAACAGAATCAAAAAAAATGGGAGGACCTTGCCAGCCTCCCATAATAGATTGTTGTCATCCCCTTTTATCAGGCGACGAACCCGATGGCTTTCCCCTTGTGGTCGCCCATCTTCTCCTCGCTGCACCATTGGGAGAGGGTTTCCAGGGTGGGACGGATGCCGTGGATGACCTCTTCCATCAATGTCTTGCGCACCACATTGTCGATTTCGCCGCCCGAGAGGTCGTGGTTTTGGGCCAGCATTGCGGCCTGATTGTCATCGAGCCAGGAGAGCTTGTCCTTCCAGATGGCGGTCTTGGCCTCTTTGGAGGGCTTGTCGAACATTATCTTGAAGAGGAAGCGGCGGGCGAAAGCGTCATCGAAGTTGTTCGCCAAGTTGGTGGTGGCCACCAGGATGCCGTCAAAATGCTCCATCTCCTCCAACAGGATGTTCTGGATGGTGTTCTCCGTCTGCGCCACGCTCGACGATGCGGTGTCCTTGCGCTTGTTGAAGATGGCGTCGGCCTCGTTGAACAGCAGGATGGGTTTCAGGGCCTCCTGCTTGCACATCGCCCGGTATTGTTCGAAGATACCCTTCATAATCTTCTCCGACTCCCCGAACCACTTGCTCTTGCAGGCGGAGATGTCCACGTGGAAGATGCTTCTTCCGGTGGCCTTGGCCAGTTGCATCACGGCTTCGGTTTTGCCCGTGCCCGGACCGCCGTAAAACAGCACGGTCATCGCCTTCGGCATAGCATTCTCCTCCAGACGCTGCTGAAGGAGAAGGAACTGCTCCTCCATCAAACTGGTCTTCAGTCCATCCAGTTTCTGATGGGTTTCGGGCTTGAAAAACAGATGTTTCTCGCGGATGCTGTCGGGACGGATAAGGTTTTCGTTGCTCTTCTGGTTTATGACGAAGAGGTCGAAGTCCTCTTCCAACAGCAGTTTCCTGCCCTTTTCCGTCAGCTTGGCGATGGCATCCTGGGAAAAATCGGCTCCCGACAACTCCACCAAGTCATTGGTTTGCAGCGGGTGTTTCTGGTCAAAGAAACTTCTCATAACCCCCATTGTATCAATGGACTGGTCATAAATGCTGCTCAGGCAGGAGTAGAGATAGGTTTGCCGTGTGCGGCCTCTCATAAAATCATCGCACATACAGTAGAAGATGATGCGATTAACACTGGACA
>DBXQ01000066.1:1398-8056 GCA_002309955.1 Bacteroidales bacterium UBA1208
AACTTCTCAATGTTCTGGACAATGCTCTTAGTGTTTGTTTCGAAGATACCCTCCTCCGTGATAAAGTCCGAAACCAGTTGGCAGAAGCGGTATCGGTTCAGTGGCATCGGTTTTTTCTGCCTGTAGGGCTTGTTGTCCTGCAGCGCCTGCTCCACACCTTCGCTTGCAATATAGCTCTTGAAGGCGATTTTCCCCTTCTTGCATTGGCATTGGAGCACCCCAATTTTCGCCATTTCTTCCAAAGTGTTGCGCAAAGGGAGATATTTCAACGGGCTTATTTGCAGGAATTTGCACACATCATTCCAGTCTATATCGTCGTGCTGGTTAATCTGTTCAGAGTAGAGTGCCACAAAGACTATACATTGTTTGGCCGAAAGGTGCAAGAAGTTCATCAGAATGGTGAAGTCCTTGAGAAATGAGAACCAGACGTCTTCGTTGTCCTGGTTTTGGTTTGCCATCTCGTTCAGGCTGTTTTCGGAGTGTTGCAATAACTGGCTGATATATTCTTCCCCACATTGGGAGAGGAAGTCAGAGACATTGCAGAAAGTGTTGATGATGTTGGCGGAAGGGTTCTTTTTTTTCATCTTTGTTGGACTTTTTGGTTAAACAATAATAATAGATCTGTATGATGTGGTGTTTTGAAAGAGGGAATGGTGGTGCTCAGGCGGCGAGGTATTGCTGTAGGAAAACAAGGTCGCCTGATTTACGCAGGTGTCTCATTGCGGTTTCATAGATCTGTCGGACACGCTCCCGGGACACATTCAGAGAGTCTCCGATTTCCTCCATTGTGTGCTCGTGAGTTGTGCCAAAGCCATATCTCAGTCTCAGCACCTGGCTCTCCTTCTCGGGCAGTTTGTCGAGGATGGTGTTCAGGTCGTTGGCGAGCGATTCCCGCAACAGGTTGTCATCCGTCCGCATATAGTCACTTGCCGAGATGAGGCTCTCCCAGCAGGTGTCGCTTTCGGCACTGACGGGGGCATCGAGTGACAGGCTACGGCTGTCGAACCACCAGAGCTCGGAAATTCTGGATTCCGGGATGCCGGTTTGTTCCGCCAGCTCTTCGATGCTCGGGATGCGACCCAGTTGCTGCTCCAAGGAGCTGGTGGTTTTTTTCAGTTTCTGGATCTCCGCCACCTTGTTCACGGGCAGTCGCACCATACGGGCCTGTGAGGAGATGGCATTCAGCAAGGCCTGCCGTATCCAGTTCACCGCGTAGGAGATGAATTTGAACCCGCGGGTCTCGTCATAACGGTCCACGGCTTTCATCAGTCCGAAGTTGCCTTCTCCGATCAGGTCCATCAGGGGGATACCCAGCCCCTGGTACTGTTTGGCCACCGAAACCACAAAGCGCAGGTTGCAGTTGACCAGTCGCTCGCGGGCAAAGGGGTCGCCACTCCTGGCCCTGCGCGCCAGTTCCACCTCCTCGTCAGTGTCGAGCAGTGGGTACTGGGCGATGTCGTTCAGGTAGATGTTCAGCGTGTTGTCTTCACGGTTGGTAAAAGATTTTGTAATCTTTAAAGTTCTCATATATAATAGATTATGTGAATACTATGGTAGATATTTGGTGAGATTACCCCTGTTCGGTTCCAGAGAACCGGCAGTCGCGGTGTGTATGTCCGCAGGTAATTTGTCTTAAAAAAAACTAAAAGAGTAGGAAGGAAGATCAGCCTATTTAGGCAGCGAGGTATTGTCTGAGGTCGCCGGAGGTAGAAGGTTTGCCGAGGCGTTTCATAGCCTTGTTGGAGATTTGTCTTATTTTCTCGCGCGAGTAGCCCAGGAGCGCACCAATCTCCTCCGTGGTGAGTTCCTGGAGAGTGTCGATGCCGAACCGAGCCTTCAGTACCTTGAGTTCGATTTCAGGCAGGGTGTTGAGGAAGCGATGGACGTCTTTGACAAGAGACTCGTTCATCAAGTGTTTGTCGGCTTGTTCATAGGATTCCAAGGTGAGGGTGCTCTCCTGGCAGTAGCCGTCCTCTGAAGTGGTGAACGTGTCGAGTGGCACGCCCTGAATATCTATCAGGCGGAGGTTGGCCACCTTGTTTTCGGGCAGACCGGTGGCCTCCGCGAGTTCGGCCAGGCTTGGGGCGCGGTGCAGTTTGGCCGTGAGGCGATCGTCGGCCTCGCGCACCTTCTTGAGGTCCTTCTCCTTGTTCTGGGGCAGGTGTATGGTGCCGTGTAGATCGGAGATGGCCTGGAGGATTTGCTTCTTAATCCAGAACACTGCATAGGTGATGAACTTGTTGCCCTTGGTTTCGTCAAAACGCTGGGCAGCAATTGTCAGGCCGATGTTCCCCTCGCTTATCAGGTCATTCATACAGATTCCGCATCCTTGGAAATCCGAGACCGTTTTCACCACGAAGCGGAGGTTGCCGCATATCAGCTTGTTGAGGGCCTCTTCGTCGCCAAGCTTGGCTCTGCGCGCCAGTTCCTTCTCCTCGTCTTCGCTGAGCTGCGGGTAACGGTTGATATCCTTGATGTAGAGGTCCAACAGTTCATTGTCAAAATTGTAGTAGGATTGTGAATCGTTTTGTCTTTTCATCTACTTGTATGATTACGGTTTTTCAATTTGTTTTTTGGGGTCCTTGGCGGACAGCGTATCAATCGCGGCGAGCCGCAGAGTGCCTTACGCATTGCCATCGGTGGTTTTGTAATGCTGGAAGATCAAAAACAACGGAACGACAAGGCGTTACAGTAGAAGAATCTCTCTAAAAGAGCATAATGTTTGATCAGGAGTGCTGCAAGGTCAGCATTCCTTGCGGATAGATTATTTGGTTGACAATGTAGAAATGGTTATAATGTTATGTTTAACGTTAATATAGTATGGTGTGTTGTTCATCTTCTTCAAAAAAACTTCCCCTCTATAATATACGTCAAAAAATTGCAAAATGTAATATTGAGAAAAAAATTTTTTTTCAGAGTATAAGTATATGCAAAAACTGTGCCAAGAAATATTATGTCAAAACGCTGTGTAACAGAGTGCTTTGTCAGAGAAACGTTACATCGTAAAGCATAAGAAACCGAGCAGGAGGCTCAGCAGGAAGGAAATAGCCAAAAGAATCCAGTAGTTGTTACTGGCTCGTCCCTCTTTCAAGTAGTCGAAATCCTTGAACTGTTTCCTGTCCCAGTACTTCAGGTTGGCGCGTAGCCAGGCGACAAAGCTTGTCAGGTTCAAGACGGGCTGTTGAATAAAGTATGACCTGATTTTAAGTTCAAGGGTTTTGTTGTCGGACCAGCTCATAGGTTCGCACCACTCGACCCTGCTGCCATTTATACCGAGACAGATCAGGAGCTCGTTTTTGTTGAGCCCTTTCCAATAGTCTCTTTGCAATGAAGCGATAGCGATTCCGTCGGAGGCGCAGAACATCAGTATGAACACGTGGATTTGTGCTGATTCGCCGCAAAAGGCGTTCAGGCGTTGCAAGGCGGCGTTGGCTTGGGCAAGGTCGTAGGGGATGTCAACCCCCTCTTTGACCAGAATCACATCCTGGTCGTTATCTCTGTTGGCTTTGGGATAGTTGCACAGTCCCAGTTCCTTAGCCTTTTTTTTGCTGATGATTCTGCTTCGGAAGATGGAGTTGGATTGTCGGAGGGGATTGGAATATCGGTGGGTGATGGTGGCGGTTTCGGTGCTCATCTCGTCACCGTCCCATTCGCAGGCCTCGCCACCCCCGCCTTGCACACAGTTGGGGTGATGGGTCTGGAATGAATGAAAGGGGGTGCCCCAAAGATCGCATATTGATTCGAATTCCCATTTGGAAATGTGTTTTTGCAGGTCAATGTTGAACACTTTCACATATTCGTCGGGGTGATGGACGAAGTGCTCGACTTTGACCTTGTATTGGTTGCCGTTGCTGTCGCGACGGTATTCCTCCCTTACCACGCGCTCCACCCACGGGAAAAAGTGCATTACTTCGCGCATATAGCCGCTCAGGAACTCCTTTGCGTTGTTTTGCAGTCGCTTGTGGAGCCCGTAAAGGCCCCATTCAAACAACAGAAGGAGCAAGAAATATGCAATGGTGTGATCCGGCTTGGCTCCGCACAGAAGAGCCACCGCCGCGGCGGCCACAGGAAGGGCGAAAACCAGGAAAGACCTCATAAGGACAGGGTCTCGTTATCCACACGGGTGACCATCACCTCATTGGCGTAGTCAGAGGAAATAACAGTGTAGGGGATGGGCTGGCGGTTACTGATGAACCATTTCTGGGGCATAGAATTGATGAGTGTCTCGCGTTCGCGGAGAATGTCCAGCATCCGGCGTTGGGCGTTCTGGAAGTGCATCCTTTGGGCCTCAATGGCCTGCATCAGCTCCCTGTAGAGTGAAGTGTCAAAATCAGGGTTGGCCTCCTGAATCCATTTCATTGAGGTGTTGTTGTCCTTATACCGTCCGCTGATGAGTTCAGGGTAGATTTTCTCGAACGTCTCACGGTACTTTTCCGAAACAGAGGCCTTCTCCTTGATAACCTTCCACATTGTGTCGAAAATGGAGTTGATGGCCTTGTCCTGGGCCTCGGCCTCCTTGCGCAAGGCGGTTTCGCGGTTGTTGACAGAAAAATAGTAGAGGACTAGCAGTAAAAGCACTGCTGCCACGATGATAATGATGATGGTAATCATAAATTGAAAAATAATCAGTTAACTATTATAATATACGTCTTTTTTTGTGGGGCAAAGATAAAAAATATTTGCTTGTAATTTTCCTCTGTTATTTGCTAAGACGGGGCACGCCCCGTCTCTACGCACGGATAACATTGTGTCAGTGTATATTTAAAATTTATGTACTTTTGCAGCCTCGAAAAACCGCGATGGAAAATTTTGATGACATACGACCTTATAACGAAGAGGAAGCCCCTGCCGCATATCATAGACTGATGGAAGACAGGCACTTCCAAGACGCTATTGTCAAGTGTTTGCCCGACTATTCCATCGAGCAGTTCCGCCAAGATTTTGCCTCTTTCCACAGTATCGAGGAGGTACAGGCATCCTTCGACCGCCGCTTCATCGAGACTTTCCTGAAGAACTTCTCCAAGGGAATTACCTTCTCCGGCATCGAAAACGTGGAGCCTGACAAGGCTTACCTCTATATCGCCAATCACCGCGACATCACGTTCGACTCCGCGATGTTGCAGTACTACTTCTTCCTCGAACAGCGGCACACCTCCAAAATTGCTATCGGTGACAACCTGATACAGACCCCCACGTTGGTGGAGGTGGCGCGCCTCAACAAGATGTTCCTCGTCAAGCGGTCGGGCACCCTGCGCGAGAAACTGCTCTTCTCACAGTACCTGTCGGACTATATTCGCTACAGCCTCCTCGAGGAGGGCGAGTCGGTGTGGATTGCCCAGCGCGACGGGCGCACCAAAGACGGCTATGACTACACCAAGCAGGGACTGCTCAAGATGATCACGATGGGACACGCCAGCGAATTGGTGGAAAACGTCCGCCAGCTGAACATCACCCCGGTGACCATCTCCTACGAGTACGAGCCCTGCGACGCCCTCAAGGCCCGTGAACTCGCCCTCAGCGAGAACGGGCAACACTACCAGAAGTACCCCGGCGAGGACTTCGACAGCATCAAACAGGGCATTTTCGGCCAAAAAGGGAAAATCTCCCTCGTTATCGGCACGCCCCTCGACGAGGCCCTCAACACCGTGCCCGCCGATATCAACAACAATGACAAACTGCTCCATATCTGCAAGTTGATAGACGAGCAAATCTATAAAAACTACAAACTTTACGCCACCAACTACATCGCCCACGACTTGATGTGCGGAGACAATGCCTACAGTTCTTTCTATACCCCGGAAGAGAAGGAGGCCTTTGTCGCTTACCTGCAGAAAAAGGCTGTGGTGCGCGATGTGCCCACAGAGAAGATGATGCAATATCTCCTCCACATCTACGGCACTCCGGTGGACACCCATTACGGAACCCCCATCACCCCAATATCGTAATTCCTTAAAACTATGGATGAAATACAACCCCCGTCGAGAATAAAGATTCTGATTGTCCGATTGAGTTCCATCGGCGACATTGTGTTGACAACTCCCGTTGTCAGAGCCGTGAAACAACAAGTACCAGGTGTTGAATTGCATTTTTTGGTTAAAAAACAGATGGCGCAAGTGATTTCCACCAATCCTTACGTCGATAAGTTGCATTTGTATGATACCAACGACCTGAATGCCACTTTTGGCGAGTTGAGGGCTGAAAAGTTCGACTTTGTCGTGGACCTGCAAGGCAACCATCGTTCACGTCAGGTGATCCGGAAACTGCACGTGCCCTTCTCCACATTTCCCAAACTCTCCGCCAAGAAGTTTATCAGTGTGGTTTTCAAGCTGAACCTGCTGCCCGACGTGCATATTGTGGACCGCTATTTCGAGGCTGTCATCGGCCTGGACGTGCACAACGACCACAAGGGGCTCGATTTCTTCATTCCTGAGGAGGGCGAGTTCGACGAGGACGACCTGCCGATGGTGTTCGAGGACGGTTTCGTGGCGATAGTGCTGGCGGGCCAGCATTTCACCAAGCGCATCCCTGTCACCAAAGTGATAGAGATTGGCAGTATTTTGCACAAACCGGTGATGCTGTTGGGTGGCAAGGATGTGTTCGAGGCGGGTGAGGAGATTGTGGCTGCTCTCGGCGACCGCGCCTACAACGGCTGCGGCAA
>DBXQ01000032.1 GCA_002309955.1 Bacteroidales bacterium UBA1208
TTCTATTCAGCTGAACTACGGGGCCTGTCGATCATGAAAACACAACGGATAACTATATTTTCATTCAATTATTGTGTACAATTGATGTTTTTTTATCAATTTTTTATCCTGTCAGGTTAAAGACACTATCAGACAGGATAATGCATATTGTCAGGTGTCATCTGTTCAAGAACTTCATGGAGGTATTTTGCCGACTCCCACTTAGCCATCGGTAGGTCGTGGAGCAGGTAATTGCCGCAGTCTTTGGGGGCTGCTCCCGGAATCTCTCCTTCGTATTCGGCCACAAAACGGAAAGTTTCACGCATGAGGTCAAGAATGTCTTCGGGTTGAAGATCGCCACGCATCAGAAGGTAATTCCCCGTCAGGCAACCCATAGGTCCCCAATACACAATACGGTCAGCCCACTGAGGATTGTTGCGGAGGTAGGTGGCCGCAAGGTGTTCGATGGTGTGAATTGCCCCTTGACCAAGGGCAGGTTCACGGTTGGGTTCTTTCATGCGGATATCGAAGGTGGTAACCACTTCGCATCCTATCTGATCCTTGCGCGATACGTAAATACCACGCAGAAGACGAATGTGGTCGATGGTAAAACTGGGTATTGTTTTCACTTTAATAATTTTGCTTATTGGTTAGACGGTATTTCGGCGAGGAAACGCTGCATAAAGAGGAAAGAACGCTCACTCATGGAAGCGAGAAATGTATCCCACTGTTGCTGGTGGTTGTCGGTGTTGCCGGGAGTATCGCTGATAACGCGGATGCTAATGAAGGGAACCTGTTGAAGGTAACAAGTGTGAGCTATGGCTGCGGACTCCATCTCGCATGCAAGGCCATCAGGAAACCGGGATTTGATTTGCTGAAGCGCACTCTTGTCCGTGATAAATTGGTCTCCAGTGCAAATCAAGCCCTCCTTGACAGCGAGTTCATGGCTTTCGGTTATGGCTGAGGCACAACGCAACAGCATGGGATCGGCATCGAAACGAGCAGGAAGCCCCTGCACCTGGCCGTACTGATTGCCCATACCGCACCATACATCATGATAGACCGTTTGACTTCCCACCACTACATCCATTACGTTTAAAGCGGGGTCTATGCCTCCGGCAAGACCGGTGCTAAGAATGCAGTCGGGATGATGTTCCTGCAACAGGCGCATCGTGCCCACCGACGCATTCACCTTGCCAATGCCACATTGCCACAACACGATGTCGTTGCCGCCGATTCTCCCTTGAGGTTGGCCGCCCAACACTTCAAGCATCTTGCGATACTCGACATCCATGGCAATAATAATTCCTATCTTCATGACTATTTTATTACATTATCGCATTGAGGCTGTGGCTACACATAAAGGTACCCCTTTCGCCTTTACGGCTGCAAAGATAATATTTTTTTTACAATTATTGAGAAGACGCAAAATTTTTCTCACTGCACAGCGTTATATACAACTAACATATATTTTACAATGAAGCGCCATTTCCTGATATTGCTCTCCACTTTATTCGCCTTGGCGGCCATCAGTTTGGTAATTATCCAGATTTCACAGACCAAACGCTCTGCCAAGATGAGCGACAATCTGTTCAACATCAGTGTCAACAATGCCATTGACGAGGTCTTCAACCAACTGGACCAAATGAAGGTGGAGGACTATGTATCGGAAAAAGAGCGTTACCGTTTGTTGCGTTACCGTCGTATCGACGACATGAACGAAAAGATGCAGGACATCATCCGCAACAATAACGAGCTATTCTACGACGAAAAAAAAGTCGAATTCGGGGTCTCGTCACAGGACAGTGCCTATCCCAAACCCAATGCCCACCTCAATCCTGACGAGGAGCATATCCTGACGCAATACAACACCATGCTCAACGCCCGCAACAGGATGTTGGCAACCATAGGCTCCTTCCAATCGAACAAGACCAACCCATTAGACATCAACAATGTCATCGATGCCTCCAAATTCAACTTCCCGCTACTCGATTCACTTATCCGAGAGGAATTAATCATCAACGGTGTGGACATAAATCCTTATATTGGTGTACTGATGGCCGATGCCGATTCCCTCATCTACTATAGTCAAAACGCCAATCTGGACGACCTGAGAAACACTGCTTTCAAATATACATTTCATCCCCACGGCATCATCTCGAACGAAAGCCTCTACGTGGTGCTCTCTTTCCCTTCCACACCCATCATCCTCAGCAGCGACACCAACTTATACACAATCCTTAGCATCTGCATGATTGTTCTGATTTCAGCGCTTTTCTTCTTCTCTGTGCGCACCATTCTATCCCAACGCAAATTAGATGAGATGAAAACGGATTTCATCAACAACATGACCCACGAAATAAAAACGCCCATCGCCACCATCAGCCTGGCATGCGAAATGCTCGAAGACGATTCTGTCACCAACGACCCTGCCACACGCCTCAATTTTATTAATATTATTAGTAACGAAAACCGACGCATGCGTATTCTCATCGAAACGCTTCTCCAAAGTGCCAAGATGTCGGGCAAGAAATTTTCTATCAATCCAAAAGAAATAGACCTTAACAGCATCGTCCAGACCTGCATACACAATTTCCAGTTGACAGTCGAAACCCGGCAGGGAATAATCGAGTCGCACCTTGGTGCCATCAACGGCACGCTCTTTGCCGACGACCTCCACATCACCAACACGATTCACAACCTCATAGACAATGCAATAAAATACTCAGAGCAGGCTCCCCACATCACTATCTCCACACGAACAGAGAACAACAATGCCATTTTGGAGATAACCGACAACGGCATCGGTATAGCCAAAGAAGACCAAAAGCACATCTTTGAGAAATTCTACCGTGTTTCCACCGGCAATGTTCATAATGTGAAAGGCTTTGGCATCGGCCTCAACTATGTCGCCCAAGTCGTCGCTCTTCACAAAGGACACATCTCCCTCACCAGCGAACTTGGCCAAGGCTCTACTTTCACAATCTCACTTCCGCTGGAATAAACCTCACTTGCAATCCCGCACCAAACGCACCGACTGGCCGAATTGAGGAGTATTGTCCCAATCAACCGCCAGAACATTTCCATCAAAGTGCATTGTATACGGGCAACCCTCCTCTTTTGTCGTAGATGACCAATACAAGCCCTCGCAGCCAAAAGCGTAAGGCACCTCTCCCCAACGAAATCCCGCCGCCGGCAGAAATATTGCCCCGACATTCTCCAACTGCTTCCATTGGTCGACAGAATAACTATTGACATCCCAATTTATAGCCCTGCAATCAATAGAGATTTCCGACGGCATTGCACATTCGTCAGGCAGCAACAATAACCCATGCATACCACTTACTGTACCCACCGCTTTTTTTTCATCGGCACCGGGTCGTTCAAACAATAGATAGTACCACTCGTCAGCAGTAAGCGTGCGCCAACCTCCTGCAACAAAGTTTCCCCAATCGACAAAAAGGACATAGTCCTCCCATTTGTCTGTGGTATCCGAAGGTCTGTCGCCTGTGCCCCAACCGAACAATCCGCCATATTCCCACTGGTGCTCAACAAAACTGCGTCCATCCTCCGAAAGATTTCCCAGTGCAAACACCACCTGTTTGTCCTCACCGACCGAAAACGGCACTCCACCATCCGGCATATCCCCCGCACAACTTGCAAGCAGGCTTAAAAACAGCATAAAGAATGCCCAAATACAACTCTTTACCATGTCATCATACTATTAGTTAGCAATCCCCTCTTTGCCAAAAAATCATGACTCTCCAGATAGAACCACATCTATCCTCTCCAGCACCTCTATCGGTTCTATCCCATTCAGACAAGGATAATCCCCCTTCTGGCATGGCTTCTTCCCATACTTCGAGCAGGGACGGCAGTCCATCTCTTTCTGCACTGCCCATGCAGGATCCTGCTTCCAGCCGTAAAAACCACGGCATGGATGCGTGGCTCCCCATATACTCACCACCGGCACACCCATACACGATGCAAAGTGCATATTGGCCGAATCCATACTCACCATCACATCCAACGCAGCAATCCGCTTCAACTCTTCTTCAAATCCGAAACGTCCAGCCAACGACTCCACTCCCTCATACTTCTCCGCCCACGACTCCAACACAGAAGCCTCCAACGGACTGCCAAACAAAACAACCCTATAACCTTTCTCTGAAAGCATTCTTACCAACCGTTCCATCTTCTCCAACGGCCATATCTTCCCCTTGTGTTGGGCAAAAGGAGCCATCCCCACCACTCGCTGATGCCCGTCAGCAGGTTTCACACTCCAGCATCCATCAACAACTGCTCCGCCTTTCAAGCCACATTGATCAAACACTCGGTCATAACGCCTCCATGTTGCCATTCCTCGTACATCACGTTTCCTGATACTATGCACAGGAACACCATGTATCCTAAACAGCCAGTCCATCCCGATGGTCCGCAGCACATGGTGCATATCCGCTACCATATCCGGTTTCATCACAGAAAGCAAACGATACAACTCTTGGGGCTTCTGCCTACGTTCCGTAGGAATATACTGCACATTCGACATACCCCTGAACAACGGTGCCAATCTTGGCGGTCCCACCATCAAGAAAAGCACATCGGGGTTCGCTTCTGCCCGCTGCCTCAACACAGGCTCCAAGATTGCCACGTCGCCTAACGCCGACAGCCTGACAACCAACACACGCCTGTCATATTTCTGTTCGCTCACTTCTTGTTATACAACATAGGGTTCAACGACGGGTCGTTGTACATCTTCATCTGACGGTACAACTTCATTTTCTTCTGCCCAGAAGCCAACTCCTGCAACAAATCGTCAATAGCCTGCATCAGGTCCCCCTTCTGTTCCAACAGCGTATTGTATTTGGCCTCGCATCGCGCATGATGTTCAGGGCCAACATCCGTTCGCGCCACCTCTATGCCGAAGTGATATATCTTCAATGCCAATATCGAAAGCCTGTCGATAGCCCATGCCGGGGTCTCCGTATTTATCTTGGCATCCGGACGGACTGGAGCCGTCGCAAACTCTTGCATATAGTGGTCATCTATCCGCTCCACAGTATCTGTCCGCTGCTGGTTCGAGCGGTCTATCCATCGCTTCAGCCGCAACGCCTCCACAGGATCCACATCACTCGGACGAATCAAATCTTCCAAATGCCATTGCACTGTGTCAATATGGCTTTTCTCCCACAGCAAATGCTCAAAAGTCCCTTCTCTATAAGGGTTGCTTGTCGGCACATTCACCGAGTCGGTTTTATGATAATCAATAATCTGCCTCTCAAACAAGGCAAACATTTCTTTTACATCCATATTTAAAAGAATTAATATTCACGAGGATAACATCCATTCGGCACCAATCCCTTTTTATTATTTGCCAAACACCTTTGCGGCCTCATCCATTTTCTGAGGCACATCCACCCCAAACGGGCAGCGTTCCATGCAGCTGCCGCAATGGGTACACTCCGACGCGTGGTGTGGCAGTGCATCATACTTTGCCTGCAATTCAGGCGTCAACCCCCCGTTCTGGGCCATGTCAAGCATTTCGTTCACCTTGGCGATGGGAATCCCTTGTGGGCAGGGCGAGCAGTGGTTGCAATAGGTGCACTGCCCTCCCTTGTCGGCCTTGGCGGGCTGCATCACCGCAGTATAGTCTTTCTCTGCTTCCGTGGCTTGCAGATAGTGCAAATCAGCCTTCAACTCCTCCAGATTGTCCACGCCCAGTATGCAGGTCGCGATGCAGGGCTTGGCTAAGCAATAGGCTATGCACTGCTCCGGCGTGAATGCCACGCCCAGCGGCGAGGTCTTCTGGTCGAGCAGCCGGCCGCCGCCGCCGAAGGTCTTCATCACGGTGATGCCGATATGATGCGTCGCACAATAGTCATACAGCTCCACACGCACTGGGTCGATGCCTCCTTGCAGGTTCTCCATGGCACCCTCCTCCCAGGGGATGGCACCGCCACGCAGCCGGTCGAAGGCAGGGTTCAGCGAGAACATGATCACCTCTATCCAGCCACTCTTGGCGGCCATCAGCGCTACCTCGGCATTGTGGCTGCTCACGCCAATGTGTTTAATCTTGCCCTCTTTCTTCAGCTGGAACACATAGTCTAAGAATGGGCTTCCCTCCAGCTCGTTCCACTCGTCGGGGCTGTCGGTGATATGTATCATGCCCACCTCTATATGGTCGGTGCCCAGCCGCTCCAGCAGGTCCTCAAAGCCCTGTTTGGTCTCCTCCACGTCGCGGGTGCGGCTGTGCTGCCCGTCTTTGAATATCGTGCCTATATGACCCTGAATAATCATCTTGTCGCGACGGCCTTTCAGTGCAGCCCCGATGTTCGAGCGTGTCTTCGGGTTGGCATCGTAGATGTCGATATAGTTCATGCCGCTGTCCAACGCCATGTCCATCAATGCCATCGAGCCTGCCGTATCCAGCTTCTCAAAGCCCCCGCAGCCAATGCTCAGCTCGCTCACTTCCAGCCCAGTGTTGCCCAACGGGCGGTAAGTCATAGAGTTTTTAGGGGTCTGTTTGCAGCCCACCGTCAGCACCAACGCCGACAACGCAATCATAAAGTATCTTTTCATATCAATGTAAATTATTTCGTCAATAACGCTATCCATAACGGCTCCCGACCCCTTTTATTGTATAACCAACAAAAAACTCCCTGCCGTCGTGGCAGGGAGCCTCTTTTGGAGTTGCGGGCGGCGGAGACCGCAACTATGTTTAACTATTAAACCCAAATCGGTCATTAGAGATTTGTAAGCCTGCATTCTTAATGACCGTCATTAGAAAATCAAGT
>DBXQ01000004.1 GCA_002309955.1 Bacteroidales bacterium UBA1208
TATACTTGTAGCCAGCATCCTGCAGCAGCCTCACGTTGTCCGTGCTCATCAGTCCCGAATCCGCCACTACCACAAAGTCGTCTCCAAGGTCGAAACGCTGCTTGAAGTCATCTATCATCGGTATCATCGTGTAGCCTTCATACTGACTCCCGTTGAACAGTGAGTAGGACAGCGGATTGACCAGCAGACCCAGCACCACCTGCGACTCGGCCGTCTTGCCGTCCTTCGAGAATCCGGGTTCGCGCAGGTTGTCAGTCTTTGCCGTCTCGAAATAAAGTGTGCTGACATCATAGAACATCAGGCCGATCCTGCCACCGAGTATCTTCCGGGTATGCTCCACACTGATGTTCTGCACCAGTTCCCTGCTGCGTGTCGTACAACCTGTCCATGTAGCGGTATATATGATTCAGGTCCACATCCTCATCATAATAGGACTTGAGGTATTCCACCGTCGCCAACTTGCTCATCGGCTGTGAGATGCGGGCTATGGCCAGATGGCGCAGTACCTCATCATGGATGCGATTGAATCCGATGGCATCATATATCCGGGTAAGAAGAAGCTGGGTACCGTTAATCATTGCGGCATCCATGTTTTCTATCACTCGCTTTGTCTCTTCAATCTCACGCCCTCGCAGGTCGTCGAAGTCAATGGACTGCTGGCCGCCGTTGGCGTTCAGCCAATGGTGAGCCCCAGAGCAAAGCCTATCTATATCTTCATCCGTCTTTGCTGTGCCGAAACTTCGAACCTCCTCATAATAACCCTTAGCTTTGCTGACGACAACAACGCTGGTGCTACCTGACCGGTTTCTCTTCTTGCGTACATACATGGTGCAAAGATACAAAAAAAATGTTTGCGCCACCCTGCGCCACCCAAATATTTTTATAACTACTTGGCTTTCAATAACCGCTATATAATGGCGCAAAAAGTGATGAAGTCAGGAGACACCGACCCGTATGGAGGCGTATATTTGACTTTGACGAATACTAAGTCTACTTCGCATCCCTATCCGGAGTTGCTCTATTTCAGCAATTCGGACAGTCTGGAGTTCCATGCGTTAAGAACGGAGCATTATGCCAGCCCGTGGAATAACTGTGTGGTAAAATACGATGGCCGGACAGGCAGGGTGGAGTATGTCAAGCAGATGGCTGTTGTGGAAAACGATGATGTGACGACAATCTATCCAGGAATATCTCCCACGTTAATAGCTCAATATGCGACTTTTGCAGAGGACTTGAACTATCTATTTGTCAACTATGGGGGAGGGGCCTTGACGGCAACAGCTTTGCCGATACCCGAATGCTGGAAATATACGATGGACAATGACACGTTAGACATACAGGCGCAAAATGCTTATGTAATTTGGTTGAAATTCGACAAGAGCGACGGCCGTTATATGGGTTATACGGCCGTGAGGTACAGGCCAAGGTCGGAGGGTACCGGCAGGGGTGTAGGACCGGAAAGTAGTGCTTTTACGGTAAAAAACAACAGGGTGTTTCAGTTCCTCAATTACCTTGATGAGATGGATTTTCAGGACACAACCTATTTTCATGACACCTATTTGGGTCTTGATCTTTGTTATGCCTTAGGGATATGGGATTATGCAGGGCATGAGTTGCAGTTTGAGGATTTGTATCATCACTCATTTTATCAGCATACATTGAAGTTTCCACAAATCCGGGTGACGGACAGTATTTGCTATCTGGCTGACGTTCTGGTTGCTCCGGGCAGGATTGGCGGGATAGAGTTGGTGCCGCAAAATGGAGAGTATTCGATTCCGTATGTGGCGCAGTATGTGGACACGTCGTTCCGGAGTGCGGCGGTATATGTGGATCCGCGCGAGAAGCAGCAGATAGAGTGGGAGCAGGAGTTGTGGTACGACATCTCGGAGAGGAGGGTGCGACTGACGGCGACAGCGACGAGCGGAAGGGTGGTGGAATACCGGTGCAGCGACGAGGGGGTGGCACGCGTGGAAGGGGATATGCTGTATCTGTTGGACACGGGTCGGGCGACGGTGACGGCCATACAGGCAGGGAGTTATTATTATTACCCGGTGACGGTGGCGAAGCCGTTGCAGGTGTTCGACACGTCGAGCCATGGAGGGGAGACGGGAGTGAGGAGAGCGGAGCGGGGAGCAGCACGTCTGTGGCCCAATCCCGGGAGGTGGAAGGTGACGGTGGAGCTGCCCGGCGACGAGACAGGGATGGAGGCGGTGTTTTACGACTGCACAGGACGAGAGGCTGCGCGCTACATGGAGCGTGAGATGGATGTGTCGTCCCTGCAGCAGGGGATGTATGTGGTGAAGATAAGGACGGAGCGGGATGTGTATGTGACCAAGTTCGTGAAGCGGGATTAACGCCCGTCCAACCAAGGAGGAAAGAGATGAATGTGTGCCACCCCGTTGCCCGGCAGGGTCAGGAGGCGAGAGGATGGGGTTTGCCTATGGCGCAACAAGGGAACGCGGAAGAGTAATGGTATAGGTTACATTACGTTAGAATGAGTAGAACGGGGAAGAAGTCTGTTAAATTTTGTATTTTGCGTAGGAATTATTGCGCGAAGTAAAAATAATTTTGTATTTTTGCATTTTCAATTTTCGAATAATTTAAATATAATCCGATATGACGAAATTTGTTTACACGTTTGGCGGCAAGACTGCCGAGGGTAAGGCCGACATGAAAAACCTGCTCGGCGGAAAAGGTGCCAATTTGGCGGAAATGTGCTTGCTGGGTCTTCCTGTCCCTGCAGGATTGACAATCACTACAGAGTGCTGCACGGCATACTATGAGAACAACTGCCAGTTGCCTTCGGGACTGATGGAAGAGGTGTGGAAAGGCATGGAGAATGTGGAGAATCTGATGGGAATGAAATACGACGACGCAGAGAATCCCCTATTGGTGAGTTGCCGTTCGGGAGCAAGAAGCTCAATGCCCGGCATGATGGACACAGTGTTGAACATCGGTCTTTCGTCGAAGACAATTCCTGGCATGTTGAAGAGGACGAACAATCCCCGCTTTGTGTATGACTCGTATCGCCGTTTGATAATGATGTATGCCGATGTGGTGATGGAGAAGAGCGAGGGCATAGAGCCCGCCGACGGCAAGGGCATCCGCAAACAGCTGGACGATATGCTTGACGAGTACAAGGCACAGCACAATTATAAGAGCGACACCGAGCTGACGGCAGAGGATTTGCAGAAACTGGCCGAGGATTTCAAGCTGAAGGTGAAAGAGGTGTTGGGCGTGGAGTTTCCCGACGATGCCAAGGCCCAGATGGAAGGCGGTATCAAGGCTGTGTTTAAGAGCTGGAACGGTAAGAAGGCTGTGAGCTACCGCAAGATCGAGGGTATTCCCGACGATTGGGGTACGGCTGTGAATGTGCAGGCGATGGTGTTCGGCAACATGGGTGACAACAGTGCCACGGGTGTTGCTTTTACCCGTAATCCTGCCACGGGCGACAACCAGTTCTATGGCGAGTGGCTGATTAATGCGCAGGGTGAGGACGTTGTGGCAGGTATCCGTACACCGAATCCCTTGAACGACGACACCAAGAACGAGCA
>DBXQ01000060.1:0-678 GCA_002309955.1 Bacteroidales bacterium UBA1208
GAGGCCATCACGCTGACGGTCTTCACGATATTTACACTGGTGATTTTCAAGGATCAGAAATTCACCTACAACCACGTCATCGGCTTCATCTTTATGATATTATCCGTCTATTTCATTTTCAGAAAATAGACGGATAATATGACCATTTAAAGGCAAACTACTTTTCAATCAACTCTTTGTGATTTTGGAGAATGGTTTTTGCCGTTCCTTTCTTGTTGGCGAACTCAAACATTGCCATTGCGTACCAGCCCTCGTAATCAGGCGCCCAGTAGCGGATGCCCGCCAAGCCGTTGTCTTTGCCCCACGCAATCACATCGGAGTAAAGGCTGGCCTGCCCCTGCTGGTCTTTTTTGTAGCCTTTCAGTTTCTTGTTCCAGCCGGCAAATGGCCCTTCCATCTTGCCCGACGGATAAGAAAACTCGCCAATAAAAACATTAAGCCCACATTTTTTGTTGATCTTGGTAACCGTTTTCTTCAGAAGTTTCCTGCGGTTCGACATGGAAGGTGCGCTCGGATAGTAGCTGATACCCGCAACGTCCATTTCGTACCCGTTGTCTTTCATGTAGTTGAAGAACTTCACGCTGCAGTTGGCAGGAAAAACCACCGTGGCAACATGGGTGGAGAACTTGACATTGGAATCGGGGATGTTCAGCTTCTGATAGGCACTCAAAACGCCTT
>DBXQ01000060.1:848-3610 GCA_002309955.1 Bacteroidales bacterium UBA1208
GTGTTGAGGATGGCCTCGGCCACGAACGCACCGTACGCCTCCAACACCGTGCAGACCTCGTCAAGGGTCAATTCACTCCAATCCTTTCCGTTTTGCAATCCATAGAACTCGGGATATTCTTGGAAGCGCGGACCCTGCGAGTTCATCATATCCATATAGGTGTAGGCGCACATGATTTCCGGATTGATGGGAATATCAAGTTCAGCCGCGATTTGGCACAGACGGATGGCCTGGTCGAACGTGTGGACATTGGCGTTCTCGTCCTCCACGCCGTCAACCGTATTTTCGGCGGTTACGTGGCGTTTGGTGGCGATACGGACATACATTTCCGTAGAACCGAGGTCTCGATAGATTTGCTGCAATTCTTCGGGGGTCGAGGCGGTTCTGTCGTTGATGTTGAAGGTGTAGCCTTGTTCAAACTGGTTCAGCGAGAAGGGACTGAGCGACAGCGCCACACGGAATTCATCGGTATTTTTCATTGATGCCGTGTTGTTTCCGCCTTTCTGTTTTTTTGCAAATTGCAAGGCATCATTGCCCTCATGGTTTCCTGAAAACCGCAAAATGACGGTCTGTGATTTTTGTGTCATCGGCACCATACCCACGGTTTCGCGTTCCACGCCGTCAATGGTGGCGTAACCGATGTATTCCAACGGGTTATCGATATCCTGTAGAGACGCGCCATGGCACGTCTCTACAATACCCACATTATCAATCCTGTTTCCATTTCCTCCCTCGTTGCAAATCATTTTGATGGATGATGTTTTCCCGTTTTGGCGGGCGGTCAGGACGTAGGTGCCCGTTTGGGCGAGGGTGAGGTGAAATTGGTTTACGCCTGTGGAGACACCATAATATGACGTTTCTACAATCCGTCCATTTATATCCGTAATCGACAATGTCACCGTCCCTTCCTCCTGCGCCGTCAAAAACACATCAGTGGTGCCGTTGAACGGGTTGGGGGTATTTTGCGAGAATTGTAAAGACGCAAAATTTTGCGTCTCTACACCTGATCGAACATTTTCCATCATCAATGTCGTGTCGGGCCAGACAAGGATCTGTTGCCAACCTTGGGTATGGTTGGTGACCACCACACGGTTCAACTGCACATAGCGGCCATCGGCATCACGACCCGTGAAGGAAACATTAACAGTTTGTGCCACAGAGAAAAGGCACATCAGCGACATCATAAAAACAGCAAAGATTTTTTTCATGTTTTGAAATTTAAATAACGTGACAAAATTACATCGTTTTTTTCATTGCAAAAAGCCCCAGAAAACCTATTTTCTGTTCTATTTTACACTTTATTATTGATATTTAGTAAAAAAATTGTATTTTTGTAGTCTAAAACACACCTATGAAAAAGCAACCACTCTCCCACCCCAATCCATTGCCAATTTACGATACCGACGAGGTGGATTCGCTGCTCACACTTGACAACGAATACTTCCGAATCTTTGAGTATCAGCCCAATCGGAATGTATTGCCGGAGTATTTCCACATTGACTACTACGCCATTGAGATTCTTCTAGAAGGCGAAATGCACTGCAGCTTCAACCTTCACGACATCCACGCTAAAGCGCCATGCGTCATCACGCTGCTGCCCGATTTCGTGCTGCACGTCGATTCGGTATCGGAGGATTGCAGGGCGTTAATTCTGGCACACAACACCCAATTTTCCGATGACCTGAAAATGAACGATTATTCCTATCGAGCCAAGCAGCAGCCCGTGCTTATCCCTGCAACGAACTGACAGAAAAGCAGACAGATACCACTATACAGTTATTTCAAACGATGCAGAGTCTGTTGCAACAACAAAAAAATCCCAATGTACGCGACTGCATCCTCAAACTCACCAGTTCCTTGTACTTGTACCTACAAGGTTGTTTCATAGATTTTTACGAACGACAAGCCACGCGATCCCGTTCCGAGCAACTGACAGCTGACTTCTTTGGCCTTGCCGAAAGCAACTGTCTTCATCACAAAGATATAGGATGGTATGCAGAACAGCTATGCCTCTCGCCAAAATATTTGGCCAACGTAATTAAAAACACAACTGGGAGACCTGCCGGTGCGTGGCTGGACGACTTGGTCCTTTTGCAGGCAAAAACGCTACTCACAACCTCCCGCCTCACCATCCAGCAGATTGCCGACCGTCTCGGTTTCAAGAACCAGTCCCATTTCGGCACCTTCTTCCGCCGTGCCGTGGGGGTCAGTCCGAAAAACTACCGCACCAACGTCACCGTACCGACTGCCTCGTAAACGCCGTCGGAGCCGTAGGTGTAGGTGATTTTATAGACATAACAGCCCATCGGCAGGACTTTCCCGTTGTAGGTGCCGTCCCAGCCAATATCGGGATAGTTGCTGTGAAACAGCATATTGCCCTCTCGATTGAAAATATACATGTGGTAGTTTTCCAACGTGACGAACGAATTGACAGGAAGAAAAACGTTGTTCATAGTCGGGTGGGTCGGACAAAAGGCGTTGGGGATGTAGGTAACCGGCAACTGCTTCAATTCCACGGTGTTGGAACGGCTTGTTTCCATAAATCCGTAGGGATCCATGGATTCGTAGGCCTCCACATAGTAGGAGAACTTCTCCCCTTCCCTACGCAGTTCCGTCACATCGTCGGTATAGGTCGTCGCGCCCATATTGCCTCCGACGGACACATACGCGCCCCGCATCTCGGTCTTGCGGTACAGCTCGTAATGGTCGGTGCCGCCCGCCCAGTCGCCGTACAGAGACCACTGCAAGCGGTTATCCCGTGA
>DBXQ01000009.1:0-14348 GCA_002309955.1 Bacteroidales bacterium UBA1208
AACTGCGGTTCTGTTGTACTGGACGTATATGTAATGTCATGCCAGACAAACTCGTCGCACGCTGTCTGTACCTCGGTTCCCGTGTTGCTGTGGTTGATTGTCAGGTTCAATGTCACAACGCTGTCACAGCCTGCCGCATTCGTCTCCGTGAACTGCGGCTCTGTTGTGCTGGACGTGTATACCACATCATGCCAGACAAACTCGTCGCAGACTGTCTGTATATCGGTTCCTGTATTGCTGTGGTTGATTGTCAAGTTCAGCGTGACAACGCTATCGCAACCCACCGCATTCGTCCCTGCATACTGCGACTCTATTGTATTGGCAGTGTATGTGGTGCCCTGCCATGTATACTCATCACAGACGGTGAAAGTCTCAACTGTATTGCTGCTATGATTGATTGTCAGATGAAGTGTTATGACACTGTCGCAGCCATCTCCATTCTGTTCAACAATAAAAGGCTCGTTAGTACTGCCCCAATAGGTAGCCCCATGCCAATCCAAACTATCACATGCAACAACTTCCAATACAGTATCAGTACTATATCTTAACGTGAGATTGAGCCGGACAATACTATCGCAGCCCGCTTGATTATGTCCAAAATAAAGCGGTGTGTTGGTACTTGAAAAATATGTATTCCCATGCCATGTAAAACTATCACATGCACTCACCTCTTCTAACAATGCGTTACTATACAGCACCGTAAGATGAAGATATACGATGCTGTCACAGCCTGCTGCATTTTGCCCCACAAAAACGGGTTCGTCGGTACTTTCCACATATGTCACTCCATGCCATGTGTAACTGTCACATATAACCACTTCTTCTACATTCGTGTCAGGTGCACCCACCGTAAGATATAACGTGTCAGCTCCTCCGCACACCAACTCAGTCGAATCATGTTCATGTACATAAACCCCACTGGACGTATACGTTTCACCAAACCATACATAACTGCCACAAGAATTCACCCTATACACACTATCGTATCTGTAGCTAATGGTGAGATGCAAAGCAATCACACTGTCGCACCCTGACGAATTCAACTCAATAGCAATAGGTCGAGCCGTACTCTCCCTATATGTCCTGCCATGCCACGTAAAGCTGTCGCAGGCGCTTACTTCATCTATCCCCATCGAACTGTAATTCACAGTCAGATGGAGATGCACAATACTGTCGCACCCTGCTTGAGTCTGCCCGACATACTCCGGCTCATCCGTACTCTCAATATACATAACTCCATCCCAAGTATAACTATCACAGGCAGTCACTTCCTCCACCATTGAAACAGAATTCCATATAGTCAGACTCAAGACAAACACACTATCGTCACCTGATGCCGTTGAAAATACCGTGTCACGATATATCCCCGTTGCCGTCAATACCTGTCCTCGCCATTCGAAACTATCACATGCCGAAACCGTTGTGTCGACCTCAACAATTCCGTTCATTCTGGAACCCACTATTATGTTTCTTGCCTCAACATTATTGGACAGAAACATACTCAGCATCAAAAACAGACTGGCAATATAGTAGATTTTTCTCATAAATATAATATTATCTATAAACAAAAATAAAACTATTGAATAGCTTATCCACAATATATTACAACAATTATAATAACTTGGGACAAATTACATTCAGTTTACAAAGATACAAAAAAAATAATATATAGCACATAAATTAAATCTCACATCAGACGATTGAAAAAGATGGATGCCCATATATTCTATAGCATTCTTCCCCACCGTTGTCAAGTATCCGTTGGGACGATTGCTGCTCACATAACCACCACTCGTTATACCTCAGTTTACCTCACTTATACCTTCGTTTTACCTCCAGCAAGGAAAAACCGAAGGTATATGAAACAGAGAAGGAAGGCCGAAGGAGCGAAAGCAGAGTTACGTGAAAACTTCGCAAAAGACAAACTACAAACAAAAGGATTACATGACGGAAAGCTACAGAAACGCGACTGAGAAAACGCACCTGGTGCGGAAACAATACGGCAACATACTGTTACATAGTTGTCTTGTAAAAACAATAACAAAAGAAATGAAACAAAAAACACCCTAAACGGAATTTTATTAGTAAATTTGCATTTCTAAAGCGATATTATAAACACAAAATAATTATCATGGAAACAATACCTACCACAAAAAAAGACCCGAAGCCCATGGGTTTCGGGAAAACCATGTTAGCTTCAGCTGTTGGGTTTATCATTGGTTCTATTGCCCTCAGCATTATCACATTTATTTTCACCATTGTGGCACTTTTATCAACAATCAGCAACTTGGACGACAAAAAGCCTATCGCAGGCAACAATCTGGCCATCGAACTGAACATAACCGGCATAGTCTCAGAATCGACCCCCAATGAGCTGTTGTCCCTGTTTGGAGAACGTACAACCTGTAGTATCGAACAGCTTCTGGCTGCCATTGACGGCAGTGCTACCGACGACCGAGTCAAAGCCCTCTATCTACATCTTGACGGCAGTGATTTGAGCTGGGCTCAAGCAGAAGAGCTTCAAGAGGCATTGCAATATTTCCGTTCACGCTGCAACAAACCCATCATTGCCTATGGAGAGATCTTTTCTCAACAAGAATATTTCCTTGCCACTGTTGCCGACAAAATCGCTGTACATCCTTCTGGCGGGATTGACTTCCGTGGAATAAGTGCTGAAGTGATGTACTACAAAGGATTGCTCGACAAATTGGGTGTGCACATGGAGCTTATCCGCCCAGTGTCATGTGCATACAAAAGTGCTGGTGAAGTATACACCCGTACCGACATGAGCGATGCCAACCGCGAACAAGTGCGTTCATACATCAGCAGCATTTGGGAGTATGTCCTCAACGTGATGTCTGCCAACAGGAAACTGTCACGCGAAAGCCTCAATGCTGCTGCCGACAATCTGACAGCCTATCTTCCCGACGATGCTCTTGCAGCTGGCCTTGTCGACACACTCTGCTTTGCTCAAGATATCAAGTCCATCCTCAAGAGTCAACACAGGGCAAGCAAGATTGTCAAAGCCAAACGTTATGCAGAAAACATCTCTAACAAAAAGAGCAAAGACCAAATAGCTATCATCTACGCCGAAGGCAATGTAGTGCCGGGCAAAAGCGAAGGCACCCAAACCGCAGTGTATGGCGACGACATAGTAAAAGCCCTTACCGAGGCTGCCAACGACAAGGATGTGAAGGCCATTGTGCTCCGTGTTGATTCTCCCGGTGGTGCCGTCACTGCTTCCGAGAGCATGACCCATGCTGTTGTCGAAGCAAAAAAAATGAAACCTGTCGTCGTATCAATGAGTGGTCTGGCCGCCAGTGCCGGATATGAGATCTCCTGCTTTGGAACCAAGATTGTGGCACATCCAACTACCCTCACAGGCAGTATTGGCGTTTTTGCCACCCTACCAGAAGTGGGCACTCTTCTGCGTCAGAAATTAGGTATCACCACCGACACGGTGCAAACCAATAAGAACAGCTCCGGCCTTACGATTTTCCGTCCTCTCTCCCCTGCCGCACGTGCCATGATGCAGAAGAATGTAGAGGACTTCTATATCACCTTCACACAACGCGTAGCCGACGGCCGTGGTCTGACACGTGAATATGTCGACAGCATTGCCCGTGGCCGAGTCTGGACAGGCAAGCAGGCAAAAGAGTTAGGCCTTGTCGACACCTTGGGCGGCCTGCCTCTGGCATTCCGCATTGCAGCAGAGGAAGCAGGAGTGGAATTCAACAAATGCAGTATAGTAACATATCCTGCCGCTAAAAGTGCATGGAAAATGTTGATGGAACGTATGGAAGAAGGCCAAGAGGAGGAAATCGTCACACGGCTCAATGCCATAATCCCATTCTATAAGGAGCTTAGGGAATGGTCCAATATGGAACCTTTGCAGGCAAGACTACCCTTTGCCATCAACATTGACAACTAATCCCTTTGCGACTATGATAGTTTGCATTGCCGAGAAACCGTCTGTGGCTCGTGATATTGCCCGTATTTTGGGTGCTACCACGAGTCATGACGGCTATATGGAGGGGAATGGGTATCAGGTAACCTGGACTTACGGTCATCTATGCACACTTAAAGAACCTCACGACTATTCTCCCTGGTGGAAATCATGGAACCTGGACACCCTGCCCATGATTCCAGACCGTTTTGGCATCAAACTCATCAACAACGAAGGTTACGAAAAGCAATTCAACACCATTCAGCGCCTTATGACAGCCGCCGACAGTATTGTGAACTGCGGCGATGCCGGCCAGGAAGGAGAGTTGATTCAACGTTGGGTAATGCAGAAAGCGGGAGTACGCTGCCCTGTGCATCGGCTGTGGATTTCGTCCATGACCGATGAAGCCATTCGTGAAGGATTTGCCAACCTCAAACCACAGGACAACTACCAATCACTTTACGAAGCAGGGTTGTGCCGAGCCATAGGCGACTGGTTGCTTGGCATGAATGCAACAAGGCTATATACACTTAAATACAGGCAAATGCAGCGACAAGTACTCTCCATTGGCAGGGTGCAGACTCCCACATTGGCAATGATTGTTCATCGGCAACTTGAAATCCAGAATTTTAAACCCGAGCAATATTGGGTACTATCCACCATCTATCGCGATACTCTATTTACTCTTAAACAGGCTGACAATGAGAGAGAAGAAACTAACAAATCCGCCAAAGGACGCATAACCAACGAGGAAGAAGGCCGTAAAGCCTTGGAACTTATCAAAGACCAGGATTTCGAGGTAATAGGAATTACCAAGAAATCGGGCAACGAAGCCCCTCCACGCCTTTTCGACCTTACAAGCCTACAAGTCGAGTGTAACAAGAAATTCTCTTTTTCAGCCGATGAAACATTGCGATACATTCAAAACCTCTACGAAAAAAAGTTCACCACCTATCCACGTGTCGACACTACTTATTTAAGCGATGATATCTATCCCAAATGTCCCACCATTCTTCAGGGTCTTGTCCCATACGCTCCACTTATTCAGCCTCTGATGGGCACAAAGCTGAAAAAAAGCAAAAAAGTTTTCGACTCGTCAAAAGTGACAGACCATCACGCTATCATTCCCACCGGCACAAATCCTGCCAACGGCGACATGACGCTGAACGAAAAGAAAGTTTTCGACCTTATTGCCCGAAGATTCATAGCGGCTTTCTATCCTGATTGTAAATTCGCAACTACTACTGTCACTGGCAAAGTGGAAACGGAAGAGTCCTATCCTGAAGGGAAAACAAAAAAAGGAAAACTGGAGTTCAAGGCAAGCGGCAAGCAGATATTGGAGCAAGGATGGCGTGATGTGTTTGCTTGGGGACATACCTCGCGCGAAACCCCTTCCGATGACGAAGAGAAAAAAAACGACGAGGAAAAGATGTTGCCAGATTTCATCAAAGGCGAACGGGGTCCACATTCACCAACCCTCACTGAAAAATGGACCCAACCACCAAAACCCTACACCGAAGCCACTTTGCTACGTGCCATGGAAACCGCCGGCAAAATGGTTTCAAACGAAGAGCTACGCGATGCCTTGAAGGAGAATGGTATAGGACGACCTTCCACCCGCGCAGCCATTATTGAAACTCTTTTCAAACGCAATTATATCCGAAAAGAGCGCAAATCCCTCATTGCCACAGACACTGGCATTGACCTCATCGGTATCATTCATGAAGATTTACTCAAAAGTGCCGAACTCACTGGTCAATGGGAAAAGAAACTGCGCGAAATTGAGTCGCATCAATACGATGCACACCAGTTTGTGACAGAACTGAAACAGATGGTATGGCAAATAGTACAAGATGTGAAATCTGACTATAGCAACCGACACGTGGGCGTGCCAGAACCACTACCTCAAACAAGCAAAGAAACGATATGAGATATTTCATTCATTTGGCATATAACGGCACCAATTACTGCGGATGGCAGACTCAACCCAATCTGCCTACAGTGCAGTATACTTTGGAGCAAGCCCTCGGTACCCTGCTGCGCCAGCCCGTCGCTGTAGTGGGATGCGGCCGTACAGACACCGGGGTACATGCTTCGGATTTTTATGCACACTTCGACATCGATGAATCGGAGCCGGAAAAACATCCTCTCGACACTGATCAACTGACTTTTAAACTCAACAGCTTCCTTCCCTCAGACATTGCTGTTTTCGAAATTTTCCCCGTCAAGGAAAACGCCCATGCACGTTTTGATGCCACTGCACGAACCTACCAATACCACGTCAGCGACCAACGACTGCCCTTCTGTCAAGGTTTATACAGCCGCATATATTTCCGCCCTGACATTGAACTCATGAATCGTGCAGCTGGAATACTTATGGAATACGACGATTTCACGAGCTTTGCAAAACTCCATACCCAAGTGAAAACCAACATTTGCCATCTCACCCATGCCCAATGGAAGGAGAAAGGAGAGCAATGGGTCTTCACCATACGCAGCAATCGTTTTTTGCGCAACATGGTGCGTTCTGTCACGGGTACTTTGCTTGACGTGGGCCGCGGAAAACTGAGCCTCGACGGATTGCGTCAAATCATTGAAAGCAAGAATCGTTGTGCCGCTGGAGTCTCAATGCCTCCCCAAGGTCTTTTCCTTACTCAGGTGGAATATCCTTGGGACAAAATACGTATCACAAAACACCTTGAAACAATATGAAATACACTGAAGTTTCATTTACCATTACCCCTGTAGACCCCTGCCGCGACCTGCTGGTTGATGCACTCGGCAACGAAGGTCCTTACGACAGTTTTGTCGAGACACCCGACGGTCTGAAAGCCTATGTCCCCACCAATCAATTCGACCCCGACTGGCTCCATCAACAAATCAACGAAATCAACTCCCAATTCCCAATTTCTAATTTTCAATTCTCAATTCAAGAAATGCCAGACAAGAATTGGAACGAGGAATGGGAAAAACAACATAAGCCAGTGCTTGTCACAGCCGAAAACGAAAAGAAAGTATGGGTGCGCGCGCCGTTTCATGAACATCGCACTGACATCGACTATGAAATTGTAATCGAACCCAAAATGTCATTCGGCACCGCTCACCACCCTACAACATATATGATGCTTTCCTTTGTGGCCGAGCTACCCATGCAAGACAAACGGGTTCTTGACATGGGCTGTGGTACCGCCGTACTTGCTATTCTGGCCAAAATGCGCGGAGCCAAGTATGTAGAAGCCATTGATATAGACGAATGGGCCTACAACAATGCCCTTGAAAATGCCCAACGCAACAACGCCGACATCACCATCCGCATAGGGGACGCCGACCTCATCAGACAACGGGAAAAAAGCAACGATTCTTTCGATATTGTCATTGCTAATATCAACCGCAACATCCTACTGCACGATATGGACGCTTATGCCTCCGTACTTAATACTAAAGGAATTTTGCTTCTGAGCGGATTCTATGAAAGCGACATTCCTGCCTTACAGCAACAGGCACAAACCCTCGGATTGAAACTCATGGAAACCAAAATCCGCGAAGGATGGTGCGCCTTAATGTTTTGTATGTAATATTTCGACAATATTAACAACGTGTTTATAAGATTTTATCCAATAAAATTGTTATTTTGAGGAAATAATGTATTTTTGTCTGACTAAAAACAAAACAAGAGTTATTTATTACACAATTGATTATCAATACATTAAACACAATATATCCACCTTTATTTCTATATAAATGGCCTAATTTGTCAACATTTTTCAAACAAATCAATAATTAAAAATCAAAAACATGAAAGCATTTTTACGTTGTTTAGCGCTCGTCGCGGCACTATGTGTCGGATGGGCATTGAACGCTCAGTCGTTGGGGGACTATACGTTCTCCACGGGCGTGGATGCGACTAAATGGATTACCGTTACCGACAGCACCAACTTGTTAGGTACTGGCAATGTTGACGGCCGCGCATCCTCAGTGCAGAACATCGGGTTCACGTTCCCGTTTGCCTCTGACACCTACACTCAGTTTTCCGTCAATTCGGACGGCAACCTCCGTTTGGGATCCACAGTGACAGGAACGAGCAGCTACACCACCCCGTTCAGCAGTTCTTATTCCAACTCCAACAACCCGAAGATTAACTTCCTGGGCTGCGACGGTTATTTCCACGACACGATTCACTACGTGTTTGCCGAAAACACCGTCGATGCCAACAACGACAGCTTGCTGGTCGTGGAGTTCAGCCTCGGAACCTATTCCTCCAACACCCGCGAACAGCGGTACAAATGGCAGATACATCTCTATCCCGATGGCGACATCGTGGCCGTATTTCCTGCTACAGCCCCTGCACAGGCTCCCGCTGTTGCCCACCAGAAAGGTCTCTGTTTCAATTCCTCAAATGGTGTGGTTATCACCCCTGACAACCAAGCCCACTTCTTCAATTCAGGTTCTTCTCTGAGCTGGGAGGCCAACACATGGCCCGCCCCCGGAACCTACTATTCTTTCTCCCGCAGCACTATCACCTGCACCATGCCGTCTGCTATCACCTTGAACTCGGTGGGTACGACTACGGCTTCTCTTAGCTTCACCCCCACAGGCACCGCTACTTCTTGGATTGCCTATATCAACCCAGCGGTCATGGGCATGTCAAGCTACACTATCAACGACACAAACGCCAGCCTCATCCTCCTCACCCCCAACACTGAGTACACTGTCTCGGTACGTTCGATATGCGGTGAAGGCGACACGAGCAACGCTCTATCTATGACATTCCGTACCAATTGTTCGGCTCTCACCTCTGCCGACCTGCCTTATACCGAGAACTTTGAGGCCTATGGCAGCGGCTCCAGCAATCCCATTAGCAACTGCTGGACTAAAGGCACCAACAATTCTACGGCTTACCCCTACCCCTACTCCACCAATGCCATCTCTGGCAACCGTAGCCTCTATTTCTACAGCTACAGGCCTTCGTCAGCCACCAGTACACAATACTATAGCTATGCCGCTCTGCCGGAGCTGAATGCTACAGTTGATGTATCTGGCCTTACCCTCTATTTCAATTCCAGACGTTATTCAAGCACCACTTCCACCTACCATTCGCTTATTCAAGTGGGCGTAATGAGTGATCCGACTGACACCAGCACTTTCGAGTTGGTGCAGCAGATTGACATGACCCCCCTGCCTGCCCTTACCATTCAATCCAATGAGATCAACTTTGCAAGCTACACAGGTACTGGCAAGTACATTGCTTTCTTCGCGCCTGTTATTGAAACCACAAGTACCGCATACAACTATATCTATATTG
Source organism: Bacteroidales bacterium UBA1208 (assembly GCA_002309955.1). GTDB lineage: Bacteria > Bacteroidota > Bacteroidia > Bacteroidales > P3 > Colimorpha. The sequence continues at coordinate 9,249 of DBXQ01000009.1, forward strand.
ACGACATCGAGCTGATGACGACCCCCACCTGCATTCGTCCTGTCAATGTAGCCGTTTCCGACATCACTTCCAACAGCGTCACCGTCTCCTGGACTCCGGCCTCTACCGACCAGACCGACTTTGTGGTTGCTTACGGCACCAGCGACATTCTTTCAGAGATGACTCAAATCAATGTCACCGGCACCAGCACCACATTGACTGGATTGGCAAATTCCTCCACATACTATGTCTATGTCAAGGCTGTCTGCAGTACCACCGATGAGAGTAATTTCACCTTCCCAATATCTTTCAACACTCTCTGTGGCCCCACAGCACTGCCTTATGCGGAGAATTTCGACAACCTGAGTGGCAATCTGCCTAACTGCTGGACCAAGGTTGGTTCGGGTACTGTCGCCAAGAACAACAGCACCACCTATGCCCATAGCGGCAGCTATTCTCTTAAGTTCAGCGGTGCAACTTCCAACTTGATTGTCCTTCCCGAAATGGATGCGGCCACCAACACGCTGACCATGTCCTTCTGGACTCGTCCTGAAAGCTTCACCAATTCCAGCTGCGGCACTTTCTCGGTAGGTTATGTAACCGACATTGCCGATGCCAGCACGTTTGTGGCTTTGGATACTTACACCTACAATGAATTCTCTTCTGTCGAGAACAAGGAAGTCAACTTTGCTTCCGCCCCCGCCGATGCCTTCATTGCTTTCCGCCACAACCCCAACAGCACCGCTTGGTACTGGTTTGTCGACGACATCGAGGTGAGTGTTCCCACACCCGAATGCGTGGCCTACACCTGGACTACTGGTGACAGCACCGGCAATAGCTACTATACTCCTGTCAACAATTACTACAGATACACCCTCTCTGAAACCATCATTGATGCTTCAGAAATTGGCGGTCCGATGCGTATCGACACCATCAGCTTCCACTACATGCACACCGACCCCATAACCGACAAGTTCGATGTCACCATCTGGTTACAACCCACTACCAAATCTGCTTTCAGCAGCACCAGCGACATTGACCTGCTTGACTCCAGCATCGCTGTACAAATATTCAGCGATAGCCTGAACTTCAGTCAAGGCTGGAACGACATTGTTCTGCCCACTCCGTACTTCTTCGACGGCACCACTAATCTGATGGTTATCGTGGACGACAACAGCAATGACTACAACAGCAATTCTCACAAATTCAGCACTACTGCATGCTCTGATTATAAAACCATCACCTGGTACAGCGACAATCAGAATCCTGATCCTGTAACAGGTAACAATTCTTTGAATGGTAATGCTTTCAGCAGCAGCAAAACACGCTATCAGTATCGTGTGCGTATGGCTCTCAAAGGCTGCGACATGACCACCTGCCACAAACCCAGCAATCTTGTTGCTTCCACAATTACCCCCACCAGTGTTACCCTGAGCTGGAGCGATAACAATAACGATGCAACCTATACTGTTGTCAATATGACTGACTCCAGTATTGTATACTCAGGCATCACTGCTGGCAACGTGACCATCAGCGGGCTCACTCCCGAGACTTCCTACGCTTTCGGTGTCTATGCCAACTGCTCGGCCGACGACAGCTCGTTCATGGCAACTGTTACCTTGGCCACACCTGCCACTTGCGTTATACCCTCGGGCTTTGCAAGCAGCAATATTACCTCCACCAATGCCACTCTCACTTGGTCAGACAACACCAACATCGATGCAACCTATACCATCTATGACATGAGCGACACCAGCGTGGTGGCTACAGGTCTCACCGGCAATACCTACACCGTCACAGGGCTGACACCCAATACCTCCTACACATTTGGCATTGTAGCCAACTGCTCTGCCACTGACGTGAGTGGCGTTGTCACCATCAATTTACGCACCAGCTGCGTTCCTGAGACACTGCCCTTCACCGAAGACTTTTCTGCCAATCTGAGCAGCGACCTATGTTGGCGCGGTGCCACAGGTACCACCGCCGAACAAGTATTTGCGGGTGCTCCTTTGAATCTCACCTCTCCCAACTGGTCATACGCCAGCACCGCACGCGACGGCTTAGAGGCAGGACATTACTACAAGAATGTCTACGGTAGCAGCATCAAGAGTTGGATTATCACCCCTGCTATTGACCTGAGTACCGTTACTTCGGCACAGCTCTCATTTGATGTTGCCCTCACCGACTACTACAATGCCGCTCTTCCTGATCCCAATGGCGACACCAACACCTCACAAGCCTTTATGGTCATCGTCTCAACCGATGGTGGCAACACATGGTCCGCTGCCAATGCCACCGTATGGCAGAATGGAACAGGCGACTACACCTATGCATCCCTTGCCGACACCGTTTACCAAAACAAAGTCATCAGCCTGAACCAGTATGTGGGCAACACCATCAAGATTGCCTTCTACTGCCAGTCTCTCTGGAGTGGTGGCGACAACGACCTCCACATTGACAATATTGCTGTCACTGAAGGTAGTCCTGTGGAACCCAATTGCCATGTGTCCATCTATGCCGAAGACTCTTACGGTGACGGATGGAATGGCAACACCATCACCATTATGCAAGGCACCGACACCATCGGCACCTACAGCATGGAAGACCAGCACGTAACAAGCACACGCATCTACGACACCGTGACCTTCGAGGTTCTGCCTGGCATACCTATTAGTTTCGAGTGGACCATTGGTAACTGGGCTAATGAGGCCTCCTTCACCATCGTGAACGGTAGCGACGCAACAGTATATAGCTGCACCGACGGCAGCACCCTGTCAAATGGTGTGTTCTTCACCCTTAGCGACGCATGCCCCTCATGCTCCAGTGTACAAGACCTTGCTGTTGCCAACACCACTACTAACAGCGTTACGCTCACTTGGTCACACGACAACACCAGCGCTACCTATACCGTGTATGACATGAGCGACACCTCTGTGGTTGCCTCTGGCCTCACCGCCACCACCTACACCATTACGGGATTAACCGCTGAGACCAACTATCAGTACGGTGTAGTCGCCAACTGCTCGGCCACCGATTCTTCGCCTATCTCCACCATCAACGTATACACCGGATACTGCTCACCCAATCCCACCTCTGTTGATGGCAGCGGTATCACCAGTGTCAGTTTCGGTGGCATTACTAACACCATCCATCCCAACTCTGCAAGCTATGCCAACTATAGCAGCATAATTGGCAACGTTCCTGCCGGCACAACCGCAACGGTCGACATCACCTATGCTACCGGCTATACCTACGGCACCATCATCTGGGTTGACTGGAACGACAACCTGGTATTCGAAGGCAACGAAGTTGTCTATACCGGAGTGAGCGGCAGTGGCAATCCCGCCACATTGACCGCCACCTTCACCGTCCCCGCCACTCAAGCACTCGGCAGTTATCGTATGCGCATAGTCGGCGCCGACAGCTACTTCGATAGCTACACTGGTTCTATTGAGGCTGCCGCCAATGCCAACCCCTGCGCCAGCTACAGCTGGGGCGTTGCTGAGGACTACACCCTCAATGTCATCACCATGCCTGCTTGCTTGGCCATTACCGATTTGTCCGCTTTTGCCACATCCTACAGCAGTGTGACCCTCAACTGGAATGACTCCATCAACACAGGTGCCACATACACTGTGTACAACATGAGCGACACCAGCGTAATAGCCACCGGCATCACCACCACCTCATACACCGTTACAGGTCTCACACCTAATACAAACTACACATTTGGTGTGGTTGCCAACTGCTCTGCCACCGATGCCTCCTTAGTGACAAATGTTACCATTCACACTCCTTGTGTAGCCCTTAACATCCCGTTCTACGAGAGCTTCGACACCAACAGCGCCACACTCTCCTGCTGGAGTGCATACAGCATGAACTCTGCGAACACTGTCGGCTTGAGCATTTTCAACACTACGGGCATCGCATTGAGATTTAGCTCATACTACTCCGCTTCCGACTACAACCAGTATGCCTTCTCGCCTGTGTTCAACTATACCGGCACAGAAAGCATGCTCAACGTCTCTGTACAGTATGCCACATATGGCAGCGGCGACCATCTGTATTTCGGCTACATCACCCCGACCGACACTGTATGGAGCACCGACTACTACACAACCTCCGGCCAGAGCGATGTGCAGACCTACACTGCCAACATCCCAACCACTGCCACTCAGATTGCCTTCCACTATTATGGCAATTATGCTTACTATGCATGGATTGACAGCGTGAGCGTCACAGAGGGTCCTGCCCCCGTCACTATGACTATTTCTTCTGCCGACATCGCCATGGGTACAACCACTCCGGCTCCCGGCACCTATACCTACCAAGTCGGCGACACCGTCACCGTTTCGGCAATCCCCAGCACCGGCTACCGCTTTGACTACTGGGTGCTCTCGCTCGACACAATCACCGACACCGTCACCACCAGCACCTTCACTGGCGTATTACCCGCCTTCCTTTCTGGTTCCAGCATTAGCTTGGTAGCATACTTCTCTGTCAACCAATACACGCTCACCATGGCTACCTCCAACACCGCCATGGGTACCACCATCCCGGCTCCCGGCACCTATGCCTACACTCCTGGTGACACACTCACCATCTCTGCTATACCCACTACCAACTGCCACTTCGTGCAGTGGAANNTGGAACGACGGCGACACCAATGCCACTCGTTCTATCACTGTAAACGACAATGTCACCTACACTGCCATCTTTGACTACAATCCCATCACTATCACGCTGGTTAATGCCGACACCGCTATGGGTACTATCACCCCGGCTCCCGGTGTCTACACATTCCATGTTGGCGACACCGCCAGTGCTCTGGCCACTCCCGCCAACGGCTACCACTTCAACCAGTGGATAATCGGAATGGCTGGACTCACCGACTCTATGACCAACAACCCTGTCACCATGGTTCTCCCGACCTATCTCGCCGGTGCATCCATCACCTTGACAGCCACCTACGCTCCCAACCTCTACCACATTGACGTCTACTCCGACAACAACGATCTCGGCACCGTCTCCGGTACAGGCCAATACGCCTACAACACCTACGCCACCATCACAGCCACTCCTAACAATCACTGCGTCTTCGTACAGTGGAACGATGGCGAC
>DBXQ01000009.1:14356-21977 GCA_002309955.1 Bacteroidales bacterium UBA1208
GGCAACGCCTCCTACACCGCCACCTTCGCTGCTCTGCCGCAATATGAGGTCACAATCGATGTCAATCCTGAAAATGCTGGTACAGTCACCGGAGCTGGCATCTACTACAAAGGCGAAACCGTCACTCTGACAGCCTCTCCCAACGAAGGCTATCGTTTCGTTGGCTGGGCAATTGATGGAAGCGTCGATCCTTTCGATTACATTATCATCACCCACGAGACCGTCTACTCCTTCATCATGTCTGAAACCCACGCGCACCATTGGACCGCTCTCTTCGAAGAAGATGTGACTCCTGCCATTGTCACCGTCCACTACGACTCCTACGCAGGTAACATCTTCATCAACGAAGTTGAGACCAACACCTACCAAGGCTTCGTCGGTGACACCATCGTCATCCACGCTATAGCCAATAGCGGTTTCCGCTTTGTCAACTGGATCGGCGCAGACATCGAGAACCCCACCTCTGCCACCATCTCCTATGTGATACGCAGCGCTGAGACATCAATCGATGCTGTCTTCGAACAGGTTGAAGGCATTGACGATGTAAACACCGACAACATCACTATCTACAGCACGAACAACAACATCATCGTCCGTGGTGCCGAACAGCAGACCATCCGCATCTTCGATGTGGTAGGCCGTCTGGTTGCCCAGCGCACCAACGCCAACGACGAAGAGACCATTGCCATGTCCAACACCGGTGTCTATCTGGTTCAGGTCGGCAATGCAACTCCCCGCCGTGTGGTTGTCCGCCGCTAACCCTTCCTTTTAGCAAGCATTATAACTTGCATACCTTTCAAGGGGATGTCTCTCAACAGACATCCCCTTTTTCATCCCTGTCAAATCTGAAAAAAACGTCCATGTCACTTTTTTTCTTTATCTTTGCAAATTCTACAAACATATGTCGGCAGCCACAATACCCTGCCACACAACAAACAGCAAAAAAACAATGGACAAGATAATCATCTTCCTCAACGAATGCATCTGGAGTTGGCCGCTCGTGGGGCTCTGCCTTGCCGCAGCGTTGTACTTCTCTTTCGGCACCCGTTTTGTACAAGTGCGCCATCTACCCGAAATGGTTCGCCTTCTTTTCAAAAGCGACCGTTCCAAGCGCGCCGGCATCTCCTCCTTCCAGGCCTTCGCCCTTGCCCTTTCGGGACGTGTAGGCACCGGCAACATCGTCGGTGTGGCCTTAGCCATCGGCTTCGGCGGCCCTGGAGCCATCGTCTGGATGTGGATTATAGCCTTCCTCGGGGCCGGCACCGCCTATGCCGAAGCCTGTCTGGCACAAATCTACAAACAACACCACGGCGACCAACTGCGCGGCGGTCCAGCCTACTACATCGAAAAAGGCCTCAACTGCTCCTGGCTGGCCATCCTTTTTGCCATCGCCACTGTCATCTCCTGCGCCCTCTGCCTACCCCCCATCCACAGCAACAGCATTGCCATGTCCTTCTCCTCCACCTTCCATATCGCTCCTTGGATTGTCGGTGTCTGCGTTGCCTCCCTCATCGCCTTGGTGGTCATTGGTGGAGTCAAACGTATATCCAAGGTGGCCGAAATCGTAACCCCATTCATGGCCATAGCCTACGTCATCATTGCCATCATTGTTCTCATTGTCAACGCCCATGCCGTACCCGACGCATTCCGTTCCATGATTGCCTCCGCCTTCGGCTATCACCAAACCCTCGGCGGCATCGTGGGTGCTGCAGTGGCTTGGGGCGTAAAACGCGGCATCTATAGTAACGAGGCCGGACAAGGCACTGCCCCCATCGTAGCTGCGGCAGCCAAAGTCGACCATCCCGTCAAGCAAGGCCTCGTGCAAGGTTTCTCAGTCTATGTCGACACCCTCCTTGTCTGCACCGCCACCGCAGTCATGCTGCTGGCCACCAACTGCTACAACGTCATCGACCCCTCCACCGGAAACTATCTTGTCAAGTCCGATGTCGCCGACCTCGGACTTCCCGGTGTCGAATACACCATTGCCGCCCTTTCCACCCTGCTGCATCACGGCTGGGGCGGCATCGTCATCAGCATCACACTCTTCTTCTTCGCCTTCACCACCGTCATGGCATACTATTACTATGCCGAAACCAGCCTCGTCTACCTCTTCTCCAAAGCCCGCCAACACCGTCTCAAAACTCAGGAAAAATACTTCGGTCGCCAGAACCGCGCCGTAGCCCGCCACCGCGACCGCAAAATGTTCGACACCCGCAAAAACGAAGGTCGCCTCATCAACATCCTCCGCATCCTCTTCATCGCCTCAGTCCTCTTCGGCAGCCTCAAAGAAGCCGGCATCATCTGGAGCCTCGGCGACATGGGGGTCGGCATGATGGCATGGATCAACATCATCGCCATCCTTCTCCTCTCGCCCGTAGCCTTCCGTGCCCTCCGCGACTACGAACGTCAACAAAAACAAGGTCTTAACCCAACATTCTCGCCCAAAGACCTCGGTATAAAAAATGCCGACTACTGGGATGAGGACAGCACACCCAAGCAATAAAAAACCTTCTGGCTATTGCCGCAGCACCGCTTGCCACCCTCACCGCCACAGCACAGCCTGCACCCATCCCCCTGCTCGGCCATGGCCTCGGCAACGCTCCCTCCGACTGCACCCGCTACCACCTGCTGCGTCACGCCCGCCTCGAAGCCCTCAGCGTCGGCACAACCGTTGACTACCGCGGCATCGACACCCTCCGTATCAACATCCCCGCAGGAACCGAACCCATCCCCCTGTCCGACAAACGTATACCTTTTTCCCCATCCCGTCAACCTCCAAGTCACAAATCGTTCGGGCAAGCCCATCATTCCTCAAATCCTACCCCATCCCTAACTTCGCTCCTCCGCCCCCAGTTATTCCTCAGTTCTCCTTCTGAAATGGGAGAACTGAGGACTAAGGAGCGAAAGAAGAGCGTCTGGGTTTCCATTGGTCATCGAGACGGAGAACAGGATAATACGGTCATTATCAGCCTTTCCGTTTTACATGTCTCCACTTTGCTTTTGAACGGCCTCTATCGGAGGCCTACTTAGCTTAATGACCGATTTGGGTTTATTCTTTCCTTCTTCTTCCGCAGAGGAAGAACTGAAGATACGAGGAAGGGCAAAGTGAAAAACAGCTGGCAAACTTGGAACAACCCGTCTCCGACCTAAGTTGTGGAGAAAAAGTTGCGATGAATGCAAAATAAATCGTATCTTTGCAAAATAAATCGGACAAAAAAAATACTAAATAACAAACAAACAATTAAAAGACATACAGCCATGAAAAAGCTTGTTTTATTGGTGGCATTGATGTTAGCCACAGTGACTGTTAAAGCAAACAACATCCTTTATTTCACCTACAATCAGGCAGCACGCACCGTGGCCTGTCTCAACGGGCAGGATGAGCTGATGATTTACTGCGGATATGAGGACGAACTGCCCACCTATGTACTTATCAACGAAGTCTGGGCGGAGCAAATCAGCTCGTCGTTCTACGAGATTTGGCTATATGGGTACGATGCCTACACAGGCGAGGAGATTTTCATGCCCATCGATTTGGAGTGCATCTATCTGATGCAGCATGGCAAGATATACAGTGCAGCGCAGTACCTGCGCTTCCGCACCACACATGTGCGTCCCAACTTCGCCTGGGTCATGCCGCCATACAATCCTTTTGTCCGCGCACCCAGACCCGTGGTATATTACTACACCTACCACTATGATATCCACCGTCCAGGATGGCACTGGCGCAATTATCCGCACATCCATTATCACCCCTACTACATGCGCCATCCGCATCACCCAGCCCCCGTCCCGCCAAAGCCCTACACACCGGGACGTGAATACCCGGGATACCACACCACAGGTAACGGCTACCAATATGACAACCTGCCGCTTGTAGGCCGCGTCACCGCACCCCGTTCCTCCTCAACAGTGCGCAACAATCCCGCTGAACGCAACGGAAACCGCATCACCAGCGACCGCAAAAGCAACACCATTACAACCACCGACCGCGCAACAGGCAGCCGTACTACCACCAACGCCCCCAGTCGCAACGAGTCGCTGAACGGCCCGGGCACACGCGACAATAGCATCTCTACACGCGGCGAGAGCTCATCCTCGCGCTCAGACAACAGCAACAGCCGTGCAGGCAACACCTCCTCGCGCAGCAACGACAAATCGTCAACTCGCAACAGTGGAAACAACGGCCGCGGAAACAACGACTCGGGTATTTCCTCCTCACGCTCGGAAGGTAGCTCTTCGCGTGGCAACGTGAAAACCGAAACGCCCTCATCGCGCAACGAGGTGAAAACCGAATCATCTTCTTCGCGCAGCAACAACAGCTCATCGCGCAGCAACAATAGCACCGTCGGCCGCGACAACAACAACCCAGGCACTTCTTCCTCTATCCGCACCACTAACAATCAAGCCTCCTCCCAACGCAATCAGGCAGTCTCCACCCGTGACAACAGCGACAACGAAAACGGTGCCAAACGCTCCAGCAGCACATCGCGTTCCTCGTCAAGCCGCAGCAACAATGCCACAACTTCACAGTCATCGCGTGCTGGCAACAACAACTCTTCCTCGTCACGCACAGGTACCAGCACCTCGTCACGCAGCAACGAGTCGAACAGCCGCAACGCCACGACCCGCAATGCCAACAGCGGCCGCAACTAATCTGAATTCATAGGCACAAACGAACATTCACTGCCATGGCAATAAAAGAAAGCGAACTGGTATTGGCTCCCAACGGGAGCCTTTACCACATCCACCTCACAGGCGACATGCTGGCCGACAATGTGTTGCTGGTTGGCGACCCTGAGCGGGTCGAGATGTTCAAAAGTATTTTCGAAAGCATTGAACATGAATCGTCAAACCGAGAAATCCATGCCTTGACGGGGCGCTACCACGGCACCCGTTTCACGGCTCTGTCGACAGGCATGGGATGCGACAATATTGATATCGTGGCCACCGAGCTCGACGCTGCAGCCAATTTCGACCTCTCCACCCGCACCGTCCTTTCCCACCATCGCACACTCAATTTAGTCCGTATAGGTACCAGCGGATCGCTGCTGAAGGAGGTGGATTGCGGCAGCCTGGTAGCCGCACGCTACGCCATTGGGCTCGACGGACTGATGAACTACTATGTCCACGGTTCGGAAGGCTTTGAACCGGAAATGGAGAAAGCCTTCGAGCAGCACATGCAGTTCGACACCCGCCTGGCTTCACCCTATTGCGTAAAGGGCAGCGAGACATTGCTGGCTCGAGTAGCAGAGTGCATGCATACGGGCATCACGGTTACCGCCCCTGGCTTCTATGGCCCGCAAGGCCGACATATCCGCTTGTCCCCCAGCATTAAACATCTTAACGAGAAATTGGCGCAGTTTAGTTGGAACGGGACTCCGGTGACCAATCTTGAGATGGAGACCTCGGCCATATACGGCTTTGCACAAGCCCTTGGCCATGAAGCACTGACCGTGTGCCTCATCATCGCCAACCGGCCGGCAGGTACGTTTCTGAACGATTACCACTCAGCCATGAGACAAACCATTGCAACAATCATAGAAAGACTTTCAAAACAATGAAAAAGATACTTTTCCTTCTTTTTTCCATTGCGGCCACGTTGTCCGCATGGAGCCAAGCCCAACCTGATTACATTCCCGAACAGCTGGGACGCGACGCCCATCACATTATCCAGTCGCTCGGCGCTTTTGTGGGCAACGAACGCGCCGAGAGCCAATCGTTCGACATCACCTATATGCCCGCGGGCAACGGTGTGGAAGGGGTTATGATTATCAACACGGCAGACTATCGATGCACCTTCAAACTGGATGCACAATACGAGATTTGCTACGAACTCACCATCGATATCCGTTCAAAGGAATTCCTCGACCAGTTTTACAATCTGTTTTCTTCGTATAGAACAGAAAATAAGGACGATCACCGCATCATGAGTTTCGGTAACGAAAAACTGCATATAACGGAAAATCCATCCACCACGTCGCGCTACCGCAGTTTCAAATTCACAATCGAATAATGCCGGTTTTACACCCATCCATTTATCGTTATTCAATAATTTAATTACCAACATATTAGAGATTTTCCATCAGAAAAGTATAAATCACAATTAATTTATAATCAACACAATACGCAGATATATACAAATCAGATATGTCTAAATAGGCGAAAAAAGGAGAATTTGAGGAAGAAAAAAAGCGATTTCACCTTATCCGCGAGATAAAAAAACAAAAAAAATAGCTTGAATTGGGCAAAAAAAATCAATAATAATAGGATGTGTATCAATTCTTTAATATAAGAACTAAAAAAAAATATTCATTGAGAGAACAAAAAATAATATATATGCATTTTTTTTAGTATTTTTGCACCGTCAAAATAATGCCGAAGTATAGGTTATGGGGTTCTGCCTGTACAAGGTAATTAAATGGTATAAATAGAACCCAAATTAAATTTATACACAACAAAAAAAAATGAAAGAAAATTTGAAGAAGGAGTACGACACTCCAATGGTAGAAGTGCTGCGGGCACGTGTCGAAAAAGGATTTCAGGTCAGCGGTGAGTTACTTCCCACTGGTAGCAACGAAAATCTTATTAGTAGCGGCGAGTCCCATGACGGCAGCGACTTCGATTAATCAATTACATTAAAATCAATAAAAAATTTTCACAAAGAAATGAAAAAAGCTTTATTGTCCATTTTCTCTGTTGCTACCCTCGTCATGGGTATGACCTCTTGCAACAAAGATGCAAAAGAAGAGAATTTTGGTTTCACTGCTTCCATGGAGGCTTGCGTAGATCAAGAGACCAAGACCGTTCTTGACGGTATCAACGTGAACTGGGAAAACAATGACCAAATCATTGTTTGGGGTACCGAAGCTACTGGTACTTTTACCGCCACCCCTCACGCTGACAATGCCACTATCGCTGACCTGACTCAGGTTGCTGGGAATCCTGGTGATGCTACTTACTATGCTTTTTATCCTGCTGAAATCAGCATGGCTAAAAACATGTTCCAACTTCCGGCTGTTCAGAATACTGACAATGGTGAGTTGAGCAACTTCCCCATGTATGCCGTTTCCGAGACCCGCAATCTTCTTTTCAAGAACATTTTCGGTGCTCTGAAAATCAATCTGCAATCCGCCACTCTTCCTGCTGTGAAGGCTATCGAAGTCACCACTCCTGGTGTTGCCATCAACGGTATCTTCAAAATCAAAATGTACGGTGCTGCTCCTACTATCCGCATCGAAAAAAACGGTTCCAGCACTACTCGTTTGGAATGCGCTACCGCTGTTAACATCGCCAATGGTAATGATTTCTACATTGCACTGCCTCACGGTAACTACTCTGGCCTGCAGATCAGAATCCTCGGCGAGAACGACACTGAACTTGCTGTTAAGACCCTCAAGGCCGGCAAGGCTCTCAACATTGGTCGTAGCCAAGTCACCAACATCAACCTCAGCCTCTAATTGCTACTGATTGTTGATTACACTTCTCTCTGTCTCTAACAGAGAAAAAGAATAAAGCACTAAACTGATTTTTTTCAGTAGTGCTGTTTCTTAGTGAAAAGGATGTTCGCAAGAGCATCCTTTTTATTTATTTGTACGCAACCTCCAATAATTTATCAAAC
>DBXQ01000133.1:0-15351 GCA_002309955.1 Bacteroidales bacterium UBA1208
AAAAAGGGGCACCCTATAGTAAAATATTCATAAGTTGAATCGCAAATATAAGAAATCCTCATGGGGTGACTCCAGTCCATGTGAGGCTCAAACCCCCGGAAGGGGGTTATCTTCTCAGGGCAGGGTATCTCTTGATATAGGTAATTAGGGTTTGGGTAATCGACTATTGGTTGCCATTGCGCCGCAGCATCGTTCAAGGCTGCCGCCATTGCTATTACGGATAGTACTGTGTGTAAATATTTGTTGTTCATAATACATGATTTTATGGTGAATATTGATTTGTCATTTTATTATGCTTATGGACATCTGTTGTTCAGACTATGGGTCACGGGATTATTTTTCACTGAACCGAAAATTATTTGATGAGGCACATCTTTCCCCTTGGTGTCGGTGTGCTTGGTGTCGGTAGTGTCGGTAAACATGTCTGTAGTATGTCAATGATGTGGAAATCTTTGATTGACCACCCTTCGGGAACCTTTACACGGTATGAAGGTGTTCCTGGGGTGAGAGAGCTAAAGTAAACAAACCATCCTGAGCCCACCGATTGTTCAACATAAGCGATGTTGTTCTGGCGGATAATTCCATGGTCTGGAGTAGTGATGCTGATGGTTATACTATAGGTTTGTGCTGACAAAGTCGCAGCTGAACCTAAAGCCAGAATGATACTAATAAGTAAAAGTTTTTTCATTTTTTTATTGTGTTTAAATGGTATGATAAATATAAACTGTTGTAAATATGTGTTTTGTATGTTATGGATGCGTACGATTCTGTTTTATTTGTGTATGCAAATATACATTTTTTTTCTATTCTCCAAACAATTTCTTTAACCCTAATGACCGATTTGGGTTTAAGCAACCAATAAGCAAATAAGATAGCGATTCCCCATAGATTGGACAGGAAATCGCTGTCAGAACGGTTTGTTGGGATCCGTTTCCGTTCAGTTTTCTATCACTATGCGGCGGGTGGTAGAGCCTTGGAGCGAAAAGAGTGTTGCAGCATAAACACCCGCCTGTAGTCCATGGGTGGGCAGGGCGAAACGCCGTTCACACACTTCCATGCGTAACATTTCGTGTCCCGCTGCATCATGCACTGCCAGTGTCAAGCCGCGCAGTGGCACCGCTTGCTCAATCGCCACTATCAGGGCTTCTCCCCCTCGGGCGGGATTGGGCATGATGGTAAAGGGCAGCGTCTCTGCCGGGACGGTGATGCCTTCTTCGTGGTGCGTGGTGTCTTGGTGATGTGTCGTGTCAGGCATATGGTCGCCTGTGTAGAAAAATACCGGGTCGCTCCATGCTGTCCACATCACCGTATCGTGTATAGGGCAGCGGTGATGGCAGCGGGCACGCACACGCGCTTGATAATACACGTCAGGGCTGAGCGTACCGTCAAACAATTCGTGATACCAGCCACGGGTCTCCACTATGCGCAGACTGTCCAACGGCATATCGTAAGGGCCATAGGCGAGCTGGATTCGTCCATATTCACCAGCGGAGTCCCACACAAAGGTGGGTGTCCCGGCATTGATGCCGGCAAACCCGAAACCCTCTACCTCCGGACATCCGAAACTGTCCGTGTCCGGTACCGAAAAGATGGGACACATTAATTCAAAGCAGTCCGCGGCAGCGGCGAAGAGGCATTGGCTCCTGACAGTAGAGTCGTCGTTGGATAGGTAATACCCTAAAATGCAACTGTCGTATGTGATGGACGGTTCAGGATAGTTCTGACAAGATATTCCATAATAAGATTCATGGCCAATACCGTATCGAGTATGAGAATTCTTGACATAGCAGCCAATATAGAATGGGCCGGATACTATGATAGGCTCTTCGAAATAGAATGAATAGGCTCCGATAACTGTATCCAGTTCGCCGCATACCGACTCGTTTTGTAGAGCAAGATAGCAATCGTATGGGTCGCCGGGCAATACGTAACTGCTTGTCAAATGTACATGGGGGTGTGCATAGTCGTCACTGTCTATCGTTATCAGTATGCCATATAAGTGATTCCAGTCTTCGGGTGGTGTTGTGTGGATGAATTCTGTTCTGAAAAGAAATGGCATGGCTACGCCTGTTATTCTGACTTGGGAACCTATGTGCTTGATGGCAAATACGTCGTTGCTGCACCATGTTCCTGTAGCATGGTCGGCGTAGCCTCCCACCCCTATGTGAGGGGAATGGCTAAGTTCGTTTTCTAAGTGAATGAATGAGGTGTCGACATAGAATATGCCGTTTGTTTGATATGGGTATATGGTATCCTGAGCCTGCAAAGTGCAGAACGAGACCAAAAGACTGATTAAAATGACGATTCTTTTCATAAAGTTGTTTTTTGATTGACCTTGTTCTAAAATATCATTTTCCATTAAGACACAAAAGTCTTGTTTTGTTACACTTTTTTAACTTTTTTTAAGTATTTTTTCTTTTCATTTTTGTTAATTACACATCATTTTACACTATATCTGTGACTTGGCATCTACAGCATAGAAACTGAGAATAGCACAAAAAATGGAATCCATTGAGATTGTGAGAAGATGTTTAATATTAATAGGAGAAAAAGGAATGAAGGATATTTTATTTGAATCGTTAAGAAGTTTGTACGTACTACAGGTAAGTGGATGTTTTATTAGAAATATAAATGGAAAGACTGACAATAACCGTTTTATCCTATTCTCCATCTTGGTGACCAATAGGAACATGGCCGCTCTTCCGCCGCTCCTTAGTCCTCAGTTCTCCCATCGTTCTCCCATATCAAAAGGAGAACTGAGGGGGAAACGGAGGTCGAAGGGTGGATGAAAGAGCGAACCAAGGGCAATGCGAAAGGGACTTGGGCGCAAGTTGGGGAAGATTCGCGAAAAAGGGCATGCGTTGAAAGAGGATGACGGGAATTGGGAAACCGTTTTTGTTGTGCCCAGACAACAGAAAGCCTGAATAGCTATAGGGGACTTCTATGAACCTTCTTGAAAAGGCATGACAAATATAGCCCAATAGCATTGTCTTGGGTGTACAAACCACGCTCGGTAAGGGCAAAAGAAAATATACCAATACGGTTTAGACCAGTTGATGTGGAGTGTATCGGGGCAGTATCAGGGTAATGCCTAATGATTGATTGGGGTTTATCATGTGAAAGGATGAGTGGACGGTAGAATGGTTGTTATTGTCCTATGGTCTTTTACCGAATAGCAGCCGAACATCAGGCTTGTGATGAGCGTTGTAGGTTGGGGGGGGCGGGAGCCGTGAGAGGCCTTTGTGTCGGCAAAGGGTTATTATGGAAAAAAACACAGCACACGCTGCGCGTTGGCAGGGTGTGCTGTGTGTATGATGAAGTACTATTGTTAGCGGATGAGGAAGGAGAACTTGGAGAAGTTCTTGAGGGCGATGCCAGTTCCTCTTGCCACGGCACGCAGGGGGTCTTCAGCAATGTGGACCTGCAGTTTGGTCTTGGAAGAGATGCGTTGGTCGAGGCCGCGGAGCAGCGAGCCGCCACCGGCCAGATAGATACCGGTGCGGTAAATGTCGGCAGCCAACTCCGGCGGGGTGGCCGAGAGGGTGTCGAGGATGGCCTGTTCGATGCGGGCAATGGATTTGTCAAGGGCATGGGCAATCTCTTTGTAATTGACGGAGATTTCCTTGGGGAGACCGGTGAGGAGGTCGCGGCCCAGGGTGGGATAGTCCTCGGGGGGTTCGTCGAGTTCGCTTACGGCGGCGCCGACTTTGATTTTCACCTGCTCGGCAGTGCGCTCACCGATGACCATGTTGTGCTGTTTGCGCATGTATTCAACAACGTTCTCGTTGAATTCGTCGCCTGCCACACGGATGGAGTTGTTGCAGACAATGCCGCCGAGGGAGATGACGGCGATTTCAGCAGTGCCGCCTCCGATGTCGACAATCATGTGGCCTTCGGGTTCGAGTACGTCGATACCGATACCAATGGCTGCGGCCATGGGTTCGTGGATCATGCGTATCTCTTTGGCTCCGGCTTGCTCGGCACTTTCACGCACGGCGCGTTCCTCGACATTGGTGATGCCGGAGGGAATGCAGATGACCATGCGCAGCGACGGGGGCATGAAGGAACGGTTGATGTTGGTCATGCCGATAAGTTCGCGGATGAGGTGTTGGGCCATCTCGAAGTCGGCGATGACGCCGCCACGCAACGGGCGGACGGTTTCGATGTTTTTGTTGTCGGTTTTCCCGGCCATCATCTGGGCGCGTTTACCGACGGCAATAATGCGGTTGTTGTTGCGGTCGACGGCTACGATGGAGGGTTCGTCGACGACTACCTGATCGTTGTGGATGACAATGGAGTTGGCAGTGCCAAGGTCCATAGCTACCTCTTTGTTAAAGAATGAAAATAAACCCATTTATACTATTCTGTTTTTTTCTTGTTTATGATGATGTGTGATTATACGCAAAAAGGGTGAAAAAGTTTCATTTAGTGTTTGAAATGCCTGTAGCCGGTGATGGCCATTCCCATGTGGTTCTGCTCGCAGTAGTCGATGGAGTCTTGGTCGTGGATGGAGCCGCCGGGGTGTGCCACGGCGACGATGCCGGCTTGGTGGGCAATCTCTACACAGTCAGCAAAGGGGAAGAAGGCGTCGCTGGCCATGACGGCTCCGTTGAGGTCGAAGCCGAATGACTGGGCTTTGGCGATGGCTTGGCGCAGGGCGTCGACGCGCGAGGTCTGGCCGGTGCCGCTGGCACAAAGTTGTCCGTTTTTGGCCAGCACGATGGCGTTACTTTTGGTGTGTTTGACAAGGATGGTGGCAAAGGCGAGGTCGGAGGCCTGTTGCGGGGTGATGGGGGTGGAGGTGACACTCTTGGCCATGTCGGCAGCAGTGGGGACGATGGTATCGCGGTCCTGCACAAGGATGCCGTCGAGGGCGTTGCGGAACACCTGAGGACTCATCTTAAAGGCGTTGCGCTTGAGGATAATGCGGTTCTTTTTGCCACGGAGGATGGTCAGCGCCTCGTCGTCGTAGTCGGGAGCGATGCACACTTCGAAGAAGATTTTGTGCATTTCTTCTGCCACTTCTTTGGTGACGGTGCGGTTGGTGACCAGCACACCGCCGAAGGCGGAGACGGGGTCGCCGGCCAGAGCGTCGGTCCAGGCTTGGAGCAGGGTGGGACGGGTGGCGAGGCCGCAGGCGTTGTTGTGCTTGAGTATGGCGAAGGTGGTGTCGGCATAGTCGTCGATAAGGGCACAGGCAGCATCGATGTCGCCTATGTTGTTATAGGATATTTCTTTTCCGTTGAGCTTGGTGAAGCAGGCGTCGAGGTTGCCGTAGTAGCAGCCTTTTTGGTGGGGGTTCTCGCCATAGCGCAGGGGGTTGGCCTGGTTGCCGCTGAGTTTGAACACGGGCAGCTGCTCCTGTTGGTTGAAGTAGTTGAAGATGGCGGTGTCGTAGTGGGAACTGACGTTGAAGGCATAGGCAGCGAAGCGGCGGCGTTGCTCGAGGGTGGTGGCACCGTCCTGCTCGGTGTAGATGTTGAGAAACTCTTGGTAGTGGTTGACGGCGGGGACGATGACCACGTCGTTGAAGTTTTTGGCGGCGGCACGGATGAGGGAAATGCCTCCGATGTCAATCTTCTCGATGATGTCCTGCTCGGGGGCGCCGGAAGCCACGGTGGCCTCGAAAGGGTAGAGGTCGACGATGACGAGGTCGATTTCCGGAATTTCGTATTGTGCCAGCTGTTCACCGTCGGAGTACATGTCGCGACGGCTGAGGATGCCGCCGAAGACTTTGGGGTGGAGGGTCTTGACACGGCCTCCGAGGATGGAGGGATAGCCAGTCAGGGATTCGACGGCTACGGGTTCGATGCCGAGTTCTTGGATGAATTTCTGTGTGCCGCCGGTGGAATAGATGGTGACGCCTTGGCGGTCGAGGGCTTTGACGATGTCTTCAAGACCGTCTTTGTAGTAGACGGAGATGAGGGCTGATTTTATTTTTTTCAGTTCCATTGTTACTGTTTTTGTGTACTCTTTATCTATACAACATATTGACAATATATCACTTGGGTGATATATTGCACAATTTCATGCAAAATGCAAATATACATATAATTCTTGAATTATACATGGACACGTGAAATAATAACACGATTTTTTATGAAAATATCATTGGTGAATTTGTGGTCAAGTGTCGGAAATGTGCTTCTTTTCAGAAGGCCTATATGGGTTTCGGGTACCCAAGGGAGTCGCTCTCAATAGCGAGGGAGAGGAGGGTGCTCCCCTCCGGAAAGAAGAACAAACATTGCATGTTGGTTTATTGAGAGTGGGTGCAGCAGGCACGTTATGTGGGTGGCAATGATGACTGGCAGCAAAAAAAAGAGTCCTTGCACTATGGCAAGGACTTCTTTTTGGGTTGAATGATTATTCTGCCAATTGCTGATTGCAAACCAATCGAACTGAGCAGGAGAATTTCAAAGTAGATGGATATTTTCTTTTCCAATCAAAAGGGAAAAAGAAACCATCATTGCCGGAAAAGAATGCGAATTCAGCAATTCCACTGGTGGTTCGAGTCTTAGACCAATAACAGCCCATCATTTGCTCCTGGACAATGTTGGTGGCATTGTAGTACCCTGCTGCAGGAAGGAACACTGCTCCAGCCTCCTCCATGGCTGTCCATTCTTCAAGAGTATAAACATTTGTGTTCCAGTCTTCATTAATACGTAGTGCGGTGAAAGCTATGCCATCGGGTTTCACAAATGAATCGGGCAAAAGAATAACTCCTTTAATTCCATTCACTATGCCGCGTCCAAATGGAAACCCTGTATTACCACGGTTGTTCACAAAAAGATAATGCCATTCATTATATGTCAGAGTGCGCCACAGTCCGCCTGTTTCCCCGCCGTTGCTGATGGGATAAGTTCCCCAATCGGTAAAACCTGCACTTGATGTTCCTGTGGTGGCACTCATGTCGTTGCCCGTACCCCAGATGAACATGTCGAGCCAACCGGTGTAGGTGGCGAGGTCGACCGACTGGTTGCGTTGCGCAATGTAATCGTACTGGTGTTCGGCAAAACGCCAGGTATCGGTGCTGGGCTGGTACTGCAGGTTTCCCTTGGCAAAGTGGACTTTGGCGCCGTTGTTGTTAATGGTGAAAAGTCCGCTCAGGGCACCGCTTGGCACAAAGTCGAAGTTGGTTCCCGTAAGGGTGAGGGTGCTGTATTGGCTACGCACTATGTCGATGTGGTTTTCGGCCGACACCGTCTTGGTGCAAGTCATTCCGGTGGATGTGGTGAAGACAATCTTCATGCCGTAGTAATTGCCTTGGGGCAGATACATATAGAAGTCGACGCCGTTGGTGATGTCCTGAGGTGTGGTGCAGGTCAGCGTTGTGGTGTATTTGGTTGCCGAACCGGTACTGGTCAGGACGGGCTTGTTTTCTGTGTCGTATGACACGGTGAAGTTGCCGTTGGTGGCGTCGGTGGTGGTGACACTGATGCTGCTGATGCTTACATCGCTCTTGGTGAGGTGGAATTTCAAGATACCGCACAGGTTCTGGAATTGGAGAGAGTTGTTCTCCGAGGTGGCGTACATGGGGAAATCGGTCAATGAGCCATTGACGGACACCTGCTCGGCGGGCAGGGTTACACTGGTGGCATTCACGGCCACAGAAGCGGGATGGATGGCGTGGAACACGGGTGAACCGGCATCGCCTTGTACATTCTCGAATGTGGCGGTGGTAGCGTCATCGGTACCGGTAACAGCGGCATAGACACCTTCGGCATTTCTGGAACCGAACACTTTGATTTGGTCTCCGTCAACCCAATTAAGCATGCTGCCGTCTAATACGGTCTTTCCATAGATAGAAGTGCAGGCCTCCATGGTGGCGGTAAACTTGCTGCCGTTACCGGCATGTTGATCTTTCTGGCAGGAGCTCACAATTCCTGCAATGGTCAAAAGTGACAAAAACGATACTACTATTCTCTTCATTTTTCTTGCGATTTAATCAACTGAAAATAGCGTCATTGTAATTGTTGCCACTGCTCTCAACCGACTCGTTACCATTGCCGCTGAGTGTGTTGTAGGTTGCTGTACTTGCTTCGAAGCCGCGCTCAACGCGGGCGTTCAGGATTTCCATTTCGGGAGAGGTATACTCCCTTTTCTTGTTGTTGAACATTTTTTGTTTTTTTTAATTGTTTAATAGGTAAAATATTTTTTCTTTTTGTTGTCTAAGGTGGAAAGCATTGTTGATAGGGTAGTGGATATAGGTGACGGTTTGGCTCAATGTGTTGTATGTCAACTATATATTTAGATTTCTTTGCATTGATTGAAAATGCAAAATTAGTAATTTTTTTTTTTGATTTTTTAGGGGGACAGGTATGAAAAAGTTAGTATGGAGTGGCCTCTCTGCTGAAAAAGAAAGAACGCTGCAAGTGTTGTTTTGCAGCGTTCTTTTTAGGTGTGCGGCTTACGCCGCGAATCCTGTAGGCTTTTTATTCTACCACCTGAAGTGTGATATGGTTGTTGCCTGCTAAGCCATAGTCAGAACTGTGCCCGTCATTGAGTGCGTTATAGGTATTTTGTGTGCACAGGACGGTTAATGAGGCGTTTGTGGCAGTGTTGCCGAAGATGTCAAATTTGTTCCACCAGTTAATGATGGTACTCAGTTCGATTCCGGAAAGATCAAGTGTGCCGGACAAGTTTTCGCAGTAACTAAACATGCTGGTGGCATTGTTCAGGGCAGAAGATGTGGTAGCACCTGAAAGGTTCAGCGTCTGGACGCCGCAGCGACTAAACATTCCTGCCATAGTTGTGACGGACTGAAGGTTGAGGTTTGAAAGGTTTAAGTTCCCAAGGTTTTGACAGTAGGAAAACATGTACGACATGTTGGCCACATTTGCAGTGTTGAAACTTGAAATATCCAAACTTGTGAGGTTGGTGCAACCACCGAACATGTTGGACATTGTAGTTACATTTGCAGTGTTGAAGCCTGTGCCAAAATCAATTTGTTCTACATTGCCGCCAAAGGTCTCAAAGAACATATAAGAGCAATCGGGATTGGCGTACATTTGGGCAGCGGGAGTGTAGACAATCATTGTGGTGTTTTCAATGGTGTAGTAGATGGGGGTAGAATTGCTGGTTGAGAGGAGACCGTTGGTGCTGGCCGGGCGTGTGCTATTGTATTCGAACACCAGATTTTTCAAATCGTGATGGCTCATCATAACACTCGAAAAGGCTTTTCCGTCGACCAACTGGGCGGGGGCGAGGAAGGAGAGGTTGCTGAGGGTAGTGGGATAATAGGTGTTGCGAACAATGGTGATGGGATTGGCGGCGTCCTCGAAGTGCTTGAGGCAGCTGCTGTGGTCGGTAGCCTCGATGGCAAAGGTCATGTTGGTGTAGTCTCCGGCAGGCAGGTAGATGTAGAAGGTGAGGCCTTGGCTGCAGTCCATGCCCTGCTCGCCGCAGTTGAGGGTCAGCTTGTGGCCGCCGTTGGTGGTGCAGTTCAACTGGGGGTCGCCGTTGTTGTAGTTGACCGCAAAGTCGCCGCAGATGTTGTTGTTGGGGGTGGTGAGCTCAATGCGGGCGATGGTCTTGTTCACGGCAGGGAGATTGAGTTGCAGGACGCCGCAGAGGTTTTTGAACACCAGATTGCTGGTGGTGGAGTAGGCATACATGGGTGCGGTGAAGCGGGTGCCGTTGGAGCAGGTCTGCTCGGCGGGGAGGGTGATGCTCTCGGAACCAGAAGCAATGCCTGCAGGGTAGATGGCGTAGTAGGGGCCGCCGGAGGGGGTGGCGTCGCCAGTGAAGTCGGCGGTGGTGAAGTCGCCGGTGGGGATGGCTTCGAGGGTGTAGGAGACACCTTGGTCATAGATGGCCACTTGGTCGCCTGATTCCCATACCACCATGCCTTCGTTGGTGGCATCGTCGATTTGGATGGAGGTCTTGCTTTCGATGGTGGCTTTTTCGATTGAGCCGGTGAACAGCACTTTGCCGTCTTCTTCTTTCTGGCAAGAGGCGAGCGAGAACAGTGCCACGATGGACATGAATGTGGCTGTGCGATAGAAATACTTCTTCATCTTGCTGTAGTTTTTAAGAATCAACTAAATCTGTGTCCAATACCTTCGCCCATAGCATAGCGGTCGTTGCCGGTGGGGTTGGTGAATGTATCATCGGTTGTGGTCGACCCTTCGAAGCCGCGTTCCACGCGGGTGTTCAAGATTTCCATTTCGGGAGAGGTATACTCCCTTTTCTTGTTGTTGTACATTTTTTTTGTGTTTTTTATTGTTTGTTTAGTGAATATATTATGTTTTTTACTTCTTGTACAAGGCGGACGGCATATTGGCTTGATATTGTCTGAAAACGGTAATTGGACTCAGTCAGTATGTTGGATTATAATGATATAATGTGATATGCATTTTTCTTTTAGTGCGTTGTTTGAGAATGCAAAGTTAATATTTTTTTATCTAATTTTTATTTTCGATTATTAGGTATAAAAAGATAGTATGTATTGCCGTAAATTTGGACAGAGAGGCATATCTGGCATTTGGTGTCAAAAAAACGCCCCCCGGCCTCATTGGAGCCGGCGGACAGATGGTGGATGATGCCTATGATAGAGTACTTTTGGCACTACAATTAGTTGAATACGATTATTATCATCAATGATTTTAGCGGATAACTTTGGTGAAGACCGGGGCTTGACCATCGATGACGGTGACATAGACCTGCATCTTGCCGACAGACATGTCGGGTTTGTCCTCGCGGGGAAGGTCCTCGGCAGTGAAGAGATATTCGGTGCCATTGGGCAGGGCACGGGAGGCTACGGTCATGGCTTGGGCGTGAATCATGGGATAACCGTCGACGGCAGCGTCGAAGATGTCTGCTTCTTCCACGAGTACTTCATGCTGTTTGGGGAAGTCTTCCAGCTTGGTGTATTCGCCTTCGACAAAACCACTGGCTTTCAAGAACTGGTCAATCTCCTGTGGCATGGCCTCCAAGCGGGCTGCGCGGACACCGTAGCCAGGGAGTATCTCGGCATAGGGTTCGTCGTCTTTAAGGTCGGCAATGCTTGATTCCAGTCCGCCACTGCCGAAGGTGCAGAAAGGAACTATCTTCTTGCAGCTGAGGTCTTCGTTGAGGAGGAATTTGTCGATAGGCGGTGCATAGGTGCCAAACCAGACAGGATAGCCGATGAAGATGATGTCGTATTGGCTGAGGTCGGATTTTATGGGCTGGATGTCGGGGATTACACCTTGCTCACGCTCCTGCATGCAACGTTGGATGCAGGCTTGGAAGTTGGTGTCGTAAGGGTTGACACAGACAATTTCCTCGATGTCGGCACCGAGGCGGTTGGCAATCTCTTCGGCCACGGTTTTGGTGTTGCCTGTCAGTGAATAATAGAGTACTAATATTTTCTGCGTCTCTTTCTTAGGGCAGCAGGAGACCGCCATCATGGCCACGGCGGCAAATGTCAACATTAATTTCATTCTTTTCATGGTAATACCTGGATTTATTGTGTTTTATATGATTTGAGTTCGAAACGCACTTTGTACTGACGGCCTGGCATACTATTACGATGGTCGCTTTGGTAGTAAGAATAAGACTCATGATGGCCATATCCCTTTAATGAGATGCTTTTTACCATTTCTGGTTCAATATTGATTGGTTTGGAGAAATCTTGGTAGTCAAGCATGTTGCCTTGCATGTCGTAATATATTATGCGTCCAGTAATTTGTGTGATGGTGCGGTTGGTGTTGTTTTGGAATGCTACCGTGGCATTGGGTTGTACCCAATCGTGGGAGTATTTGGCCAATGTCACATCATTGGGGTTGAAAGCAGTCTCTTGTTTCTGCTTTACGGGAGTTTGCTCTGTTGGTTTAGTCCTCGTTGTTGTGTTGTTGGGGGTTACTGTTGTAGATTGAAGATTTGCCTCGTTTGTTTGTGTCTTGGATGAGGTAGTGGATTTGTTGCCTTTCAGTTGCTGGACTTCTTGTCTTAGTTGGGCGATTTCCCGATGCAATGCATTGATTTCGCTCTGCATGTCGGCATTAGCGGTCGGGCTGTATGGCGCGGATTCTTCTACAACCGTGTTGAATTCTTCAGTGGTTTCGTGTATCTCTTCTACAGCACTGGATGAGTCTTCTTTGGAAGAGTTACTTCGGTAAAACAGTGCCACTATTATTATTATCAGTGTCAGAAATGCCAAGGCAAGGAGTATCTTTGTCAGTCGGCCTGATCTTTCCTTTTCATCATTAATCATAGGGCAATATTGTTTGGAGCGATATTATGCTTATTTGCTAACAGGGGTATCCTGCCCGAACTCGATGCCGAGGCCTTTGGCGGTGTGGACAAGGCTGCCGTTGGGGTCGACGAGGTTCTGGGCGCGGACGGCCTCTTCAAGGGGTACGGCGACAATGTCGGGATGGCGGTAGGCCACCATCTGGCCGTAGTTGCCGCGAATGACCTCCTCCATGGCTCGTACACCGAACTGAGAGGCAAGGATGCGATCGAAAGCCACAGGGGTGCCGCCGCGCTGTAGGTGGCCAAGGATGGTGCAGCGGATGTCGTGCTCCACTCCAGCAGCCTTGAGTTCGGCAGCCAGTTGGTGACCGATGCCGCCAAGGCGGATGTGTTGGTAGCCCACTTCGCTGCTCTCGGTGCCGACAGTGGTGCCGCCCTTGGGCTTGGCACCCTCGGCCACCACAATGATGCAGTAGCCGTGGCGTTTGTTGTAGCGCTGTTCTATCTTCTCCTTTATTTTATTGATATCGTAGGGGATCTCGGGAATGATGCAGATGTCGGCACCTCCGGCGATGGCACTATGGAGGGCTATCCAACCGGCATCACGGCCCATTACCTCCATGATGAAGACACGGTTGTGGCTGGCGGCTGTTGTGACCAGTTTGTCGATGGCTTCGGTGCATATCTGCACAGCGGTTTGGAAGCCGAAAGTGTAGTCGGTGGAGGAGAGGTCGTTGTCGATGGTTTTAGGCACCCCCACGATATTCAGGCCTTTTTGTGCCAGTCCCAACGAGATACGCTGGGAGCCGTCGCCACCAATATTAATGACAGCATCAACACCAAGGTATTGCAGCTTGCGTATCATCTCGTCGCTGCGGTCAACGGTGGTCCAAGTGCCGTCCTGTTGGCGTACTGGCCATGCAAATGGGCCGCCCTTATTGGTGGTGCCAAGGATGGTGCCGCCTTGTATTTGGAGACCTTCGACGGCTTTTTCGTTCAGCTCGACGATTTCAGTGGGCTCACGCAACACACCGTTGAAGGACTCGATACAACCTATTACCTCCCAATCCTTCTCTTGGGAAGCACGTTTGACTATTCCGCGGATGACGGCGTTGAGTCCGGGACAATCGCCGCCCCCTGTGAGAACCATTACTCTTTTTAGTGCCATAGTGCTTTGTGTTTTATTGGCTAATTTATAATACGTTGAGCATTATTTTGCTTCTTGTTGGACATTACAAATATACGTTTTTTTTTCGATTAAACGTTTTTTCTCTTTTCCGATGAGTATGAAGGATTGTTTATGTTTGAAAAAAAAAGTGTATCTTTGCTTTGCTATTGTCTCTTGGCAAAGAAGGAGACATGATGCTGTATGGAAATGATTATTATTAAGTTGACTCATAATAACAGAAAACTGATATGAAACTGAAATTCATGGGGGCCGCACGTGAAGTGACCGGCAGCAAACACCTTATCACCACGAAAAAAGGATTGAATATACTTCTCGATTGCGGCATGTATCAAGGCAAAGGCTTGGAAACCGATGCGATGAACAGAGACCTCGGGTTTGACCCCGCAGAGATTGACTATCTGATTCTTTCCCATGCCCACATTGACCATTCAGGACTGATACCTTACATCTATAAAGAGGGGTTTAGGGGTACGGTGCTTTGCACTCCTGCCACACGCGACCTTTGTGCCATCATGCTTGCCGATGCCGGTCGAATACAGGAAGCGGATACTCATACATTCAATAAAAAACGCAGGGAACAGAATCTGCCCGAGGTGGAGCCTATCTATACCGAGCAGGATGCACAGGCGTGTATGAGCTGTTTCATCAGTGTTCCGTATCACAAACAATTCAATATTGAAGGAGAAGTGACGGTGGAATTTTACGATGCTGGGCATATTCTGGGAAGCAGTTGCGTGTATCTTGAAGTCAAAGATGGCCGTAGAACCATCAAATTGGGATTCACTGGTGATATAGGCCGTTATAACAAACGGATACTCAAAGATCCTGAGCCTTTCCCACAGGTCGACTATCTTATCATGGAATCCACCTATGGTGACCGTCTCCACACCACTATCGAGGATGCCGAGCAAGAGTTGCTAATGGCCGTGCTGGATACCTGCACCAAGAAAAAAGGCAAGCTCATTATTCCCTCATTCGCTGTGGGGCGTGCGCAGGAAATCATTTATGCTTTAGACCGTTTGGAAACGGCTGATCTATTGCCTGACATTGATGTGTTTGTCGACAGTCCGTTGAGTGTATCAGCTACTAATATCATGCGTCTTCATACCGAATGCTTCGGGCCGTCCATCCTCAGATACATGAAGAAAGACCCCGATCCCTTCGGGTTCGACCGCCTGCAATATATTCAGTCCGTTGAGGCTTCAAAGGCACTCAATGTGCGCCACAAACCCTGTGTTATCATTTCTGCTTCGGGTATGATGGAGGCTGGTCGCGTCAAGCACCATCTGGCCAACCATATCGACGACCCCACAACCACAATTCTTTGTGTGGGATACTGTGAACCCAAGACCCTTGGGGCAAGAATCATGCGGGGAGACAAAACCGTCTCCATATTTGGGCATAAATACGAAGTGCGGGCAGAATTGCGCCGTATTGAGTCGCTCTCAGGCCACGGTGACTATAGCGAAATGATAAACTACATTGGCTGTCAAGAAAAACGTCGTCTGAAAAAAATCTTCCTTGTCCACGGTGAGGCCGAGACCCAGGAACACTTCAAGCAAACCCTTAACGAAGTGGGCTGGAACCGCGTAGAGATAGCAGACTTCCGCCAAGAAGTAGAGCTGTAAAGCAAAGGCACCCCTTGGACCTGGATAATCAGAACTCCCCAACACCCAAGACTCCCCGATTACCTTCCTCCCACTTCTCCTATAAACACCTAAAAAAATCTTCCCAATTCAAAAAAAAATTGTATCTTTGCAAAACTTTTTAAGCAATTCACAATAAGGATTATTCCGTTGTGAAAACTACCAAGGGGGCGGAGGACAATATCCTCCGTCGCCTTTATAAAACAGAAAAGAGTGGAGTAAATAAACGACAAACCTCACCAAAGGACATAGTCGGCCATCCCAACAGACCTCTGATTGTTCAGAACACTCCCAATACTCCGAATCATAAGCCACCCGTTGTGAATTGCTTAAAAAGAG